>JAKSNA010000009.1 GCA_024400295.1 Bacteroidales bacterium | reverse complement strand
AAAAAAGCTGTCGCCATGAGCAAGGAAGAACGCAAGTCGATGGTTTCCAAGGAGGGACTATGTGGAGCTGTTGAAAGACAACGGCATTGCCATCAGCATGGACAGCCGTGTCCGTGCCTTGGACGACATCTTCATCGAGCGGCTGTGGCGTAGCGTGAAGCAGGAGTACGTGTACCTGAACCCTTGCGAAACGGGAGACGAACTGTGGCGAGGCCTGGACAGATACTTCCGTTTCTACAACAACGAGAGGCTTCACCAGAGCCTCGGATACAAGACACCTGCAAGCCGCTATCTCCTCCAAAAAGAGGCGGCTTGACGCAAAAAGAACAAAAACACTATCGAATGAGAAACAATTTGTATATTTGCAACGCTAACCCGCAAACGAAAACCACCTTAACCTCACCTATTAGTGGTTCAAACTTCGGGACGCATTATAGTAGATCTTTTTCACGGGGCAAAGTTAGTGAAAAAGAATGAAAGTGGAGAGGAAAACAGATTATTTGTCATTAAATAGTAACTTTTTCGGCAAAAAATGTGAAAATATGCCGGAAATGTTATATCTTTGCAGTCGAATTATGATATAAATACAATGACAATAGCTGAACAGATATTAGATTATGCATCCATGCAGCAACAACCATTCCGACGGAGTAATCTGATGGAATTCTTGGGTAAAAATGATGTATCGGAATCATCTGCCCATGTGTTGTTGAATCGTCTTGTGAAACAGGGATTATTGGTTAAGGCAGGATATGGGTTATATTCGGTTCCTGAGAAAACCAAACTGCCTTTTGTGTACAAGCTTTCGGAAGAGGAGAAGGAAATGGCTGCGCAGGTGAAAAAGAAGTTTCCTTTTGCGGATTTCTGCGTTTGGAAACCATCCGTTTTGGTTCAATATATGCACCATATTCCAGCACTTGGGATGATATTGATTGACGTTGAACGTGTGGCAATGGAATCGGTATTCCATTTTTTGCAAGAGATGTTTCCATCACAGCATATCCTGCTTAATCCTAATGCACAGGAGTGTGAGAGATATATTACCACCGATAAATTATTTATTGTGCGTGCATTGGTTAATGAAGCTCCCATCACCAAGGTGGAAGATATTCCTGTTCCTACTATAGAGAAGGTTTTGGTAGATGCTGCAGGAGACAAAGAGCTGAGCTTCGCACAAGGTTCAGAGCTCTGCACGATATATGAGAATGCTTTCAATACAAACATAATCAACACGGCACGTTTGTTGCGATATGCTAAACGTCGTAATCGTAAAGAAAATATACTTGGAATAATTAATGCTTTGAAATAATGATACACCCGGATAGTAGAACTTTGGCTTGGATTGAGAAAGTTGCCAAAGACAACAATGTAAAAGACATAGCATTGGCAGAAAAGGCCATAAGGGCTTTTTCGTTGCTTGAAGCATTGGTTCGTGCAGGATGTCCGCTTTTATTTAAGGGCGGAACAGCAGAAATGTTGCATCTAAACAGTGCAAAGCGACTCTCTATAGATATTGATATCATTTGCCCGCCAGACACACAAATTGAAGATTATCTTAAAGTTTATTCGGAAGAGTATGGCTTTGGTGATGTTGAGTTGGTGGAAAGAGTGTCGAGGACTAACGTTCCAAAAAAGCACGCAAAGTATTACTATCAGGTTTCGTATCCGGCAGGAGCGAGTCAGGGGAAGATTTTGTTGGATGTGTTGTTTGAAGAGAACCACTATTCCAATGTAGTGTCATTGCCAATCCAAAGTCCATTTTTGAAGACAGAGGGTGAACCTGTAATGGTTAAATTGCCAAGCTATCATGATATGCTTGGTGACAAGCTTACAGCTTTTGCACCTCATACTACTGGAATACCTTTCTTTAAGGGCGAGAAAGATTGCTCAATGGAGATAAACAAGCAGTTGTTTGACATCGCCTCTTTGTTTGACTTGACAGACGATCTTACGATTACCACTGAAACCTTCCGAAAGTTTGCCGCAGTTGAATTGTCGTATCGTAAAGCTGATCCAACAAAACTGCAGGAAGTGCTTGACGATATCTTCAATACGGCTCGTTGTATATGCCTTAGAGGTATGGAGAATCCAGAGGAGTTCAAGTTGCTTCAGGATGGTATAGGCAGAGTGCGTAGTTTTATACATAGCGAATACTATGCGCTTGACAGTGCTATTGTCAATGCTTCAAAGGCTGCATACTTAAGTAAGCTTATAGAGAAGGGCATAACAGAAGTTCATCACTTCAATGCAGATAGTGAACAGCAGTTGGCGGATGCTGTGATAACAGAGCCATTGCCAAAGAGGTTGAACAAGTTCAAGAAGAGCAATGTGGAGGCGTTTTATTATTGGAATGAGGTGCAGAAGATAATGTGATTTCTATAGAATTGTTTATTATGGATAAGAATAAAGTAACAAAATGGTTAAGTAAACTTAAGGGCATTTCTAAATAAAACTCTTTGATATTCAGATAAATATTTGTATATTTGACGAAAATTTGAAGAGAAAATGGACACATACAAAAGGGCATACAGAAAGCTTGGCAACCAAGGTTTATTTGATTCGGAGGAAAGGACATCCATGTTGTCCTCATTAGGGAATCCACTTGAGAGGCTTACGGGAACGGTTGATTTCGAGATGTTCCGTGAGACATTGGAGGCGGGCCTGCACCGTGAGCGTCTGACGAAAGCGGGGGCAAAACCGTACGACTATGTGCTGATGTTCAAGATCCTTGTGCTGCAACGCATGTATAACCTGAGCGACGAGCAGGCCGAATACCAGATAGTTGACCGCACAAGCTTCCGGGACTTCCTCGGACTTGCAAGCGGCGACAAGGTGCCCGACTCCAGAACCATCTGGGTAACGGTAGGAAAGTATGAAGAACAATAAAAATATGAGAGTAAAAATCAATGTAAAGTATTGATTTTTAATGTTTTATAATAAATGACAATAGGGTGGGAGAAGGGCTATTTTCCCACGCAAAACCGTCCGAAGATATTCCCGAGCACCTCGTCGTTCGTCACTTCGCCGGTGATGCTCCCGAGATGGTAAAGACCCTGCTTCAAGTCCTCCGCCAACAAGTCAGCCGAAAGGTTCATGTCCATGCCGTTGCTGACTTGGCGCAGACTTTGCGCCGCGTGAACCAATGCCTCGTAATGACGTGCGTTGGTCACAAGTGCCTCGTTTGATGTCAGTTTATGAATGTTGCTGTGATTGACAATCAATGATTTCAATGTTTCGATGTCGGTCGTGTCCTTTGCGGAAATGAAGGCGAGAGGAATGTTGCGGTATGATTCTTGCAACTTGGCGACAGGGAAGGAGGCGGCCAAGTCGTGTTTGTTTCCGATTAGCAATAATGTCTGCTTCCGCGAATCTGTTTTTGAGATTATCAGATCCGCCGACTTGCAGACGTTCTCGTAGCCTTTGGTGAGGTCGAGCACGCCGAGTATGATGTCGGCTTCGGAGATCTTGCGGAAGGTGCGTTCGATGCCGATTTTCTCGATTGTCTCCGATGTCTCACGGATTCCGGCGGTGTCGATGAAACGGTAAAGTGTCCCGTTGATGTTGAAGGTTTCTTCAATGGTATCGCGTGTGGTTCCTTCGATGTCGGAGACGATGGCGCGTTCCTCGCCGAGGATGGCGTTCAGTAACGTGCTTTTTCCGGCGTTTGTCTCGCCGACGATGGCGACAGGGATTCCGTTTTTAATGGCGTTACCTAATCTGAATGAATCAGTTAGTTTTCCAATATGTGTCAACGACTCGTTTAAAATATCGCGGAGCTGAGTGCGGTCGGCGAACTCCACGTCTTCTTCCGAGAAGTCGAGTTCGAGTTCGAGAAGCGAGGTGAGGTCGAGGAGTTTTGCGCGAAGCTCCTTCAGTTCTTTTGAGAAGCCGCCTTTGAGTTGGTTGACGGCTATCCGGTGCGATGCCTCGTTCTGCGATGAAATCAGGTCGGCGACGGCCTCGGCTTGCGTCAGGTCGAGTTTCCCGTTGATGAACGCGCGTTTCGAGAACTCGCCCGGTTCGGCAAGACGTCCACCTTGGTTTACAAGGAGTTCAAGGATTTTTTGTTGTACATAAACAGAACCGTGACAGCTTATCTCAACGGAGTCTTCGCCGGTGTAGGAATGGGGATTTTTGAAAAACGTCACAAGCACCTCGTCAACCATTGCGTTGTCTTCGGATTTCGGGTCGAAAACCTCGCCGAAATACGCTTTGTAAGATTTTATATCGTTGATGTTCAACGCGCCTGTCTTCTTTCTGAAAACAGAAAGTGCTATTTCGTGACTTCTCTCGCCGGAAAGTCTGATGACAGCGATAGCGCCCATTCCGGAGGCCGTCGAGACTGCGCATATTGTGTCGTTGACGTAAATTCCCATCTCATGTAACATTTATAATGAAAAAGGCAACGACCTTAATTCGTTGCCTTTCGTGAACTAGGCGGGAGTCGAACCCACAACCGCCTGATCCGTAGTCAGGGACTCTATCCAATTGAGCTACTAGTCCAATCTTGCCTCTCACATTCCCTTCGTGATTGACGGTGCAAAGATACATCTTTTTTATATTTGTCAAGCAAAAAATGAAAAATATTTTTCATCCGTTTATTTGTTTGACAATCAAATTGATATAGACCATCAAAGGCAGAATTTGTCAATACAGGTCGGTCATTTTAGGTGAATAATGACGCTGAATGACAGCTAAAAGTATGTTTGCAGCCTCCATCGGGGAATAACCGAGAGCATTCTGTCCCAGGTTCAGCAGAGCATTTATTTCGTCAATGTTCAGTTCTTTGTCAGCCATAACAATAGAAATCAGGTAAATAAACATCGCTTCGCGCATATTCGGATTGATTTCCATGATTTTACTGACTGAATCGGTAAACAACTTGCTAAGGGCTTTGGGCTTCATCTTTGCGACACTTTCGAGGAAGTTCATCGGGAAGATCTTTGTTGCCGAAAGTTCCTCAAGGATAACCTCGATTTCCTCATCGCTGTTGTTGTTGTCTGCACCAGCCATCATCAGTCCCGCCGTCGCGATGAAGTTGGCCATGTGGCTGTCAAGCTCCGAGTTCCTGACTCTCAACAAGATGGAAATCAGATCGTCCATCTCTTCTTGCAGTTTCTTGCGTGTCGTGCCGCCTTCCTTGAAAAACACGCTTCTTGAGAAATCGAATAATGCCTCGACCCTTATCGGATTGACGGGGTGCACGTCGAAGTTCAGCCCCTTGTCATTGCGGAAGAAGTCAAGACGTTTGCGGTTCTCTTCGATGAACTTTTCAATGTTGACTTTCATCTTCTCGAAATCAAGACCTGAAGCCATCTTGAAGAACGCTGATATGCAGACGTTTATGTCGGGCATCGCGAGGAAACCGTAACGGTCGGCGATGAGTTCGTTAAGCTGTCCCCAAAGCCTTATCTTATACTGTAGTGTGACAGGTGCTTCCGTGTCGCCTGGATAGACGAAATTGATAAGGCGTGTCAGTTTCGTGTTGCCGTTGATCAAATGCCCCATCTCGTGGCCGATGACAAAACGCAACTCGTTGTCAGTCATTAGTTCAATGAGCGATGAGTTGACGTTGATGATGTTCGGCTCCTCAGGATTCATCGAGCAGATCGAGAATGCGTTGACGCTTGAGTCACCGGTGATGTAAAAGTCGATGTCGCCTTCAAAGCACAGTTTCTCCTTGATTTCATGAAACATCTTGTAATAATTGGGAAGTGTGCCTTCCTCAACCTTGAAACTGTGACCTTCGAGTATGCTTCTGTAGTCGTTTATCGGGTTCTGAACTTTTGCGATTTTTGCTATCTGTTCCACGACATTGCCTTGCAATGCGTTGTAAATCTGTTCACTAAGTGCCTTCTCCAATGGGAGTGCGTAATCTTCCGGGTTTAATTTCTTTGCCATTATCTGAATGAATTTAAAATGCAAAGGTAATTAAAATGTTTGGAATTGACGTTAAAAAAAGATTTTTTTACAAAAAAGAACGGCTTTTGACCGTTCTCAGTTTGCATCTCGTGGGGGAGGGTGGACTCGAACCACCGAACTCATCCGAGGACAGATTTACAGTCTGTTGCAATTGCCGCTATGCGACTCCCCCTTGGATTTGCGAGTGCAAAAATAGGTAAAATTCCAATACTCCCGACAAAATATTTATAAAAAAATATTTATGTTATAAAGCAGTGGATATCAATATATTATTGTCTTACTTCTTATTGCAGCCGCATGAAAATAGCCTGCAGCAGTGCCTTCCGGAAATATATTTGTACGCACATTTGACGGAGAACCCATCATCGGATTACTTCCGTTGCTTGAAGATATATCTGAAATATAACCTGCATAATCGTATGTTATCACCGACAGATCCATTCTCACTGTGTCGCCATGATGCAATACTTTCAGCGAATCAGCACTTGATTCTTCCGTAAGGAAACTCCAGACAGGAATCTCGCCGGCGAGATGCGCCATCAACGTGCCGTTGACATACCACCCCGACATTCCGCCAAGGTTGTATATCCCACAATTTGTCAGTTTGTCGCCGCCCGCAAGACTGTCGTTGACGTAAGCCTTAATCATATAGTATGCATCTTCATTTTTCAATGATTGAAAATAAGGATATAAGCCTAACATGTTATTAACCAATACATTTGCAACTTGATATTGCTTAATCACTATTGAGTCGACGGTTGTGATGCTCGGCAGCATTTCTGCCTGCGCATAATAATGCCCGCCACCTTCACGTTCAGGCAGGTCAATCGACAGATTGTATGTATGGCTTTCCTTGCCGGAAAACTTCTCAACTGTTTGATAGATACCGTTTTCTTCGGTCTCCTCATACCAAATGGTATCGATGTTGTCGTGTACAAAGATTGTGGCATCGGAAACCATCTTCGGTGCTTCGGTGGCGTAAAAATCTGTCGTCCTGCTCAGTGTGATCTTATGATTTTTGTATTCATCGGTGATTGAGCCGTAAACTCCGAGAAGTTGCGGACCTTCCTGTGGCTCGATTGTTATTTTCTCCTTGCATGACATGATGAGCAAAGAAAATAAAAATATGTTAAATATATGTTTCAACTGTTTCATAATCACATTAGAATTTAAAGTTGTATGACACAGACGGCACGACTGAGAACAGATAAACTTTATCTGTTGTGATTGTGCCATTGTCTTCGCTCTTGAACATTATCGCCCACGTGTTATGCCTCGCGTATGCGTTATAAATCGAGAAACTCCACTCGCCCTGCCAGCGTTTGTGCGGCTTGCATTTGAGGTTCGCGGCAAGGTCAAGCCGGTGATAATCAGGGTAGCGGCTCTTGTTGCGATAGCCGTTGTAAATTGAGTAGGTTACGCCATCGACGGTGTATTTACCGTAAGGCAGCGTAACCGGCTGACCTGTATTGTAAACCCAAGTAGCCGACACATCAAACCTGTCGGAGAATGCGTAATTTACCACAATGCTGATGTTGTGAGGGCGGTCGTAGGGCGACTGGTATTCCTCGTCATGGCTGATGCCTTTAACTGTCCTGAAGGACCGACTGTATGTGTAAGCAACCCATCCGGTCAATTTGCCGTAGTTTTTCCTTACGATGAACTCTGCTCCGTATGAACGTCCTTTACCGACACGTACTTCTCCGTCTATCAATGCGTTGGCAATTAAAAAGGCATCATCTGTAAAGTCTATTACATCAGTCAGGTTCTTGTAAAACAACTCCACCGATGTCTCAATGTCATTGCCCCTGAAATTTCTGAAATAACCAGCTGCGAACTGGTCGCATTTCTGCGGTTTGATATTCGTGCTGGTGGGGAACCAGACATCAAAAGGCAGTCCGCCCGTTGAATTTGACGCGAGCTGCGCATATTGCACAGTCCTCGCGTACGATGCCTTGATCGATGACATCGCGCTGGTGCGGTATATCATTGCCAAACGCGGTTCAAGATTAAGTTCGGTGTGGAACATTTCACCTTTTTTATATATGGCAGAATCAACCCATCTGTGATTTTCATCGAAAAGATAGAGCGTTTCAGCTCCAATATTGTTGAACATCGACAGTCTCAGTCCATAACGCAGTGAAAACAAAGGAGTTATCTTGTGCTCATTTGTAAAATACAGTGCTGATTCCAACGCTTTGCGGTTGAGACGCTCGTCGTCGGCAGTCTTGATATATGTAGCAACGACACCGGTTCTGTCTTCAAGCTCTCCTAAAAGATATTGGTGATAAGTAGTTGATAATCCATATCTTACAGTCAATTTATCATTTGTCATCCAGACAAAATCATATTTCAGAGAATAATCGGTGATGCCTGCTGTAACAGTGAAATCATACGGATTAGCCATCACGTCAATGTTGTATCTGTATTTTGAGTACATGAGTGACAGGTTTGAGGTAAGTCGGTCGTTGAAAATATGGTTCCATCGCCAATTAGCAGTGGTGTTTCCATAGCCAAGCCCCATCAGTCTGTCCATCTTCACGAGGTCATAACCATTATACACCGAAAGGAATATCCGGTTGTTTTTATTGAAGACATGGGTGATTTTGCCATTTAGGTCGTAGAAATACAATTTTGTTTTCGTCAAGTCTTTGAGCAGGTATGACGCAAGAATACCTCCGTAAGTTATTCGTCCTGCGAGCATTACAGATGTGCGTTGTTTGTTGAACGGCATATTCAGCATCAGTCGGCTTGTGAGGATTCCGATGCCGCCGGTCATCGTGAATCTGTCGGGGATTTCATCGAGAGTCTTCACGTCAAGCACCGACGATAAACGGCTGTCGTAGTTCGCCGGAATGTCTCCTTTATATAATGTTGCTTCTTTCACGACATCGTTGTTGAAGACCGACAGGAAACCGAGGAAATGAGAGGCGTTATACACAGGGGTGTCGTCCAAAGTGATGAGGTTCTGGTCGGGGGAGCCGCCACGGACGCTAAAGCCTGACGAGCCTTCGCTGGAAGATTGGACACCCGGAAGAAGCTGTATCGCCTTGATGACGTCAACCTCACCAATAAGTGCGGGCATCTTCCTGATTTTTACCATCTCAAGCCTTTGCACACTCATGGCAAGATCCTTTACATTGGCGTCTTTTTTCTTGCTCGTTACAATCACATTTTCAAGTAGTTGACTCTCCATTTTTAATTCAACATTGAGCCTTTTCCTTGTTTTTTCAACAATAACAGTCTGCTCAAATGTGTGATAACCTAAAAAAGAATACCTGATTTTGTGTCTCCCTGCGTTTAGTTGCAACTCATAATAACCGTTTTCATTGGTCGTTGTTCCGATCTGCAATGAATCGACATAAACCGCCGCACCAATCATAAGTTCATGAGTGTCAACATCTTTAATGACACCAAAAACACCTGATTGCTGTGCTTTTATTTCCGTCAAGGCAAATAAAATGAATGGCAATATTAAAAAAAGACGTTTTCTCATTTTTTTTCAAAATAACTCGCAAAATTACATAATTTTTTTTTGAAAGAATAGTTTCTGTTTTGAAAAAAATCTCATTTTTGCAGTTGCAATTTTTTATATCATTACAAACTTTGGAACTATGAAGTATAACTTTGATGAATTGATAAATCGCATTGACACTCAATGTGTTAAATATGATTTAAGAAACAATGTCTTTGGAAACCCTGATGTTATTCCCATGTGGGTCGCCGACATGGATTTCCGCACCCCCGACTTCATCCGCGAGGCCGTCATTGAACGCGCGAAAGGTGATGTTTACGGCTATACTTTCCGCGAAGACTCTTATTATCAGGCCGTTGCGGACTGGATTCACCGCCGTCACGGATGGGACGTGAAGAAAGAGTGGATCTCTTACACGCCGGGCGTGGTATGCGCCTTCAACATGGCAGTGATGGGGCTGACAAAAGAAAATGACGAGGTGATTATCCAGCCGCCGGTCTATCCGCCGTTTTTCCATGCGGTCGAAAGTCACGGCAGAAAGCTCGTCCTCAATCCGCTCATTGAGACCGAAAACGGCTTCGTGATGGATTACGAACTTCTTGAAAAACAGGCTAAAACAGCCAAGATGTTGATTCTCAGCAATCCACATAACCCGGTCGGAAGAAGTTGGCGGCGCGAGGAGCTTCAGAGACTCGGCGAGATTTGCATGAAAAACAATGTGCTCGTTTTCTCCGATGAGATTCATTGCGACCTTGTGCTTCCAGGATTCAAACACACGCCGTTTGCCTCTATATGCGATGAGTTCGCGCAGCACAGCATCACGGCCCATGCGGCGAGCAAGACGTTCAACATCGCAGGAATGACGACTTCATCAATCATAGTGCCAAACGAAAATTTACGCAAGCAATTTGTTGATTATGTGCATAATACAGAGATTGACCTCGGAAATATCTTCGGCAAGATTGCGACAAAGGCAGCGATGGAAAAAGGGGAGGAGTGGCTCCAGCAATTGCTTCAATATATAAAAGGTAACATCGATTATGTGGTTGATTATTTACATCGTGAATTGCCTAAGGTGAAAGTTCACAAAGCGGAGGCAACATATATGCTTTGGCTCGATTTCTCGGCTTACGGACTTGATAACAAGGCACTTAACCACAAAATGATTTTCGAAGCCGGTCTTGGCCTGAACAACGGGAAAGAGTTCGGCAGGGAAGGCGAGCAGTGTCTGCGGATGAATCTCGCCTGTCCGAGAAGCGTTGTCGAAAAGGCGATGTCGAGGATGAAGGCGGCGTTCTGAAACTCGAAAAAAGTCTCTGAAAATACTTGCGGAAACGCTGAAAATCACTTATCTTTGCACCTTGAAAATTTGACAAATCATGAGTGCCGACAAGATTTCTATACGTTTTTTTGAGGACCAAATGGTTCGTGCTCAATGGGATAACGACAATCAACAGTGGTGGTATGTTGTGACAGACATCGTCGCTGCAATTACAAAAAGTGAAAATGCGCGAAAATACTGGAGTGTGCTAAAAACCCGTTTGAAAAAACAAGGTTTTGAGTTGGCTACAAATTGTAGTCAACTGAAATTTGAAGCTTCGGATGGCAAAAGATATAACATGGATTGTATTAAACAGTCTGACGTTGAGGAACTTGCAAAATTAATTCCAAGCAAAAATGCCATTACTTTTTTGGATTGGTTCACTTATAGTGACAATACAATTGATGGCAGAAGTAAAAAGAAGGCTTATACGTTTTGGGAGTCAAATTTAGTTTCGCCGAATGATGTCGGTACGGTAAAATCATTGCAGCAAATACACGGATTTATCTTCGGTGGATTGTACGATTTCGCAGGGAAAATTCGCAACAAGACCATTTCAAAGGGTGGTTTTACTTTTTGTTTGGCGCAGTATCTCGATAACGCTTTAAAGCATGTTGAGCGAATGCCTGAAAATAATATCGACGAGATTATCGACAAATATGTGGAAATGAACGTATGCCATCCATTTATGGAAGGAAACGGACGTAGCACGCGTATCTGGCTTGATTTGATTCTGCGCAAACGTCTGAAAAAGTGTGTCGATTGGAGCAAAATTGACAAACAGGAATACTTGAATGCAATGATTGTAAGTCATACAAATACGACGCAAATAAATCGGCTTATCAAAAACGCCTTGACCGACAAGATCGACGACCGCCAGATTTTCATGAAAGGCATCGACTACTCTTACTACTACGAAGAGGAAAATGATGTTGTTGAAGAGATTTGATGATTGTTGCAAGAACTCATATCCCGAACGGCACGACACAAAATTTGCCATGAAAAAAATTTATTCAAAATGCTTGCTCGTATTAAAAAATGTTGTACTTTTGCATCGGGTAAGTCTTATACGACCAGCTCCTGCCAAACTCCCCCAGGGCCGGAAGGCAGCAAGGGTAGGCGGTCGAGCGGTGCGATGTAAGTAGCTTACCCTTTTTTCATGTTATGAACATCAACCCCACATACACAAAAAGGCAATATTGGCTTACAGCATTGATTTCGGGAATGCTGCTAAGTCTTGTTCTGTCAGCATTTTACATGTTGATGTACGACAGAATGTATGTGGAGTCGTCTTATTTGTTCTCGATAATTTATCTGTTTCCGTTTGTTTGGCTTAGCCTGACTTTGGCTTTCTTCAAATGGAAGTTTTTGATTTCTGTGTTCCCGTATAAACAGGCTTTTTTATTGAGTCTCGGCACTGGAATTTGTGGTTCAATATTGTTCAGCGGCGTGATTTTCGCAGTCCTCACGTGTTTTGGAATAGAAAGTAGAATGGGAATATACAACAATGGTGAACGTCTGAAGGATTTCATGTCGCCACAGGCAATTTCGTTGTCATTCCTCATAATAAATCTGATGCTTTCACTGTTTTATTCACTGATAATTGCTATTTTTGCACGCAAAAAATAATTGAAATGAATATATCCGTAATTGTTCCTTTATTGAATGAAGAAGAGTCGTTGCCTGAACTCGAATCGTGGATCAGACGAGTCATGAATGAGAATAATTTCACCTACGAGATCGTTTTTGTAGATGACGGCAGCACCGACGGTTCATGGAATTGCATTCAGAAATTGAAATCCAACAATCAGAATGTCAGAGGAATACGCTTCAGACGTAATTATGGGAAGTCGGCAGCACTTAACGAAGGTTTCAAAATAGTTCAAGGCGATGTCGTCATCACAATGGACGCTGATTTACAGGACAGCCCTGACGAGATTCCAAGTCTTTACAAGATGATTGCTGAAGACGGTTATGACATTGTAAGTGGTTGGAAGAAAGTGCGTTACGATTCAAAACTTGCAAAGAACATTCCATCAAAATTCTATAATTGGTCAACAAGAAAGATGACAGGCATCAAGCTGCACGACTTCAACTGCGGACTGAAAGCATATCGCAATGAGGTGGTGAAAAACATTGAGATTTACGGCGAGATGCATCGTTACATCCCCGTCATTGCAAAAGCCGCCGGATTCGGTCATATCGGAGAGAAAGTCGTTCATCATCAGAAGAGGAAATTCGGCACATCGAAATTTGGGATGAGCAGATTCTTAAGAGGTTACCTTGACTTGCTGACCATCACTTTCATATCGAAATTCGGGAAGCGCCCGATGCATCTCTTCGGCGGACTCGGCACCTTGATGTTCTTGATCGGTTTTGTCATTGGCATCGTTCTCACTGTCAAGAAATTCGCATTCGGAGCTTACGGCATGACAAACCGCCCTTTGTTCTATTTTGCATTGATATTCATCATTGTCGGCGTGCAGCTGTTCCTCACTGGTTTTCTCGCTGAATTGATTCAATCGACATCCGGCAAGCAAAAAGTCTATGGTATTGCCGAGAGGTTGTAAGTTGATATTCAAAATGTTATAATAAAAATCGGGAAGCTCGTTTGAAAGACGCAATCAAGCTTCCCGAATCATTTACCTCAAGTTTGTTTTAGAAATTGTCGTTGAATGGGTCGTCAAAAGGCTCTTCAAACTCGTCTTCATCGAAATACTCTTCCTCTCCGAAAATGTCTTCCTCGTCTTCAGCAAACATGTTTTCACCTTCTTCCCAGTCAAAATCCTCTTCGAGCTTGCTTTCGTCGAATTCGTCAATGTCATTCATGTCATTCATGAACTCCTGAAGCTCATCGTCGCTCATCTCGTCAAGATTGGCAGTCAGAAGCCTGTTGTCGCGCGACATCGCCTTCAGGTCCTTGAGGACGTCAGCAGCGACATAAAACTCATCAATATTCTCCTGGCAGTATTTAATATACTTCGGGTCTTTCTCGAAGACTTCAGCCAAAGTCTCACCTTCATATTTTCCAGAGGTGAAGATGTCATCTACATCGTAAAATTTCATATTTGTATTTTTAGATTTTCAATTAAAAATTTTCGCAAAGATAATTTTTTTAATGATGTGCCGACTTATTTTTTGAAAATAAAATAAACAGCCAATATCATCAGTCCGAAACCGATGATGTGGTTCCAACTGAAAGTGCCCATTTTAAACACTTTAATTGTAATGATCATGAAAACGGTCAGGCTAATAAACTCTTGAATTACTTTGAGTTGCACGAGTGAGAACGGCCCGCCGAAGTTTTCATGGCCGATTCTGTTTGCAGGGACCATAAAGCTGTACTCAAGCAACGCTACGCCCCAACTGCTCAGTATTACAAGAATCAAAGGCCAACTCTTTGTGGTGTCTGCGAACTTAATGTTGCCATACCACGCAAACGTCATGAAAATATTGGATATCACCAATAATAAAATCGTGTATAATGCCTTCATTTTGCATTGATTTTGACGCTGCAAAAATCGTGAAATTTTCTCAATTATGAGAAAAAAACAGCAAATTTTATTATTTTTGCAAAAATTTTTGAAAATGGTAAACATTGAGCAGATTATCAAGGATTCGATAGATGTAAAGAGCTTGATTATCAATGATAAAGAATTTATCGGCAGAATACAGAGAGCAGCTGACATTTGCATTGAGTCGCTAAAGGCAGGCGGCAAAATTCATTTCTGCGGCAATGGTGGCAGCGCGGCTGATGCCCAGCACCTCGCCGCCGAATTGAGCGGAAGGTTCTATTACGACCGACCGCCTCTCAACGCAGAAGCACTTCACGTTAATTCAAGCTACCTCACTGCCGTTGCAAACGACTATTCTTTCGATGTGATATACTCGAGAATGCTGCAATGTTCGGCAAAAGAAGGCGATGTCCTCATCGGAATCAGCACATCGGGCAATTCAACGAACATAATGAATGCCATCGATGTCGCTAAATCGTTGGGAGTCAAAGTGATTGGTATGACAGGGGAGACAGGCGGCATGATGGCCGGCCAATGCGATGTGTTGCTGAACGTTCCGAGCAACTGCACTCCTCGCATTCAAGAGGCACATATTATGATCGGTCATATCGTCTGCGAAATAATAGAATCTTCAATATTTCCGAGATAATGGACTGGAAAGAACTAATCGACAACAGCTGGACATTGTTCCTTGACCGTGACGGTGTGATAAACGTCCGCCTCATTGACGATTATGTCAAGAATATCAATGAGTTTCGGTTTCTTCCGGGTGTTTTGGATGCCTTTGAAATATTTGCCGGGAGATTTGATAAAATCATTGTTGTGACAAATCAACAAGGTGTCGGCAAGGGGCTGATGACACTTGAAACTGTTGATTCCATTCATGATTTCATGAAAAAAATGATTGAAAATCAAAAGGGTAGGGTTGATGCCATTTATGTTTGTCCGCAGCTGAAGACTGAACCTGACAACTTCAGAAAGCCAAGCCCCAAGATGGCATATATGGCCAAGGAAGTTTTTCCGGCAATAGATTTCAAGAAATCAATAATGATTGGCGACTCAAATTCTGACATTGAGTTTGGTCATAACACTGGTATGCACACTATATTAATAGGTAATGAAGTGACAAAATCCGTCGCTGACGACAGGTTCGACTCGCTGATTCAATTCGCTAACACATTAAAATAACACTCAATATGTCAACACTAATTATTTCAGTATTTGTAATTTACACGATTTTGATCTTATTTATTGCACATTTGACTTCGCGTAAATCAGACAACGAAACTTTCTTTACCGGCAACAAGAAGTCGCCGTGGTTTGTGGTCGCATACGGGATGATTGGCGCCTCACTGTCTGGTGTCACATTCATGTCGGTACCGGGCAATGTCTATTCAAGCCAATTCACATATCTGGGCATCGTGTTCGGCTATATCATTGGTTATGCGGTAATTGCGTTTCTGCTTCTGCCATTGTATTATAAGCTTAACCTGACATCAATTTACACATATCTTGAGATGCGTTTCGGGAAGCAGTCAGAGAAGACCGGCGCTTTGTTTTTCATAATCTCGCGGCTTTTCGGTTCAGCACTTCGTATGTATCTGGTTGTCTTCGTGTTATACGAATTTGTATTCAAGGCGTGGGGCATACCATTCTGGATTCCAGCCGTTGTTTTCATCGTTTTCATCTTGATTTACACATTCAAAGGCGGCATAAAGACCGTTGTGTGGACCGATACATTACAAACCACTTTTCTGCTGCTTGCGGCAATAATAACAGTTGTTTGCATATTGAAAAGTCTCGATATGTCAATCCCTGATTTGCTCGCCGCATCATCAGACAGCGGACTGACCAAAGTTTTTGAGACAGATCCCAATCATAGCAAATTCTGGCTTAAACAGATTCTCAGCGGTGCCTTTATTACCATTGTCATGACCGGACTTGATCAGGACATGATGCAGAAAAGCTTGACATGCAAGACGTTGCGCGACGCCCAGAAAAATGTGATGACGTCAAGTTTGCTGTTCATTTTTGTCAATTTGATTTTCCTATGTCTTGGTGCATCGCTCATTTATTACGCACAACAGACTGGTTATCAACTGCCTGTGAATGAAAGTGGAGTAGTGGTCAACGACAAGATTTTCCCTTCAATTGCGTTCTCGTTCAGCAGATTCACAAGTGTTGTCTTTGTCCTTGGCCTCGTGGCGGCGGGGTATTCATCAGCCGATGGAACACTGACGGCATTGACAACGACAACTTGCTATAATTTGTTGAATTTCAATGGCAGAGATGATCTGTCGGAATCGCAGAAAATAAAGTTCAGAAAGTATATACACATCGGATTCGCGATACTTTATTTGTTGGTTATCATTGCTTTCCGCCCATTCCATAACCAGTCGCTGATCGACAAGGTATTTGAAATAGCCGGTTACACATACGGCCCGTTGTTGGGTTTGTACTCGTTTGGTCTTTTCGTCAAAAACCGTGTCCCAAACGACAAGTTGGTTCCTTACATCGCAATTATTTCACCGATTTTGAGTTATCTCCTGAACATCTATTCAAAACAGCTGTTCAACGGATACCAATTCGGTTTTGAGATATTGATTGTCAATGGCTTGATAACGTTCACTGCGCTGTTTGCAGTAAGCAAAAGGCAAGTATTAGTCAAATAAATATTATCAATAGCATGAAAAAAATATTTTTAATTCTACTGATGTCTGCTTCATTATTTTCTGAGGCTCAATATTTCACTTCGAGCACAAAAGACGCATCAACATGTGATGGTGTGGTCTATTTCTTGCCACGTAACGTGTTAAAAGTGGAATTGACTGTCCAAGAGACGGATTATTACGTCGGGCCATACGCTGAATATGCAAAATCAGTTTTTGGCACTGATGACTATATAAGTGAAAACAAAACGAAATATGAAATTCAAGGCGTTGATGTTCAGGTTTTTAGCCAGCCAGATCCAGATGCTTCATATTGTGTGTGGCTTGATGAAAAGTCAAAGGAACATGGGACATTGGAGTTTTCAATGACAGACGATGGAGTCATTCGGTCTTTTGGTGACAAAATCTCAACAGAAGGTTCTGATATTAGCTATATGGCTGCAAATCAATATGTTGAATTAAGTAAAACAGACAGATCGGAAGTTCATTTTATGAATTTTATCGGAGCGCAGCATGAACCGGAAGAAAACGAGGATGAGGAGGTTTCTGCTAAAGAACTGACCAAGGAAGACAAGGCGAAACAGATTGTTGAAAATATCAATAACATAAGAAATCTATATAGAGATCTTGTTTCAGGCTTTCAGGAGGTGTCGTATGGCAATACGCTTAATGACATGGCGGTAAAAACAAAAAATATTGAAAATGAGTATGTTAGCTTGTTTGTTGGGAAGGAGGAAATTTATACACATAAGAAGGCGTTTTACATAACACCTGAAGCCAAAGATAAAAATGGCATGGTGATAATAGCGAAAATATCTGAAAATGAAGGTGTTGTGAATGCATCATCGAAAAACGGAACCGCAATCAAGATTCAGTTTGAGACTGCGGAACCGATTGTTGCGTGTAATACCAAAGTTGATACTGACGGAGAAAATCCGATTATCAACAATAAGTTATTTTACAGGATACCTGCATCATCGAGTACAAAGATTTATTGTGGTAATGACGTTCTTGCTGAATGTAATTTGAAAATCAGTCAGTTCGGCAAAACAATGACAGTTCCGATAAACGGATGCGGAATTTTGTTCAATCCCAATACAGGACAGGTTGTAAGAATAAAGAAATGACAACGCAAAAACAGAGTGACTTCAGTTGAAATCACTCTGTTTTTTGATTACTATTTAAACCTTAAAACGGGAGATCATCGCCATTATCAGAGTTGGCGAAATATGCTTCGTTTACAGGTGGCAATGGTGTCTGACCACCAAAGTTTTGCTGTGGTTGGGCCACTGTCTGTGGCATAGGCTGCTGTGGTTGTTGTGCCGGCTGTGGCTGTCCAACAGGCTGTCCTTGGTTCAGTTCAAATCTGATTGCGCGAACGTCTGTGTACCATTTGCCGTTGAACTCGCGTGATTCAATGCTAATTTGGATAGTGACAACCTGGCCGACAAAGAATCCATTTGCCTCGTTGACGCGCTCATTCCAGCACATCACACAAATTTTTCTTGGGAAGTTTTCAATTGTCTCGATTATCAATTCCTGTTTTTTCCACGGACCGCGCGGGCTGTTGCCTTCGGTCAAAGTTCCTAACTGTACGACTTTTCCAATGAGTTCCATATACTTATATCTTTATAAATTTAATTTTTCGCTTTGTTTTTACCAAAAAATTCTCGGTGCAAATATAAATCAAAATTTTGATAATTGAACATTTTTTACATATTTTAACATTTGACCCAATCAGACCGCTGTTCATATTAAATATTGTAAACCAATGTTTACAAACTAGGGTTTATTTTTAGAAATAATATACATTATGTTAAATAGTATATTTGAAAAATACACCTGTTCTCTTTTATATGCTGTAATTGTCAACAAAAAAGATGGCACAACACCTTTCAGGCTGTGCCATCAAAAGAAAAGAGTAAAATATATATATGAAGTTAATTAAGTTCAGCTGCTTTGTCAGCCATCTTCAGACGCACATAGCACATCTTAAGTGCCTGTTTGATTGCTGGTTCCGGACTGAGTTCGTATGCTTTCACGACGTATGGCAGAGCCTTTTCATCGAAAGCCTTGCCTTCTTCCATCATTTTCTTGTATTCTGCGACTTTGTCAATTGGAAGATCGTTGGCCTCATTATATTTGTCAGCAGCCTGGTCAATCAAAATGCTGCCGGCATTGATGTATGCGTCAACATAATTTGCGTCAATTTTGATAACATTGTCATAGCACACGAGTGCATTTTCAATACTGAAAAGTTCTGATTCCTCATTTCCGTAGATTGTTCCGAGAATGAAATAATATACGGGCTGTTCAGGATATTTCTCAGCCATTTCTAAAATCTGATTGATGATCTCCGATTCTCTGTGAAGTGTTAAATACGTGTTAATCATATCATTGACAAGCTGAGCATCTTCAGGATATTTTTCTCTTGCAATGTTAATGAATTCGACGGACTTCTCACCATTTCCAGCTTCTCTGTATGCGTTGATAAGGCCCGAATAGATGTTAGCTTCATCTATTCCGTTGCTAATAAGCTGTTCATAAACTTGAGCAGCTTCGTTGAATTTCTCTGTTTTTGTGTAGCATAATGCAAGGTTTTGCATTGCAGCATCGTCAACGAGACCAATTTTTTGCGAGGCGGATACTGCCTTCTGGAAATTCGTGCAGGCATCTTCATAGTTGCCGTTGTTAAAGCTGTCAACGCCGAGCTGATAGAATCCGTTGCCGATGTTTCTCACGTATGAGGAGAGTTCCTGCCCCATCTGAACGTAATAGTCGGGGTCAAGCTGCCTGATTTTCTCAACAGCACTGAGGACTTTTGCATTGGCTTCCATGTCTATGCTTGCAAATTCCGGATATGCACCGATATAGTAATAAACCACTGCATAGTAATGCCATGTCTTTGCTTGATTCATCGTTGCTTCATGGGTTGAAGCAGCATCGATAGCGTCTTTTGCTCTCTGCAGAGCCAACTTCGCGTTAGTCATCTGTTTGTCAGCCTTCTCAATTTTGTTCTGAACCTTGAAAGCATCAGCCTGTTCAATGTATTGCTTTGCGGTTTTCTGGAAGTTGAAAGCATTCTGAACCTGAATGTTCTGTGCGAATGCAAATGAACTAATTAATGCAATCGCTAATGTTAAAACTAATCTTTTCATTTTTTCTGATTTTTTAATTATACAATTATTCTTCTGTTTTGTTCAACGTATTGTCATTATTCTCCTCACCTTCTACATTTTCGGTGATGTCAGCATTTTCATCTGTTTCTTCTTCATCGTCTTCAAAATGTTCGGCTTTGACTTTAGTGACAGCGGCGATCTCATCGTTGTCGCGGAGGTTGATAAGACGCACGCCTTGTGTCGCACGACCCATAACCCTCAAGGTATCAACGGCAATTCTGATAAGGATGCCCGACTTGTTGATAATCATAAGGTCATCACCATCGACGACATCCTTGATTGCCACGAGCTGTCCGGTCTTGTCGGTGATGTTCATCGTCTTGACGCCCTTGCCGCCTCTGTTGGTGATGCGGTATTCATCGAGTTCCGAACGTTTGCCGTAGCCTTTCTCCGAGACGACGAGTACGTTTGTCTGCGGGTTGTCGATGCATATCATACCCACGACTTCGTCATTGTCATTATCATCTATTGAAATCGCGCGGACGCCCGAAGCTGTCCTGCCCATCGGCCTGACTGTCGATTCCGGGAATCTGATGGCTCTGCCCGACTTCAAGGCGATAAGTATCTCACTGTTGCCGCTTGTCATCTTGGCTTCAAGCAGCTCGTCGCCCTCGCGGATGCCGAGCGCGATGATACCTGTGGAGCGCGGCCTTGAGTAAGCCTCAAGTGTCGTCTTCTTGATGATGCCTTTTTTGGTGATAAGCGTAAGGAAGTGATTCTCAACAAATTCCTGACTTATATCAGTCAAATTGATATAGGCTTTGACATTGTCATCCTTGTCGATATTGATGAGGTTCTGAATCGCGCGGCCTTTGCTCGACTTAGTGCCTTCTGGGATCTCGAACACTCGGAGCCAATAGCACCTGCCCTTCTCTGTGAAGAACAGCATGTAGTTGTGATTTGTCGCGACGAAAATCTGTTCGATGAAGTCCTCGTCGCGTGCGTCGGAGCCTTTCGAGCCTTTGCCTCCCCTACTCTGGCGGCGGTATTCGCTCAGGTTGGTCCTCTTAATATAATTAAGGTGTGAGATTGTCACGACGACGGCGTCGTCAGCAATGATGTCCTCAATCTTGAAGTCATCGGCCGTGCGCTCGATGGTTGTCTTCCTCTCGTCGCCGTATTTGTCTTTGATGACAAGAAGCTCGTTTTTGATGATGTCGAACTGCATGCTTGTGTTGGCAAGTATCTCTTTCAAATGATGAATTGTCTGATGCAGTTGTTCGAGTTCGTCCATAATCTTCTTGATTTCGAGGCCGGCAAGTTGTCCGAGGCGGTATGCCACGATAGCGGCTGCCTGCGGGTCGTCGAACCCGAACTTGTCCATGATGGCTTGTTTGGCCTCAAGCGAACCACCTTTACAAGCGCGGATTGTCGCGATAATCTCATCCACGATGTCAATGGCGCGGGCAAGACCCTCGAGGATATGGGCGCGTTTCTCGGCCTCACGCAAGTCGTGCTGTGTGCGGCGGACGACAACCTCATGTCTGTGCTCAACGTAATACTGAATCAACTGCTTGAGGTTCAACGTATAAGGACGGCCTTTGACGAGGCAGACGTTATTCACGCTGAAAGAGCTCTGGAGTCCGGTGTATTGGAACAGTTTGTTCAGCACCACGCTTGACACGGCATCACGTTTTAGTTCGTACACGATGCGGAGGCCGTTACGGTCCGACTCATCGCGGATGTCGGCGATGCCCTCGATTTTCTTCTCCGAGATTAGGTCGGCGGTGCGCTTGATCATCTCGGCCTTGTTGGTCTGGTATGGCACCGAAGTGGCGATGATGCGCTCGTGTCCGCCATGCTCCTCGATGGTAGTGTTGGCGCGCAGAACGATACGTCCGCGGCCTGTCTCGAATGCATCACGGACACCTTCGTAGCCGTAAATGATGCCACCTGTCGGGAAGTCAGGAGCCTTGATGTATTCCATTAACTCGCTGACTGTTATATCGTTATTGTCGATATATGCGATGATGCCATCGATGACTTCACTGAGGTTGTGAGGCGGCATATTGGTTGCCATACCGACGGCGATACCGCTTGCACCGTTCACCAGGAGATTCGGGATAAGTGCCGGCAACACGGTCGGCTCCTGCTCCGAGTCGTCGTAGTTGTTCATGAAATCGACAGTCTCTTTGTCGAGGTCGGCGAGCATCTCCTCCGCGAGCTTGCGGAGACGTGCTTCCGTGTAACGCATAGCCGCCGGCGGGTCAGCGTCGATGGAGCCGAAGTTACCCTGACCATCAATGAGAGGATAACGCATGCTCCAATCCTGGGCCAAACGTACCATGGCATCGTAAACTGATGAATCACCATGCGGGTGATACTTTCCTAAAACTTCGCCGACAACCTTCGCGGATTTCTTGTACGGGCGGTTTGACAAGACACCCATTTCGTTCATTCCGAATAGAATGCGGCGGTGTACCGGCTTGAGACCGTCCCTGACATCAGGCAGGGCACGCGCAACGATGACCGACATCGAATAGTCGATGTAACTCGTTTTCATGTGATCTTCAATGCCAATGGGTACGATTCTTTCGCCTTCTAACTGTTCTTCCATTTATCTTTTACCTTTAATTTTAAGATTACAAATTAAGTTACAAAAATACACATTTTTTCGATTTGTTGCACACAGCCGCGCGAATTTTTTATTCAAATTAAAATAGGGTCAAATGACCTCGTAAAACAAAATTTGTTTGTATCTTTGCAGCCCGAAAAAAATTGTAAAATGGATCAGAAATTTTCACCAAGAGTGCGCGATATAATGTTTCACAGCCATGAAGAAGCCGTGAAGATGGGAAACCCGTACATCGGCTTGGAGCACATTTTCCTTGGCATCATTGATGACAAAGACAGCAACGCAGTCCAGATCCTGAGAAACATGGACCTTGACATTGAAGTCTTCAGGAAAAAACTTGAGGCATCGATAAAATCCGCACCGATAATGTCGTCAAACAACGACAATTTGCCACTTACGAAACAGGCCGAACGCGCATTGAAGTTCACATATCTCGTCGCAAAAGAGTTTAACAGCGACCAAGTGACATCTGAACATCTCATGCTTGCCATTCTTCACGATGACAATAATATTATTTCACAAAGACTTGAATACGAAGGTGTTACATTTGAAAAATACAAAAAAGAGATTAAAAAGATAATGCCTGAAAGCATTGTTTCAAAGGATGAGAAGCCGATCGAGACACCAAAAAACATCTTTATGGATGACGAAGACGACGATGATGATATAAAAGTAACGGAAACACCGAAACCCAAAAGCAACTCGAAGTCGAACACGCCAGTCCTTGACAGCTTCGGACGCGACCTGACACGCGCCGCCGAGGAAGGCCGCCTTGACCCTGTCGTCGGACGTGACAGAGAGTTGGAACGCATCGCGCAGATTCTGTGCCGCAGAAAGAAAAACAATCCGATATTAATAGGTGAACCAGGCGTTGGCAAGTCGGCAATCGCCGAAGGTCTTGCGATAAGAATCAATGAGCATAAGGTTCCGAGAACTCTTTACAACAAACGTCTTGTCATGCTCGACCTCGCGTCTGTCGTGGCAGGCACCAAGTACAGGGGACAGTTCGAGGAACGCATGAAGTCGATACTCAATGAGTTGGAGAAGAATCCCGACATCATTTTGTTTATCGATGAGATTCATACAATCGTCGGCGCGGGCAACGCCAACGGCTCTCTCGACGCGTCGAACATGTTCAAGCCGGCGCTGGCCCGAGGCGAGCTGCAATGCATCGGCTCGACAACACTCGACGAATACCGACAGTACATCGAGAAAGACGGTGCGCTCGAACGTCGTTTCCAGAAGATTTTGGTGGAGCCGACGACACCGGAAGAGACAATACAGATCTTGAACAACATCAAGAGCAAGTACGAAGACCATCATCTTGTGAAATATGATGACGATGCTATCGTGGCTTGCGTGAAACTCACAAACCGTTATTTATCAGAGCGTTGTCTTCCCGATAAGGCTATTGACGCAATGGACGAGGCCGGAGCGAGGGTGCATATCAGCAACATCAAGGTGCCGGTTGAAATCAACGAGCTTGAAGCTGAACTCGAACAGATCCGTGAGGGCAAGAAAAAAGCCATCTCCGAACAGAAGTTCGAGGAGGCTGGCATGTTGCGTGACCGCGAGAAAAAGGTCATCGACAGGCTTGAACACGCCAAGAAGGAATGGGACGACGAGCTGAAGGACCACAAGGAAGTCGTTACAGAACAGAATGTTGCTGAAGTCGTGGCGATGATGACGGGTGTGCCGGTGCAGCGCATCGCCCGCAACGAAGGCGACCGTCTCATGAACATGGAGAACGAACTCAAGGGCACTGTCATCGGGCAGGATGAGGCCATCAAGAAAGTGGCCCGTGCCATCCGCCGCAACCGCGCAGGACTCAAAGACCCGAACAGACCCATCGGAACGTTCATGTTCCTCGGCCCGACAGGTGTCGGAAAGACATATCTCGCCAAGGTTCTCGCCAAGTATCTCTTTGATTCTGAAGAGGCTTTGATAAGAATCGACATGAGTGAGTACATGGAGAAATTCGCCGTGTCGCGTCTCGTCGGAGCGCCTCCCGGATATGTCGGATATGAGGAAGGCGGTCAGCTGACCGAGAAAGTGCGCCGCAAGCCCTACTCCATCGTTCTCCTTGACGAGATAGAAAAAGCACATCCCGACGTGTTCCATCTCATGCTTCAGGTCCTTGACGACGGCCAACTCACTGATTCTCTTGGCCGTAAGGTCGATTTCAAGAACACCATTGTCATAATGACCTCAAACATCGGCTCGCGTCAGCTCAAGGATTTCGGACAGGGTGTCGGTTTCGGCACGCAGGCAGTCAAAGATGCAAAAGGCGTTCATGACCACAGCATCATCGAAAACGCCTTGCGCCGGCAGTTCGCACCTGAGTTCCTGAATCGTATTGACGACCTCGTGATTTTCGACTCTTTGAGCAAAGAAAGCATCAACAAGATTATCGACATCGAACTCAAAAACGTTTACGAGCGTGTCAGAGATATGGGTAACACATTGGTTCTCACTGACAAAGCACGTGATTATATCGTTGAGAAAGGCTGGGACGAACAATATGGTGCCAGACCGCTCAAACGCGCAATCCAGAAATATGTGGAGGATGTACTCGCAGAAGAAATCATCAAGACGAAGATGCTCAAAGGCGATAAGATCGTCATTGATTATGACAAGGAAAAAGATGATATGGTGACAGCCATCGAACATCTTGAGTTGCCGGAACCTGTTGTCAATGAAGAAGTTAAACGAATTGAAGAACCTGAAGCATAATGAATTTATCAGAAAACATCAACAACAGGTTTTTCAGACTTATAGCGGAATGCAGCCGCGAGATGGGTTATCAGACTTACGTCATCGGCGGCTATGTCCGTGACATACTTCTCAAACGCGAATCGCATGATATTGATATAGTTACAGTCGGCAGCGGCATCGCATTGGCGAAGAAAGTTGCCTCGAAAATCAGCGGCAGGAAAGAAGTTAAGTTTTACGGACATTTCGGCACCGCAATGATTAACGTCGATGGCCATGAGATTGAGTTCGTAGGTGCACGGAAAGAGTCGTACAGCCCTGACAGCCGCAAACCGGTATGCGAAAACGGCTCACTTGAAGATGATCAGAACCGTCGTGACTTCACAATCAACGCATTGGCAATCAGCCTGAACGATGACACTTTCGGAGAACTTGTCGATCCATTCAACGGACTGCAGGACCTTGAAGACAAGATAATCAGAACACCACTCGACCCGGACGTGACATATTCCGACGACCCGCTGAGAATGATGCGAGCCATTCGTTTCGCCACGCAGCTTCATTTCAGGATAGACGACGAGTCGTTTGAGTCAATAAGACGTAACGTTCAGAGAATCAAGATAATATCAATGGAACGCGTCACAGAGGAGATGAACAAGATACTCATGTCGAGCGTCCCGAGCATAGGATTCAAGCTCCTCGACAAATCGGGGCTGCTTCCGGTGATTTTCCCGCAGATGGCCGCGCTGAAAGGTGTCGAAATGCATGAAGGCAAAGGCCACAAAGACAATTTCTATCACACTTTGGAAGTGCTTGACAATGTGGCAAATAGCGGCGGCGACCTCTGGCTGAGATGGGCCGCCGTCCTCCATGACATCGCAAAACCGCAGACAAAACGTTTCGAGAATGAAATCGGCTGGACTTTCCACGGACACGAGGTGAAAGGCTCAAAGATGGTCCCGAAGATTTTTGCAAATTTCAGACTTCCTCTTAACGAAAAGATGAAGTTCGTGCAGAACCTCGTTTATCTCCACCTCCGCCCTATCGTTCTCGCCCAGGACATCGTAACAGATTCAGCAGTAAGACGTTTGCTGTTTGATGCCGGTGATGACATCGATGCCCTGATGATTCTCTGCGATGCAGATATTACATCGAAGAACGAAGAAAAGAAAGCGCGTTTTCATCATAACTTCCAGATTGTCAGGCAGAAACTCAAAGAGATTGAGGCCAAAGACCATCTGCGCAACTGGCAGCCGCCCGTCAACGGAGAGGCAATCATGGAAACTTTCGGCATCCCAGAAGGTCGCGAGGTCGGAGTGATAAAGACAGCGATCCGCGAAGCCGTCCTTGACGGAATAATCGGCAACAATTTCGCCGAGGCATACGATTTCATGAAGAAGAAAGGCGCCGAACTCGGACTTCATGTCGCGAAAGAGATTTCAGAAACGGATGTGGAAGTGAAAAACAACGGACCTGTTCCTGTAAAATAATCCATTTTGAAAAAAAAACACCTCATAGTCATCGCCGGACCGACGGCATCGGGCAAGACCGCCACCGCAATCAAGGTCGCGAAAGCCTTTGATACTGTCATCATTTCAGCCGACAGCCGTCAGTTTTACAAGGAACTTTCGATTGGAACAGCAGCACCGACTGAAGAAGAATTAAGTGAGGTGAAGCATTATTTTGTTCACAATCTGAATATCGAGCAATCGTATGATGTAGCTGATTATGAGCATGATGTATTATGTTTGTTAAATGAATTGTTTAAACAACATGACATCGTTGTGATGACCGGCGGCTCGGGGCTTTTCATCGATGCCGTGTGCAACGGACTCGATTTGATTCCTGATATTTCTCCAGAAACAAGAAACAAAGTCAATGAGATTTACAAGAAAGGCGGGTTGTTTGCTTTGCAGACTGAAGTTGAAAAAGCCGATCCTGAATATTTCAAGATTGTTGACCGGCAGAATCCGCGCAGGTTGCAACGCGCCCTCGAAGTCTTTCTGCAAACAGGCAAACCCTACTCCACTTTCCGCAAAGACAAACACGTTGACCGCGATTTCAACATCATCAAGACCGCACTTCTTTGGGACCGCGATGAACTGATAATGAGAATCAACAAACGTGTTGACTGCATGATGAATCTCGGACTCCTCGATGAAGTGAAATCAGTTTACGGCAAAAGACATCTAAATAGTTTAAACACAGTAGGTTACAAGGAATTGTTTGAATATCTCGACGGCAAAGCCACACTTGAGCAGGCGGTTGAGCAAATCAAAATTAACACCCGACAATATGCCAAAAGGCAGATGACATGGTTGAGAAAAAACAATGATTACCAATGGTTTAGCATTGACGAATACGATAAAATGTTGGATTATATTAAAGAACATTTGGCGTAAAGGAAAATTGAGTATTTTTGCGCCCTGAAACAGACATTGACGCAGATGCGTCCGTGTGCTTGAACACCACGTTAAAAACAAGGCAATGAAAACAAAGAACAACAGCTTGAGTGTGCCGTTTTTCCTGATAGGTGCACTTTTTTGTGTCAGTCTCGTGACTGCCAACTTATTGGAAACCAAGGTTATACAAGTTTGGAACATCACTTTTACAGGCGGTTTCCTCGTCTTCCCGATTTCGTACATTCTGAACGACTGCATCTCGGAGGTTTACGGTTTCAAGAAAGCACGTCTGATAATCTGGACAGGTTTCATGATGAATCTGATATTTGTCCTTTTCTGCAAGGCTGCCGTGGCGTTGCCGTCGGCTCCGTTTTGGGAGGGCGACGATGCTTTCAGGTTCGTGTTCGATCTGGCACCAAGGATTTTGGTCGCGAGTCTGTGCGCTTTCTTGGTCGGCTCGTTCCTCAACGCATTTGTAATCAGCAAGATGAAGATTGCCAGCAATGGCCGACACTTCTCCGTGCGTGCCGTCTTGTCGTCGCTTGCCGGCGAGTTCGCCGACTCGATAATCTTCTTCCCGATTGCCTTCGGCGGACTGATGCCGTTACGCGAATTGTTAAAAATAATGGCGATACAAATAATTGCCAAAACTCTTTATGAAGTGGTCATGCTGCCATTCACAAAACGTTTGGTGAAGCACCTTAAAAAAGCCGAGGATACAGATATGTTCGATAGTGATATATCTTACAATATATTTAAAATCAAAGATTTATAACAAACGCTTCAAGTCATCCTTTAATTTTTCAGCACCTTCAAATCTGACAGATTTCAGCCCGACATTTATCGCGCCGTCAACATTGGCCTGATTGTCGTCAATGAAAAGACATTCATCTGCAATGAGGTTGTATCTGTCAAGTAATATTTTGTAAATCAAAGGATTGGGCTTCAGAAGTTTTTCCTCGCCGGAAACAACGATGTTGTCAATCAACTTAAAAATCCCGTATTTTTTCTGAACTGTTGGAAATGTCTCCGCCGACCAGTTTGTCAGTCCGTAGATCACAGGGAATCCGTTCTCTTTCAATGACTTGATAAGTTTGTACATTCCGGGGATCTCCTCGCCCATCGTTTTCATCCAGTCGGTTTGATAAAGTTTTATAGCCTCTTCATAATCAGGGAATTGCGCGATTCTTTCCGACACCGCCACGGAAAACGGCTTGCCGCAGTCCATCTGTGCGTTCCATTCGCTGTTACATACGTTTTTGATGAACCAGTCGGACTTTTCCTCATTATTGAAATAATCATCAAAAAGATAATGCGGGTTCCAGTCAACAAGAACGCCGCCGAAGTCAAAAATAATGTTCTTGATCATTTTTTTCTGTTTATTATATTTCAACAATCTCCCAATGACCGCCTTTGTCAGGCCCTACTCGACGGATTATATTCCCGTCTTTCATTGCTTTGATTAAATTCATTGCATATCTCAATGATATTTGTAATTTTAGCGAAAAATCATTTGCACTTGCGCCAGGACTTTCCTTTATGATAGACAAAATATCCATAGACTTTTTAAATGCCTTGTTTAGTTTTTTGTCTATCTCGAAAAGATGGTCAATCCCATAAATGTCATCTTCATAATCTTTAGTTTTCAATGCATTTTTCAATGCATTTTTCAATGCATTTTCAAACCTATTTTGTTTTTTCTTATTCTCATTGATGACAAGTTTACCATTTACAATCATGGTTTTCAATGTTTTGAGAATACAGTCGAGCATGAATTTTATGAATATCGTGCTTTCTCCTCGGTTGTCGGCGATGAGCAGCACCTTGTAGTAATTCTGCTGGTTTTCCCTGATGATATTCTCAATCGGGATCCATGCGAAAATCGGCTTCCACTTTGCGAGAAGAGCCGTCTGCCAGAGCCGCCCCATGCGTCCGTTGCCGTCGAGGAACGGGTGAATGAACTCAAATTCGTAATGGAACACGCAGCTTTTGACCAGCGGATGCACTTTGCTGTTTCTGACCCATGCGAACAGGTTCGACATGTTGGCCGGCACGATATGGCTTGGCGGCGCCATGTGAATGATGTTCACGCCGTCAGTGACACCGACGCTCTTATTTCGGTATTTGCCGCTGATTTCCACGAGGTCGCCCATCAGGACACCGTGCGCTTTTTTCAGGTCTTTTTCAAGATAAGGGTCCAGGTCAGGAAGCAGGTCGTAAGCCTTGAACGCGTTCTTCACCTCCTTGATTTCCCTTTCGGAGCCGGCGACGTGTTTCCCGTCGAGGATGTCGGTCACCTGTTCAATGGTCAGCGTGTTGTTCTCAATCGCCAGCGAAGCTTGTATTGTCTTGATTCTGTTTTCCTTACGGAGAAGCGGATGCATTCCGTCAGGGTTGAGGATCTCCATTTCGGAAATTAGTTCCACAATTTCCGCCACCTGATTCATAATCTCATCGGTGATTTTGTACGGCGGGATGTTGTAGTCGGCTTGTTGTTCCCGAAGCTCGAATCCGAACGACTCGACGGTCGTCCAATCGGGATATTGATGCGAATTTTTCATATTAAAAAGGTTTAAAAAACGCTGCAAAGATAATAAAAATAATCGAAAAACGGTACAAGGACACCGTGAAAATTATTGCTCAATATCAATGTTTTTTTTGACAATTAATCTTTAAAAATCCCATGTTATTTTAAAATTTTCAGTTGCGTGATTGCAATGCGAATTTTTCATATTTTTGCACTCGAAATAAATATAAAAATGAAGAAGTTAATCTTAACAATTATCGCGGCGGCACTGTTGTCAAGCAGTTGCAGCGAATGCGAAAAAACAAACGAAAAAGCGATGAACTCAACAATGGAAGACCTGCTGACGCGCCGCAGCGTGCGCAGCTACACCGACGAGGTGCCTCCGATGGAGGTGATTGAAGAAATCTGCAAGGCGGGCACTTACGCGCCGACAGGGATGAACAGGCAAGCCCCAATAATCATAGCGGTGACAAACCGTGAGGTGCGCGACAGGCTGAGCAAGCTCAACGCCGGCGTGTTCGGCAAAGATAACGACACGGACCCGTTCTACGGTGCCCCGGTGGTGCTGGTGGTCTTGGCCGACACCACAGCCGCGCTCACGTGGAAGGAAGACGGATCGCTCGTGATGGGCAACCTCCTGAACGCAGCGCACGCCAAAGGGCTCGGCTCATGCTGGATACACCGCGCTAAAGAGGTGTTCGAGACCGAAGAAGGCAAGGCGATACTCCGCGGCCTCGGCATTGACGACACAAAATACGTCGGCATCGGCAACTGCATCCTCGGCTACGTGAAGGGCGACTACCCAACGGCGAGACCGAGGAAAGACAATTATGTTTTCTGGGTCAAGTAATGACGCACAAGGCTTGTTTGGAGGCATACCATTCCCATTCGAGGCATTGGTTCTCGGCTTTGCTGTTGGCGTTGCGGGTCATTCGGGGCGTTTAACATTATTTGCGTCGTGGCATTCCAAGGCAACGAGCTGTCGTGCAGAGGCGGCGGCGCCAGATGCATGACGATGCCGCTCAAACGCCAGAAAGTCGATTGGTAAAGGATTGATTTATCAAATTAAGTAACGAGCCCGGAGCGGATTATCGAAGGTCAGCTCCGGGTTTTTGTCTTAGATTGTGGCAGTCACCGCATCTTTCAACAACTTCCAGTCATCGCTTTGAATGTAATCAGAATAGTTTTCGGTACTACAGACTATCTGCAAATGTTTTTCTGTCTATCGTTGTTTCCTCTCCTTTCTCAAACTTGGTTATTTTCCATGTGCTTCCCTCTAAAATAGGCAAATAGAAAATGTGTTTTGTTTTTTTCGAACAAGCCTTATAACACTCTTTCAAACTTCTGATTTTTGCCTCGTACTCCTCTTTGCCGATATTTTGCGCTGACGAGACGTTCACGCTTTTCACTTCAAAAATGTGTATCCTCCCTTTCTTGTCTTTCATTACAAAATCAGGATAAGACGAGTGTACGCCATCAGAAAAATATTCAAATTTTATTTCCGAATTGAGCGGAAAGTTCTTGCCCCACAAGAATTTATTATCATCCTTTTGTAATATGTTTGTTTCACAGATACTTTTTTGCCGAATATCTTTCAACACTTCAGCCCACTTTTTTTCAGCTTCACTATCAAATGAAAATTCATCGGAAATATCGTCTCCTTCCTTTCTATACCAGACCCAATCATCAAGTGTCAATGTTCTCTCCGTTTCATTGTAGCAACTTCCATAAGGAAATGTAACATCACTGCAAATGCTCATACTACTTTCATAATCAGTAATATACGTTTGGTATTTCTTTTTTATTTCTCCTGATTTCTCAACAAACAGACGCCACTTTTGGTATGTGTCGGCATAATCATAACACATTTCCTGAATTTCATCACCCAAATTCATTAAAGAACGATACATCTCAAAAATATTGTCTCCTGTCAGTTTTGGTTTGGCATCTTCCAATATTGCAGCAACATCCAAATCATTCTTGATTTTTTCCACCTCCAATTTGGTTGGTGTTACACGTATTTCAGTTTCAATTCCATAATTTTTGAATAAATTTACCTGCTTGGGAAGTCCCATTTCTTTTGGTTTTATGCCCCAAACCCAAGCTGTTGAGGCCAAGTCCTGCGCATCTTTCGGCAAACGCTCAAAATCCAACAGTCGCGGATTGCGGCGAACTCGTCCCATTACTTGCTCATCGAGTTGCCTGCTTTGCGTATCACGCACTTGATAGAGCATACATGCTCGCGGAATATCCCAACCTTCGGAAATAACCATCTTGAAAATGATAACCGAAATGCTTGATTCTTTCCCTTTCATATACTCTTTCCACTTCGACACCTTGAGCTTGTTCAACCCTGAGTCGTTGGTTTTGCAGCCATTGCCTGACTTGTCGCCAGTAATATAAACCCACTTCAAATCTTGGTGTTTTATGTTGTTTAGAGTTGGGAATATGTTGTTATTCAACTCTTCTTCTGCCCTTTCCTTATTTGATATCTGAATGATGAAACATGGATTTACACGCAATTTATTTGTATAATCGGCTTTGATTCTTTCAAATTTATCAAGCGCCATATCAAGAGAATCTGTTTCGGGCTGAAACTCAACTTGCTTTATCAATTTTGCTTCTTGGGCAGAGTTGTTTGAAATTTCCACATCGGGCAATTGTCTGCGTGACAGCTTTGGCGTTGCGGAATAATTGATAACAACGGAGAAATAGGAGCCTAATTCATCGAGATTTGAGGTGGCGATATGGCACTCGTCTTTGATGACATAAATAAATTTTCCAGCCGTGCCTTTTTGCAAATCGCCTGTGGTTGCTTGCAGGAAATTCAGGAAAGTTCCTTCCTCCTTGAGTTTGCTTTTGTCTTTGTACAAATCGCGTGGTAGCACGTACACATTGTAATCCATAGGAATATGCGACGCACCTTCGCCGCTCGATTCGGAATTTATCAGATAGGGATTCAGATTGGGAAATGTTCCGTTTTGCACCAACGCGCAAAAGGAATTGTAATTCTGTTCCGCCAATTCGCTTTTTGAAAGCGACGACACAATAAAGACTATATTTTTGTTGGCAGCGAGAATGCGGTTCATAAAATCCGCCATCATGTAGGTCTTGCCGCTGCCGGTCGGTGCTTTGAAAGTATATTCCTTTTTCCCTTGCGAAAGCACGGAAACCAATTTAGTGACAGCTTGGTTTTGCAGGTCTTTTGCTTCTTGTAACATGTCCTACTCCTCCATAATCCTTTTTAACCATTCTTCGCCACTTTCGAGGCATTGTTGCGTTTTGTCAAAATTACTGCAAACCCAATCTATTTTATCCTTTATGTTTGCGAACTTCTCTTTCCCATAAAGTGTTTCGTCAATTACGTCAAAAGGTGTCTTACCCTCTGTCCACTCAAAGTTAGAAACGCTCTCTATTTCATACACATCAAGATTACCTCCGTACGGCTTGTTTTTCTTGATCCATTCAAAATCTTTTGTGCCGTCGTAGCACTCACCAGTCATCACTCGTTTCAAGCGTTTGGCAGTTACGTCATAGGCGATGCCGTTAGGCGTTGTGTCGGTCTTTTCATTTAGTTGGCAAAGAATGAATGTGCGATTGCCTTCTGGCTTTGCTTCTTCGTATAAATCACCGTTTTTGGCTTCGCTGCGGTTAAGGTCTAAAACGGCATGGCCTGTTGTGCCACTTCCACCAAAGAAGTCAAGAATTATTTGATTTTCTTTGTAGGGAACAAGATTTATACACCACTCAATAAGACCTATTGGCTTTGGATTTTTGAAGATACTTTTGCCAACAATTTCATTCAAATCTGTAGTTCCTTTTGCATTTCTACAATCGCCACCATCTATCCAAGCCTTTTCAACTTGATAGACATTTTGGTCTTGTTCTTCATCATAATATGTTTTACGATAAATGGTTGTTCCATCGTAAAAAAGATAATCATCTTTGTCTTTTTCAAACTTCTCAGGCTTCCACATCCAACGGCCATCCACACCATTTACTTGTTGTGGAAATATTGTTTTAATACAATCCTCTGTTTCTTTCAATGTTAAATATTTCTCTTTTGTAACATAAATTGGATAATATAAATTAGGTCTTGCTTGTCGAGTCGCATCAGAACCACTCGCTTGAAACTTATCTAATTTATAATTACCAAGTTTATCGCTATACTTATATTCTTTTTCGCCTACAATTTTCTTTTGTAATTCGGTATCATTTCCTCTTTTAAAGATCAAAAGATAATCAAATGGTTTGCGAAGTTCGGAAGACGACCTTGTGGCTGCATCACCAGCACCCGTTTTTCTTGGAGCACAAGCAATAAAATTTTCCTCTCCAAATACCTCGTCCATCAAACACTTCACATACGCCTGGTTCTTGTCATCAATGGAGCAAAAAATCACGCCGTCATCCGACAAAAGTTGCCTTGCCAAAACCAAACGGGGATAGAGCATGGAGAGCAGGTTGTCGCGCGTAATGGCATTGTTATAGTTGGTTCGTGCAAACTCGCCCATAGAATCCTTGCCGTATGGTGGGTCGATGTAGATTACATCTACCTTGCCACGATACTGAATCAGAAGATTTTGCAGCGCTTCATAGTTGTCGCCAATGATGAGTTTGTGCGTGGGTTTGCTGTCGTCAGTATGAAACGAGAGAGCTTCGTTCTTTCTGAAATATTTGATGGTGTCGCTCATTTTTTCCAGACGCTTATCGAAATGCAAACCAGTGCGTCGGTAGGTTGTGCCTAATGCAGCAATATTTATCGCCTCATCAAGCGAATCGGCATTGTTAATCAATTTGATGAGCAAATCGGCATTGGTCTGCTCCAAAATTCTGTCCGAAACACGTCTCTCGATTTCGGCAATAAGTGATTGTTTAGTTGCATTCATCGGCATTCGCTATTTTCAGCGTCAGCAACTTATTTCGAGAATGCGGGTGGCAAATTTCTTTTGGACATAAAAAAAGCGGGACTTTCCTTATGAGCCCTGGGAGATTTGCCGTAACCCGCATCACAATAAGTTCCGTCCACGCTTAGCGCGAACATTTACTGAACTTATTCAATGTGATGCTTTTAGAATCGGCAAATTTTTAGGGCATCTCGAATAAATAGCAAACGCTATGATTTATAACATGTTGGTTTTAAAAATTATCTTCTTCTTAATTATTTGATATTTAATGATTTAAAGAAAAAATTATGCTTATTTAATTCAATGCAAAGATAATTATTTTCGGCCAGAGATTCAATCTTTTTTTCAACTTCACGTTGTTTTTGTGCCGCTCGCCGTCACGTCCGCGCAATGATACGCGGCATCTCCCCCACCTCCTCGGTGAGAATCGCCATGTTCGTAAGCTCATTGAAATAGCGGACACCGATTGATTAAATCCAGCTGTCCACTATTTCCTGAGCTTCCTTAATTGTTATTTCAACATTCTTTTGTTGCATTTTCGAGACGTTTCATCATTGCGAACATGAATATCGCGGAAATCACGCAGAGGATGATAAGCACGCCCCAGATCATCACGAGCGAGAGGCCCGTGTTCCAGATCGAACTGATGACCGACGTGAGGTAGTTGCCTATTGCCGTGGCGCCGAACCACAGGCCCATCATGAGGCCTTTGAGCTTCGGAGGCGCGACTTTCGACACGAATGATATTCCCATCGGGCTGAGTAGAAGCTCGCCGAATGTGAGAACCAAGTACGTGGAAATCAGCCAGTTGGGCGACACGAGTATGTTACTGACGCCGCCAGTCGCCTCAAGCTCCTTCGGCGAAGGAAGCCCGAATGACGCGGCCGCCATCACGCAGTAGCCGATTGCCGCCACAAGCATACCCAACGCGATCTTCCGTGGCGCCGACGGCTCCTTGCCTTTCTTCGCCAAAGCTCCGAAAAGCGCAATCGAGACCGGCGTCAGAGCCACCACGAAGAACGGGTTGAAATGCTGGAAGATCTGCGGAAGCAGGTTGACCGTATCCTCGACATTCGCCGCCTTGTACCAGACACCCGCCACGCACAACGCGAGAATCAACGCGGCAACAATCTTCCCTTTTTTATTTTCACTCTGGAAAAGTCCGAACAAAGCGTAAACGCCGACTGCGATGATTGCGAGCGTGAAGACATCGAAACCGATTCTGGTCCAGCCAGTTGCGGTTGACGCGGTGTAGTCGCGGGCGAAATATGTCAATGTCAGGCCGGCTTGCTGGAACGCCATCCAGAAGAATATGACAACAGCGAAAACGAGGCAGAGTGCCACGACGCGCTCTTTCGTCTGTTTCGGAGTAAGTTCTGCGACATTTTCGGTGGCGGCGGTTTTTGCGTCTTTGCGGACATCGACATGCTTGAACAGACGGCGGAAGCCGAAATAGATGCCAATCGACAAAATCAACGACAAGCAAGCCACGCCGAATCCGTAGCTGTAAGCATTTGACAATGAGTCGATGTAGCTGTTACAGAAAGTCGTCATGTCACCGGCGAAACTGCTTTGGCTTGCCGCGAGCGCCTCAAGACGTGTCATGCCGTCGGTGGTAATCGTTCCGTCAAGGAACTGGTGAGCTAACGACGGGATGTTAGCGTCGTAGGTGAAACCGCTCTTGGCGAGGAAGGAGTTTGTGACTGCGGTGGCTGTCGTCGGCGCGAACATCGAGCCGATGTTGATTGCCATGTAGAACAGGCTGAAGCCGCCGTCGCGCTTGGCCGCGTACATCGGGTCGTCGTAGAGATTTCCGACCATGACCTGAAGGTTTCCTTTGAAAAGTCCCGTGCCGACGGCGATGCAGACCAATGCAATAATCATCATTGTCAACGCGACACCACCGCTGGCATCTTTCTGTAAAAGCAGGAGCAGGTAGCCGAGGAACATCACGATGATGCCGGTGACGACAGTCTTGCCGTAGCCCCAGAACTTGTCGGCAATGAAGCCGCCGACGATTGGCATGAAATAAACGGCAGCGAGAAAACCGCCGTACAGCTGTCCGGCAGTCTCAGCAGCCAGACCGAATTTCGCTTGCAAGAACAGTACGAAAATCGCAAGCATTGTGTAGTAGCCGAAGCGTTCGCCTGTGTTCGCTAACGCCAAGGCATACAATCCCTTAGGGTGTCCTTTGAACATATTTTTAAATTTTAGATTATTAATTTCTACTCAACTCGAATCTCATCAATCATTATCCAGGCCTTCTCGCCGGCGTATGCGTGCTTCTCGGGAAGAACGCCATAATTCTCGACTTTCACATTTATAAACTTCACCTCGTAGGCATCGACTTTCGCCCTCGCCTCGGCACGGAGGCCGTTCTCACCGGAAAACATCGGGAACTCCGCACGGACCGGCTCCGAGAAACTGACGCCGTCTGTTGAAGTCGAAATCCAAATCGCTTTTGGTGACAGAACCCATGCATCAGGATGGATGGCATAACCGACAAACACCCTATATATATCAATGGGTTTTGAAAGCTCAATAGTGGCATCCATATCATCGCCGGAGAAACCGATCCAGTTCTCACCCCAGTTCCCGATTGTGCCTGTCTTGTTGTCCATCAATGCCGTTTCTTTGTTAGCCGAATAGTTTTTATGCGGTTCGGCTTTGTAAACGGTATTTGCAATTAAAATCCTCTTGAAGTTCTTTTCCATTGTAAATGAAGGGATTGCGTTTCTTACAAACGCCTTCGTCTTCACCGTTGTCGTCTCGTTTATCGTGAACGGCTGCTTGTAAAGTTTTGATTTTTCAGTAGGCTCGCTGCCGTCCAAGGTGTAATAGACTTTCGCTTCAGGGTCATCGATGGAAATCGTCACCTTCATCGGCTTGTTGAAATCTTCAAATTCGGACGAAATCACAGGCGTTTTCACATGTTTTTTCATCGAGAAAATATTTTGGCCGCAGAGTTCATCAACATCCTCATCAGCCGAAAATGGTCTCAATCTGAAAGTGTATTCATAAACTCCGTTTTTAATCAGATATTTATCGAGCGCATCGGGGCCGCAGGTGGCTGTCCCGAGCGGCGCCTGCCTGTAATCGACATTGACCGTCCACGAGTCACTTTTCTCTATCTGATTGATTCTCTCGGCTTTAGTCAGTGCCTTATCGGAATATTGATATATGTTGAAGTTGATGTTTTCCTCGCCATCGACAAAAATCCCGTGGCCGTTTACATTTGTCACGGCAAACCAACGGACATCAGAGCGGTTGCCACTTTCCTGCGGCTCTTCGTGCATCTCGAAGAAATCGCCGGCGTTTTTCTCGTAAACTCCCAACCTGCCGGAAGCGTTTCTGTCAGGATAATTTTCAGTGTCTTTACCGAAATATTTCACCTTGTTGAAAGACAACGGCATACAGAATTGCGTCCCGATTTTCGGGAAGGTCACCACCCTTTCGGTCGGCTGCACATTCATCGTGACAACGACATTGCCAAAGCCGTCAATCTGATACAACTGTTTGGTTTTCAATACAAGTTCTCCTTTCCTATCAAAAAATTCGAGTTCAGCAATGATGTATGCATGACCGTTATCAATCCTGTCAAAATGTATTGTCTTGTTCTCACCTATCGTCAGATCGTCAAGTCCGGCGAGTTCCCAGCGGCGGCGGCCGTTCCTGTCAACGTCGTCGTTCAGCGTCGGCGCACGCCAGAAATTTGGGGTCATCTCGCCCGCCAAAAGCTCTTCATCTTTGTAAATGAAAGATTTAGGAAGTCCGTTTTCGCAGTCAAACGAAAAAATGAAATCTTTGTTTCCAACTTCAAATTTACAACTTCCACCTTTACTCTTTTTAACAATGAAGTTCAATTTCGGAGTATTTTTGTCATATTTCGCGTCAACATATTCATTTTCAGCATATTCATTTGGAATTTCAAATTGTCCGTATGCAATTTCATATCCTTCTGTCAGCATTCCGTTTCCTTTTTTTATTTTGAATGAAAAATCAACAAAAAACTCGTCATTTGAATTGAAACTGACATTTCGGAAGACTTTGTTATTAATCGCAAATTGCACAGAATCATTAGGTTCGCAATTTATATCAAATTTCTCAAAAAAAACATCACCATTATTTGAATGGATGCGATACGAGCAGTCAAGTTCATACAGGTTTGTGAAATTGAAATTATTCACAATTTTGAAAACGCCTTTCTCAACGTCAACAGAAACCACGTCGATGTTTTGGTAGCATTTCTTCACTTCCGCTATATGGTTGTGCGGTATTCTGTCGCTGGTAATCAATCCGTTGACGCAGAAGCTGTCATCATTGCCGATGCCTTCGAGCGAGCCGAGGTCGCCGCCGGCGGCGTACCATTTCACATTTTTATCCTTGTCATATTGGATTATTGTCTGATCGACGAAATCCCAGATGCAGCCGCCTTGAAGCTGCGGATATTTCTTAAAGACCTCCATGTAATCCGAAAGGCTGCCCAGACTGTTGCCCATCGCATGACAATATTCCACCAAGATGAACGGGCGGTTAAGTGAGTCAAGCCGTTCATTTACAAAGCGTTCCAAATAATCGACGCTTGAATACATTATTCCGATGAAGTCGGTGTTGTAGTCATAGAGTGCACGTTCGCAGACGACGGGGCGGGTGTCGCGCTGTTTCATCCAGTCGTAGCAGGCCTTCGTGCAGACTCCGTTGCCGCATTCGTTTCCCGTTGACCACACGATGACCGACGGATGGTTCTTGTCGCGCTCAAGCATGTTGCGGCATCTGTACAGAAACGCTTCCTTCCACTCGTCTTTCTTCGCGAGGCTGTTGTCGCCGTAACCTTGCGCATGTGATTCATTATTAGCCTCATCGATGACGTAAATCCCGTATCTGTCGCACAATTCGTACCAATAAATATCATCGGGATAATGGCAAGTGCGGACCGTGTTTATGTTGTTCTCAAGCATGATTTTCACGTCCTGCTCCATGGTTTTGCGGTCAACGCATTGGCCGGTGAAGCCGCTGTGCTCGTGGCGGTTCACGCCTTTCACCATGATGGCTTCCCCGTTTATTTTCAACTGACCGTCAATAACTTCCGTTGTGCGGAAGCCGATTTTCGAGCCGACAGTTTCAATCACAACACCATTTTTATCCTTGATTCGGATTGTCATGTTGTAAAGGTGCGGTTTCTCCGCCGACCATGCCTCAATCCCGTCCAAAACCGTATTTTCAATCTTGAAAGAATAAGATGTTGAGTTCTTGGCTTTTTTCAATTCCTTACGAGTCAATTCCTTGACAAACAATTTGTTAAACTCTGACTTATTGTTTGAATCATTACAAATCTCAACCTCAACAGAGAATTTAGAAGGGATATTTTTTGGATTGAAGTTCAAGTCGATGGCGATACCGAAAACACCTTTTTCATAATTCTTGTCAAGGCCTGCATTCACGAAGAAATCCGAGACGTTAAGCTGCGGTTTTGAATAGATGAAGACATCGCGTGTTATGCCGCTCATGCGCCAGTAATCCTGGTCTTCGAGATACGAGCCGTCGCAGAAACGGTACGCCTCGACAGCAAGCCGGTTTGAACCCGACACATTAATATAAGGTGTGATGTCGAACTCCGCCGGAGTCTTCGAGTCTTCGGAATAACCGACGAAATTCCCGTTGACCCACAGATAAAACGCTGATTTCAAAGCTCCGAAATTGACATAGACATTGCGTCCGTTCCATTCTGTTGGAACTTGAAAATCAAGCACATAACAGCCTACAGGATTATATTTTTCAGGCGCATACGGCGGATTTGCGGGAAATTCGTTCGAGACGTTTGTATAGACGGGAATGCCGTAACCGTTTAATTCCCAATTGCCCGGCACCTTGATTTCATTCCAGCCAGAGACATCATAACCTTGTTCATAGAAACCATCGGGTTTTGAAGACGGCGTCTCAACCCAGTTGAACTTCCAATTCCCATTGAGACATTTGTAATATGACGACTTTTGATATTCAAGGTTTTCAATTCCGTTCTCATCAGAATACGGTATAACATTTACGCGCGGCGCGAGCTTGTTCACTTGGCACACGGAAACATCATTCCACCACTCTCCTATTTCTTGACCTGATACTTTAACATTTGTCAGTAAAGCTATAATACTCAATAAAATAGAAAATCTTAATTTCATATTTAAAACGACTTTGATGAATATTTTATATTTTTGCGAAAATAGTGTTTTTTCCAAAATAAACGCACATTAAATCACATTTTATTTTTTTGATAACATATTATTTTTTGAAATAATTTACGTATTTTTGCGCATTGAATATTCAAAATTAATATGAAAAAATTAGTCATTTGCCTGATTGCATCAGTATTCACCGGATTGTTTCTCTCATCATGCGAAAAGCAGTGTGTTTGTTATAATTACACAACAAATTCATCAGCAGTAATGTACAATTCATACTCCAAGAGCGACTGCAATGATTGGGACAAATATTACAAGACCGACACACATATCAACCCACAAGGTCACAATATTGAATGTCTGTATGAAAAGAAATAGTCATGAAAGATAAGCTGTTGAATATCAGAAAGAAGCATCCGCTGTCAGTCGTTTTGCTGATAGCTTTGTTGTTCAAAGTCATAGCCATGGTATTTTCAAAAGGTTATGGATTTGAAAACGAGTATTTTTTCTATGTGGAGACGCCGAATGCATGGCTTGACAACATCGACTACGACGGATACAGCATGCCTCAAGGCATCAGTCTGCTTTACTTAACGATAAACTATCTCATTTTTGGTTTTTTCAAACTGTTTGGGATCCACAATCCGCAGTGGCTGATGTTTTTCAGCAGGCTCATTCACGGCCTTTTATCATTGACAGTCATTACCTTAGGATACAGAATCACAAAAATACTTTCAGACAGAAAGTCTGCACTTGATGTCGCATGGATCCTCGGACTGCTTTGGTTCGTTCCATACGTCAGCGTCCACACAATCGCACCGGCTGTCTCAGTGCCGTTTATCCTATATGGGACGCTACTTGTAGTGAAACAGGAAAAACTGCGCAATGAGTTAAAAAACAACAACTTACACCGCACATCATTCATAATTGCAGGCGTGTTCTTTGCACTTGGATTTTCAATTTGTTACTACAGCATATTGTTGTATTTGGCTATAATAATTGTTCTTTCTGCAAAGAAAAACATCAAGGGCAGCACGATGACATTAATCGGTTTCCTAATTACGGTCGGAGTTACACAGACGATCCCGGACCTCATCGTTTGGGGGCGGCCATTGGTTGAACTACGCGCATTCATCTCCAACATCGGTGACGCGAGGCTCATTATTCCGATTAGTTTTTATGTCATTGCTATCGTTACAATATTGATTATCACGACTTTTCTGACATACAGAACAAACAGCTTGAAAAACTCAAAGCACAACAGAGCGCAAAGGTATCTCTGTGCCTTTGGAATGTTCATAAACTTCATCCTTCTGATTATCACAACGTTAATGTATTCAAACAAGCCGGAAGTGAAAGCCATGACGTACCTTTCAAAAGATAACAATGTCAGGTCATTTATCATTCAAGAGAACAATTCCGACGAGGCGAAACGGCCACCTATCTTTTATGGAAAAAAATGGTCAGACTATATCATTGTTAATCAAGATAATATAGAAAAAACCTCCACATTGAACAACGAGGCTGATTACATTGTTTTCCGTGGGAACAGCAACTTGAACGGAAGAGTTGAGACCATGAAAAAATATTTTCCCAATTTAAAACACGAAGTCACATACAAGCCTTATTTTGCAGATATTATGTGCAAATGGCTTAACAGTTCGGAAGAAGACGGTTGCGTGACGATATACAAAGTGAACCATGAATGAAACAGAAGCCAGAGAAAGAATCGCCGAGTTAAGCGTAATCATTGACAATCACAACTATAACTATTATATCCTGTCGCAGCCGACCATCAGCGACTACGACTTCGACATGCTGATGAACGAACTCATCAAGTTGGAGAAAAAGTTCCCCGACCTCGCATTGCCGACCTCTCCGACAAAACGTGTCGGAGGCGACATCACCAACGAGTTCCCGACCGTAAAGCACAGATACCCAATGCTTTCGCTTGCCAACTCGTATAACAGGGACGAGATTATCGACTTCATCAACAGAACGAAAAAACAACTCGACGATGAAAGCAGCCAGGTGGAGTTCGTCTGCGAGCTGAAATTCGACGGCGTGTCGATAAGTCTGACATACGAACACGGCGTGCTGGTCCGTGCCGTCACGCGCGGCGACGGCGCACAAGGCGACGAGGTGACGAATAACGTCAAGACAATCAGGACGATACCACTGAAACTCAAAGGTGACTACCCCGATTTCTTCGAGATGCGCGGTGAGGTCATCATGCCGCACGACAGTTTCAAACGCATCAACGCCGAACGCGACGACCTCGGGCTTCAGGTCTTCGCCAACTGCCGTAACGCCGCGTCAGGCTCGCTGAAACTCTTCGACTCAAAAGAGACCGCAAACCGCCGGCTTGACAACTTCTGCTATTACATGATGATGGACGACATCCCGTATTCATCTCATTATGAAAGCCTTATGGCAGCAAAAGACTGGGGATTCAACATCTCGCCACATATAAAAGTCTGCCGGACGATTGGCGAAATCGAGGATTTCATCAACTTCTGGGACGTGAAAAGGCATGAACTGCCGTTCGACATCGACGGAATCGTCATCAAGGTGAACAGCTTCGCGCAGCGCGAACAGCTCGGCCTGACCTCGAAGTCGCCGCGCTGGGCGATAGCTTATAAGTTCAAGGCGGAAGAAGTCAAGACAAGACTGTTAAGCGTTGATTTTCAGGTTGGAAGACACGGCACGATAACGCCGGTGGCTAACCTTGATCCGGTGCAGCTTGGCGGGACGACGGTGAGACGCGCCACATTGAACAACGCCGACTTCATCAAACAGCTTGATTTACACAACGATGACACCGTTATCGTTGTCAAAGGCGGCGAGATAATCCCGAAAATCATCGGCGTTGACACCGACCGAAGAAAAGCCGACAGCGACGAGATACAGTTCATAAGAAGATGTCCGCAGTGCGGCACGGAACTCGTTCAGAATGAAGGCGAAGCGGCGTGGTACTGCCCCAACAGCCTCGGATGTCCGCCGCAGATAAAAGGCAGGATAGAGCATTTCATCGGCAGAAAAGCCATGAACATCGAAAGCCTCGGCGAAGGGAAAGTCGAGGTGTTGTTCGACAACCACCTTATCAACAACTACGCCGACCTGTACGACCTCACTTACGACAAGCTCTACGGACTTGAGAAAGTAGTGACCGTGGAAGACGAGTACAGCCTTATGAATGAATCAGTTACAAAAAAAATTTCATTCAAAGAGAAGACCGTCAACAACATCCTGAACTCGCTGATGAAATCGAGGGAGGTGCCATTCACCAAGGTGCTTTTCGCATTGGGAATCAGAGAGGTGGGCGAAGTGACGGCAAAGATCATCGCCAACACGATGGGCGACATCGACACAATCATGAAGGCCACAGTCGAGGAATTGCAGGAGATAAACACCGTGGGTGAGACAATCGCCCATAACATAAGAGAGTTCTTTGATGACGAGCGCAACATCAGTATTATCAACAGATTAAGAGAATTCGGGCTTCAGTTCAAGCAGGAAAAGAAGGCCGCTACCGAGAATCAGGTTCTGAGCGGGAAGACGATAGTCGTGAGCGGCGTCTTCGCGAATTTCTCGAGAGACGGCATCAAACAAGTCATCGAAGACCTCGGAGGCAAGAACGTCTCGTCGATTTCCGCGAAGACCGACTTCGTTGTCGCGGGCGACAAGATGGGGCCGGAGAAACGGAAAAAAGCCGAGACACTCGGAATCAGGATCTTGAATGAGACGGAATTCATGGAGATGATCGGCATGACAACGGCACCGAAACTGACAACAGGAACATTATTTTAACACATTTAAAAATATCAAGTTATTATGAAAAAAATTATCACATTGATTATCTGCCTATCCGTGGCAGGCATTTGCTTCGCGCAGCACTCAAAGACGTTTGATTTCACTGAAAAAGACGGGCAGACTCTTCGTCTTGACGTTTATTTCCCCGACGACGGCATGTCGCAGCACCCGTGCATACTGTTTTATTTCGGTGGCGGCTTCATCTCGGGGGCGCGTAACGACTCGACTGTCGTAAAATTCTGTGAGACAATGGCTTACGAACATGGTTTTGTCGCCATCGCCGCCGACTACAGACTTGGATTAAAGGGCGCGAAGCACATCGGCGTTTTCAACAAAAAGCCTGTGAAAGACGCCATTTACATGGCAGCTGAAGATGCCATTTCCGCCATCGACTTTATCATCAAACATTACAAAGAGCTGAAAATCAACACAGAGGAAATAATAATCAGCGGTTCAAGCGCGGGAGCCATCACCGCATTGCAGACCGATTATTTCATCTGCAACGGCAAAGGCAACTCGGAGATTCTGCCAGGCGACTTCCATCTCGCAGGGGTGATTCCTTTCGCCGGCGCGGTCTATTCCGTCAACGGCAAGGTGAAATACAAAAAGCACTCCCCCGCCCCGACGATGTTCTTCCACGGCATGAAAGACAACCTCGTCCCGTACAAACAGATCAAGTTTTTCAACGTCGGTTTCATCGGCTCCGACAGGCTCGTCAGACAGTTTGAGAAATACGACTATCCGTATTTCATCAGGAGATACGAGAACTACGCGCACGCCGTGGCCGGCTTTTTCAACGAAAACATTGATGAGATCCTTTGGTTTTATGACAATTACGTCAAGCAAGGCATTGATTTACAAATCGATGAAAAAGTCAATTACATAAAAAACGCACCGAAAGTCGGGTCTGACATATCAAAGAAAACCGACTTATACGATTAGAATTTTACAAAAGAAAATTGAAATAGTATGTTAAAAAAAGTCAGAATCACTTTAGCTGTTATCTTTTCACTTCTGATAACGCTGCTTTTCCTTGATTTCACGGGCGCTTTGCACGCCTGGTTCGGCTGGATGGCGAAACTTCAGTTCCTGCCGGCACTTCTCGCCTCCAACTTCATCGTTGTCGCGGCGATTGTCGCGATAACACTAATATTCGGAAGGGTTTACTGCTCAATTATTTGCCCGCTCGGAGTCTATCAGGACTGCACCTCATGGATTGGCGAGAAAATACGCAAAAACCATTTCCGTTACAGAAAAAACCGCAAATGGTTAAGGTATTCAATAGCAGTAGTTTTCGCCGTCTTGCTTTTCCTCGGCCTGAACTGGATCGCCATTCTCATCGCGCCTTACAGCATCTACGGAAGAATCGCCTCGAACATCTTTGCGCCTGTCTATCAATCAATTAACAATATTTTCGCATACTTTGCTGAAAGATGGGGCAGTTACGCATTCTATCACGTCGATGTCTATATCAAGAGCCTGCCGATTTTCATCATCTCATTGGTTTATTTCATCGGCATCACCCTTTCGGGAATGTTTTCCGGCCGCGGCTATTGCAACAACATCTGCCCTGTCGGAACGGTTTTGGGGATTTTCGCGAAATATTCATTGTTGAAACCACACATCGACACCGAAAAATGCAAGTCATGCGGACTTTGCGAGAAGAACTGCAGATGCAGCGCAATTGATTCAGAATCAAAGACAATCGACTATTCAAAATGTGTGACATGCTTCAATTGCATTGCAAAATGCAACCATGGAGCAATTAGCTATGGAAGAGTTAAGAGTGAAGTTTTGAGAGTTGATAGTGAAGTTAAGGGTGTCGAGTCGCCGGAAAACAATTCGACGACATCGAGGAAAATGTTCCTTGCAACGATAGCCGGTCTCGCCACGTTTTCCGCAGTCAAGGCGCAGGAGAAAATCGTTGACGGCGGACTTGCGATTATTGAAGACAAGAAAGCACCGAAACGCAATACGTCTTTGAAACCCGCTGGTTCACAAAGTCTTAAGAACTTTACTTCAAGTTGCACAGGCTGTCAGTTGTGCGTGCAGTCATGCGAAAATCATGTGTTGAGACCATCAACGAAACTTGAAAACCTGATGCAGCCGGAGATGTCGTTCGAACATGGTTACTGCCGTCCCGAATGTACGGCCTGCTCGGAAGTGTGCCCCGCCGGTGCCATAAGAAAAGTATCAAGAGAAGAGAAATCATCAATACAGATCGGACACGCCGTCTTCATTGCAAAGAATTGCGTTTCTTTCAACGGTGAAGCCGAGTGCGGCAACTGCGCAAGACGTTGTCCTTCAGGCGCAATCACCATGATGCACAGCGACCCCGACGACGAATCGTCACCGATGGTCCCGATTGTGAATCAGGAACGCTGCATCGGCTGCGGAGCCTGCGAACACGTCTGCCCCGCCCGGCCGTTCAGCGCGATTTACGTCGAAGGCAACGAAGTTCACAGAATGATTTGACAGGTTTTTAGGTATTTAGGTTTTAAAGTTAGAGAAAAATGAAACAAAATATAACGAGAAAGGATTTCCTCAAGACATTGGGAGCGACGGCGGCTGTCACGACAATAACGTTATCAGGCTGCAAATCAGAGACTTCGGAACAAGCGACAACGTATGCTGAAGGCGACATCCCGAAAGACAAAATGACGCACCGCACGAATCGCAACAACGGCGACAGCGTTTCCATCCTCGGCTACGGCTGCATGAGGCTTCCTCATAAAGATAACGCCATCGACCAGGAAATGGTCAACAGGCTTACCGACTTCGCGATGGAACACGGCGTGAATTATTACGACACCGCACCTGTCTATTGCAAAGGAAAATCGGAAGAAGCGATGGGCATCGCGTTGAGCCGCTACCCGCGCGACAAATATTTCATCGCGACAAAGCTGTCGAACTTCGCCGAAAGCACATGGAGCCGTGAGGCATCGATGCAGATTTACAAAAACTCATTTGAAAACTTGAAAACAGACTACATCGACTATTACCTGCTACATTCTGTGGGCAACGGAAGCCGAAGCCGCAGCGGCTGGGAGACGTTCAACCTGCGTTACATAGAGAACGGAATGCTCGACTTCCTGATGGAGGAACGCAAGGCCGGACGCATCCGCAACCTCGGGTTCTCGTTCCACGGCGACCAACGCGTCATCGAGTATCTGCTTGACAATCAGGAGAAATACCATTGGGACTTCGTGCAGATCCAGATGAATTACGTCGATTGGAAACACGCCCATACTGTTGATGCCGACAACATCAACGCCGATTATCTCTACAAACGCCTCACCGACCTCAACATCCCCGTCGTCATCATGGAGCCGTTGCTCGGCGGCCGTCTTGCCGACCTCCCCGACAACCTCGCAAAGACCTTGAAACAGAAAGCCCCCGAACACAGCGTGGCATCATGGGCATTCCGTTTCGCAGGCACATATCCTAACATCATGACGGTCTTGAGCGGAATGACATACATGGAGCATCTTCAGGACAACCTGAAGACCTACTGTCCGCTGCAGCCATGTTCCGACAAGGAAACCGAAATGCTTATGAACATCGCCGACATGTACCTGAAATATCCAATCATCCAGTGTACAAGCTGCCAATACTGTATGCCCTGCCCTTACGGCATCGACATCCCGACGAACTTCAGTTTCTATAATAAATGCGTGAACGAAGGCACTATTGTCGAGGACAAGCAGTCGGCGGAATACAGGAAGTCGCGCCGTCGTTTCCTGATAGAATACAACCGTCAGCTCGAGGCCGACCGTCAGACAGAGCACTGCATCGGATGCCGTCAGTGCGTATCGCATTGTCCGCAGAAAATCGACATTCCGGCAAGGCTGAACGACATCAACGCCATAGTGGAGATGATGAGAAGAGAATGAAAATGAAACTCTGAAAGTTGATGACTTTTAACCGAATACAATTGGATGCGTCAATATTTTTGATGCATCCTTTTTTTAAATCCTTATTTTTTTCTTGACATTTCAAAAATCTCTTCTTAATTTGGGGCGTATAGGTCAAAATTTCCCAAAAAAATCGCATCACCGTTTCTGTTTGTACAATTATTTTGCTAACTTTGCACCGCGAAAGAAAAAGACCGGGATGATGCCTGAAGAGATGTTCATATACGACACTGATTGCACCGACGAACCCCTGTTCGACCGCGGCTTCACGGGCCACGAGCATCTCTACGCCTTCGGTCTCATAAACATGAACGGCCGCGTGTACGACCCGCAGATGTCGTCGTTCCTCTCGCCCGACAACTTCATCCAGTGCCCCGACAACTCGCAGAACTTCAACAGGTACGCGTATTGCCTGAACAACCCGTTAAGGTTCACCGACCCGAGCGGGGAGGCTTCCCGTTGTTTCTGAGTGGAGTTTTGAGAGCGGGGTCATTGTTCTTTGAGTTTTTTACAGAAATTGACGTAGCTACGTCTTTTTTATCTCATTTCGTTGCTTTTTGTGGTCTGCGGCTTCGTGCGATTGCGTTCTGTACGTTACAATTTTCCAATTATTACTGTCCGATAAAACTTTTTTGAGGTCAAAAAATAAGGGCTGATTTCCGTTTGGAAAGTAAGCCCTTTGTGTTATTTTCGCTGCGCCAACAAAGTCAAAAATTGCATGTGGGAAATTACACATTTTATCGGACAGCAATGAAAGTCAAAGGAACTGTGTCATATAAACCGGCAAATAAGTTACGCCGTTTTCTTTCTTTAAATCCTTCGTATAGACCAAGTATTTTTCATCGATTCTGCCACTGAATTTCTCACAGAAGCTATCCATTGAAACGTGGCGTTTGTAACTCGATGACTTAACTTCGACAGGACATATCTTGCCGTTTCTTGACAAAATAAAGTCGATTTCATAATTGTGGCTGCCGCTTCCGGTTGGGAAGGTGTAATAAAACAGGTTGTCGCCCTTGGCTTTAAGCATTTGCGCAACGACATTTTCATAAACATAACCGAGATTTGCGTCAAGTTTATCGCTCAAAAGTTTCTGATATATAATGTTTTCCGTAAATTCCATGTCTTTGAATGCAAGCGTTACAAAAAGCCCCGTGTCGCACACAAACATTTTATATTTATTTATGTCCATATTTAACGAAAGACCTACGCCCGGGTCGTTGGCATGATATGCCATGTTTATGGTTTTGGAATCATTGAGTTCCGCAATCAATTGATTTTCAACCGTAGAGCTGGTACTACCACCAATAACGCTGGTAATCTGGTATCTTGATGAGTTTTTATTGAGTTCTGATGGAATCGCATCAAAAAGTGTTGATATTCTGCCCGACTGGTCGAGTTTCTTGAAGTCGTCTTCATAAAGCTGTATGATGTTTCGCTTGGTTTTGTCAACGATGCCTAAATCGTTTGAATTAAGATATGATTCTACCGCTTGAGGCATTCCACCAATCAGCATATAAAGCCGGAAATTGCGCATCAGTTTGCGGTTGACGCCATCTCCGAGCGACTCTTTTCTTTCAAAAACATCCTTGAGAAGAGGTGTCGTTGTCGTGTCTCCCAGCGCCCACAGAAACTCCTCATAATCCATCGGATTCAGATTTAGTTTTGTCTCTTCGCTCGGAATTATTATGTTTTTCACATTCTTTTTAATGGAAATAAGAGAGCCTGTTTCAATATAATCATAACGCCCGTCTTTGACAAGATGCTTTATCGCTTGCCTTGCTTTGGGACATTCCTGTATTTCATCAAAAATTATAGCTGACTTGCGTTCAAACAGTTGCACGCCGTACAACAGTTTGAAACGCAGAAAAACATAATTCAAATCGGAGATGTCGTCGAAAAGCGAAAACACTTCTTTTGGGGCTTTTGAGAAATCAATCAGCAAATATGAATCGTATTCATTTTGTGCGAAGTTTTCAACAATTGTTGACTTTCCTACGCGTCGTGGACCTTCTATCATAATTGCACTTTTGCCGTTCATCTCCTTTTTCCATTGGAGCATGACATCGTATATTTTCCGTTTGAATATCATGAAATGACCATAAAAAATTTCTGCAAAAATACACAAAAAAATCATTTCCGCAAAATCTTTTTGACCAAAATATCCCAAAATCTCAAAATCTTTTCACCCAAAACATCCCAAAATCTCAAAATCTTTTTGCCCCAAATATCCCAAAATCTCATAATCTTTTTGCTCAAAACATCCCAAAATCTCATAATCCTTGTTATTTTAACCCGTTGGCGGAATAAAATCATCTGAAAATTTCAGGACGCAGCTACGTTTTTTTTATCTCATTTCATTGCTTTTTGTGCTCAGCGGCTTTGTGCGATTGCGTTCTGTATGTTACAATTTTACAATCACAGCAACTCCTTCAACGCCTTCACGAAGCTCTCGATGTCGTCTTCCGTCGTGTCGAACGAACAAAGCCATCGCACCACGTTGTTGTCAATGTCCCAGTCGTAGAAGAAATACTTTTTCTGCAACTCGGTCCAGACTTCACGAGGCAGCTGCACGAAGACGCCGTTCACCTGAACCGGATACATCACCTTCAGCTGCGGTATGTCCTTCACCTTATTATATAAAAGCTGCGCCATGCGGTTTGAATGCTCGGCGTTGCGTTTCCAGAGGTCGTCTTTGAAATAAGCCTCAAACTGGACGGCAAGGAACCTCATCTTCGAGCATAGCTGAAGCCCCTGCTTGCGGCGGTATTTGAAGTCTTTCGCCAACCCAGGATTCAGAAACACGACCGACTCCCCTATCATCAGACCGTTTTTGGTGCCTCCGAACGACACGACATCAACGCCGGCATCGGTTGTCATCTCCTTGAACGTGCAGTTCAAGGCTACGGCGGCATTCGCCAGACGCGCCCCGTCAACATGCAGATACATATTGTATTCGTGCGCTAATTTTGCCAAAGCCTTAATCTCTCCGATGGTATAAAGCGTTCCCAATTCCGTTGATTGTGTGATGGTTATAGCCTTCGGTTGCGAGTGATGCTCGAAGCCGAAACCATGAAGACGCGTCTTCACCAACTCAGGCGTAAGTTTGCCGTCAGGTGTGTCAACGGTCAGCAGACGACAGCCGACAACACGCTGCGGCGCACCACATTCGTCAACATTCACATGAGCCGTCTCCGCACATACAACAGCTTCGTGCGACCTTACCATCGAGTCAATCGCCATGACATTGGCACCGGTGCCGTTGAATACAAACGACACAACCGCATGGTCACCAAACTGTTGTCTGAACAATTCTTCAACTCTTGCGCAGTATTCATCGTCGCCGTATGCCAAAGCATGTTCAACATTCGCATCGGCAATCGCTTTCAAAACCTCCGGACTGATGCCGGAATGGTTATCACTTCCAAAACCTCTTTTCATTTTATTAAGTGTTAAGTTTGCAGGGTTAAGAGGGAAATTCTCTATCATCTCAAACCCATTTTTGTATCAGTTTATTATAATAACATATTCTTCTTTTTAACCCCAAACATGCAGCAAAGCAATGATGCGGCAAGTGCGAGGAACATACCGTCAATTGGAAGCCGCAAAAACTTGGCAATCAATAACATGGCCGTTCCGACAAGGATTGATGCAAACACCCATTTCGACTTGAACCTCTTAGGGAAAAACAACGCAAACGTAAGCGGCACGAACACTGCCGTCGTCCGCAGTCCCATTGAAAGAAATCCAAGATCATTGATATAACTTCCTGAGAATGAAGCGGCAACAATAACCGAAAGCAATAATATCGTGACGATTGTGGTGCGCGTAATCATCAGATTCTGCTTTGAATCCTTGAACTTTGACGACAAAGCGATGAAGACGTCTTTCACCAAGATTGTCGATGCGCCCAGCGTCAGGCCGGAGCCTCCGATAATCACCGTTATCAGCAATGTGCCGAGGACTATTCCGCCAAGGAAATTAGGCAAATGATTCGTGACGAACATCGGGAACGCCTGTGCGGAAGTAGCGATGACACCGACACCTTCCGGAATATCTTTTCCAATGGCAATCAAAGAGTTAAGTTCGGCCTCAGTGATATAATGCGCACGCATGTACATCCCGACGAGGACACAGGCGAATCCGATTGGAATAGAAATCAAAGCGGAAATCAACGCGCCTTTGCGGGCGACGCTGTCGGACTTGCCCGCCCATATCGCCTGGGCGTAGGTCTGTGTCGCAAGCACACCGAGTATCACCGAGACGCACGAGCCGAGGTCATTCGACACACCCCGAGTGAACGGATATTGATAGGCATTACTTACATCATTACTTGAAGTAAATCCGTCAATAAACTGTAAATCAGTTGATAACAGAATATTCCTTATTGAATCCATCAGTCCCGAATAGCCTTTTGAGAGGAATAGCACGACAGCTCCGGCGGCGAGAGCAGAGAGACAAAGAAGAACAATTTTTACCACGCCGCCGATGCCCGCGCTCCACAGTCCGCCGAAGACAACATATATTATCATGGTGGCTGCCGCTATTGACGCAGCGACCCACAGTTTCATCGGGAAGAGCGTCATCAGCATTGCGGCGCACGAAAGCACCTGTGCGATGATACTCACGAACATTCCCAGAGAACAGAGCATTGAGCCTGTCATCTCGGCTTTCCTGCCGTATTCTTTTGAGACAATCTCAAGCAACGTGGTGCTGCCGCTTCGACGCAACGGTACGACATAACCTATCGCAAGAGCCACGCAGCCAAGCGCCATCCCCATCGTGAACCACCATGCCGACAGTCCGAAAGTAAACGCGAGCTGTGCGGTTCCTACCGTTGACTGCCCGCCAACGAGCGTCCCGATGATGGTGCCAGTGACAACCCATGTTCCGGCCTTTCCGCTTCCGGTGGAGAAATCGCTTGCATTCTTCACTTTCTTAACCGACAGAATACCAACGATTTCAATCACCGCGATGGCAAGGATGATGCCTAAGATATGATAAAACGATATAACCATTGTTCAATAAAAAACAAGCGCGAAATTACAAAAATTTCAGTTCCGACTTCCATTTTTTCCATTCGGGAAACTCTTTGTCCATCAACGAATAGAAACCCGACTGATGGTCAAAATAAACCAAGTGGCACATCTCGTGGACCACGACCTGCCTGATGCAATTCTCGTTCAACTTAACTAATTGAATATTAAGGCTTATATTGCCTTGCCGCGAGCAACTCCCCCATCGTGATTTCATGTCGCGAATGTTGAATTTTCTTGGAGAGACATTGTACTTTCTGAAGCTCTCAATGATTGGGGGCAGCAGTTCGTTTAACTTTACGGCAAACATTTTCCTGTACCAATTCTTCAGAACCGTCTCAGCCAACTTAGCATCTTTGCAATTCACAATCAAATAGTTATCAGCGACATTCACTGAATTGAAATCAGTCTCTACAACTTTCAGTTCGTATTTCTCGCCAAGATAATAATGTGCCTCACCGGAAACAAAAGCTTTATTCTGACATTCAGCTTTTTCGATCACCTTATCATAATGATTTGTGAGCCAACGCCAATGTTGCTGAAGAAACTTTGTCATGTCGTTCACGCCAAACAGCAATGGAGCACGCACTTCTATCGTGCCGTCTTTGCAAATCTTCGCGGTGACACTCCGTCTGCACGAGCGAAGAAGATTGAATTTCAGCTCCTTATCATTTATAGTTACAACACCTTTCATGGGCACAAAAGTACTATTTTTTCGTCGGATATGATAATTATTCTTACCTTTGCAAAAATTTTATTGGAAATCATGGATTTAAATATTTCTTACTGCTCAGACAAGTACCAGTACACGATGGGTAAGTCGTTCTACGACAATGGGATGAAGGACAAACGCGCCGTTTTCAACATGTTTTACAGGAAGGCACCCGACACGAACAACTGGGCTGTGGTGAGCGGTATCAGTGAGGTTTTGCAGATGGTTGAGGGCATCGGGCAGGCTGATGAGAAGTTTTTCGAGCAATTTCTGCCTGGCGAGGAATACGCTGACGTCAGGAGATATTTCGCGAAAATGAGATTCACCGGCAACATTTACGCCATGCGCGAAGGAGAGATAGCGTTTCCGAAGGAGCCGGTCATCACCATCGAGGCACCGATCATTGAGGCGCAAGTGCTTGAGACTCCGATGCTCTGCATCATGAACCATCAGATGGCAATAGCAACGAAGGCATCACGTGTGACGCGCAGCACGACAAAGCCCGTCAGTGAGTTCGGGAGCCGCAGGGCGCACGGACCCTGGGCGGCGATTTACGGCGGCAAGGCGGCATACATCGGCGGATGCCTGAACACCTCGAACATCGTCAGCGGTGTCAAATTCGGATTCCCGTCATCAGGGACCATGGCTCACAGCTTCGTTACCTCCTTCGGCAGCACGGTAAGCGGTGAGTATCAGGCATTTGACACATACATCAAGACCCACGACAAAGAAATCCTGATCCTTTTGGTCGATACTTACGACACTTTGAAATGCGGCATAAAGAACGCAATCAAGGCTTTCAAAGCCAACGGGATCGACGACTCCTACCCTTACGGCTATGGCATACGTCTCGACAGCGGCGACCTGACATACCTCTCCGTGAAAGCAAGAGAGATGCTCGACGAGGCCGGTTTGAAAAAATGCAAGATATTCGCAACCAACGCATTAGACGAATATCTAATAACAGAGCTTGAGCGGCAAGGCTGCATGGTTGACTGCTATGGCGTCGGCGACGCGATAGCCACGAGCAAGCACAACCCTTGTTTCGGCAACGTTTATAAACTCGTACAGGTCGATGACATGCCCGTCTTGAAACGCTCGGAAGAGTCAAGCAAACTCATCAACCCTGGTTTCCAGATTACGTACAGGATCATTCAGAATGGAAAATTCAAATGCGATGTCACCTGTCTCAGAGGCGACTCGATGTCAAAGGCGATAGAAAGCTGTGAGGCGATAACAGCCCGCGATGAGGCCGACCGCCTGCGCTCAATGTCCTTCCCCGCCGGCAAATATTCATATCGCGTCCTGCAGCAGCAAGTTATGAAAGACGGAGAGGTCTGTTATGATGACAACACCATTCAGGAAAAACGTGATTTCTACCTCGATAACCTTTCACATCTTGACGACACCGAGAAGCGACTGATCAACCCGCATTACTATAAAGTAGATATTTCAGACGACCTTTACAACCTTAAGAACAAATTGATTAGCAATATCATAAAGGAAATTGAAGAGTTCGAGTAAATAAGAAATTTGAATTATGGGTTTAGAGATTGAACGGAAGTTTTTGGTTGTCGGAGACTTTAAAAAAGAGTCTTACGGCTTTGTCCGCATCTGCCAAGGCTATCTTAACAGTGCCGCCGAACGCGTTGTAAGAGTGAGAGTTAAGAGCGACAAAGGCTTTATCACCGTCAAAGGCGCGAATAACGAAACCGGTGTCACGCGTTTTGAATGGGAAAAAGAAATATCTGTCGAAGACGCCATGTCACTGCTGAAATTGGCAGAGGCGGGTGTCATTGACAAGACACGTTATCTCATACATAACGCCGATGGCATCCACACTTGGGAAGTTGATGAATTTCATGGAGATAACGAAGGTCTGCTGGTTGCGGAGATCGAACTCTGCAGTGAAGACGAGGCTTTCGACAAACCGGCATGGCTCGGGACAGAGGTCACTGGGGACAAAAGATACTATAATTCAGCGTTATCCAAAAATCCATACAGGAGTTGGAGACTGGTTGAGACCACGAACAACACGAATAACACGAATTTTTAATTCAAAATCAATACAGCTGGAGATTTGTTGCAATAGTTTATAACCTATTGATATTCTTTAACATTATAAAATCAAGCGTCACCATGGCCGCCATCGCCTCGACCACCGGCAGGACGCGCGGGACGACGCAGACATCATGTCGGCCTTCAATGTTATATTCAACTTCATTTCCTTGAACATCAACTGTTTGTTGAGGTTGCATTATTGTCGGAATCGGCTTGAACGCCACGTTGAAAGTCACGTTTTCGCCGTTCGTTATGCCGCCCTGTACGCCGCCGGAGTGGTTTGTCACCGTCCTGATCTTTCCGTTTTCTTTCACAAACAAATCGTTGCATTCAAAGCCTGACATCTCAGCAGCGTGAAACCCCTCTCCTATCTCAAAACCCTTAGCCGCATTGATATTCATCATGGCATACGCCAATTCTGCGTGGAATTTATTGAATACAGGCTCACCAAGACCAACAGGAACATTTTGCATTTCACAATGAACGACAGCGCCGACCGTGTCATTTGTCATTTTATATTCGGAGAGTATCTCTTCGACTTCATTCGTGGAGAAACCGCCATGGCACGCTTTTTGTCCAAGTTTTGTTACAGACGAAACGATTTTAATGTTTTGTTTTTCAAGCACTTGTTTCGCAATGGCGCCGGCCACGACACAAGGCGCGAGTGTTCTCGCCGACGCCCGTCCGCCACCACGATAATCTCTTATTCCGTACTTCATCTGATAGGTGAAATCGGCGTGAGAAGGCCTGTACAAGTCTTTGACATTGTCATAATCAGATGATTTCGCATCTATATTCCTGATAATGAACGCTATTGGAGCGCCCGTGGTCCTTCCTTCGAAAAGCCCCGACAAAAACTCCACTTCATCGGCTTCGTTTCTTGTTGATGTCAGCGTGCTTTGGCCAGGTTTCCGTCTTGCCAACTCACTCATAATAAATGATTTGTCAACTTCCAGTCCTGCGAGACAACCGTCGATGACACCTCCGACTGCCGCGCCGTGCGACTCTCCGAAAGTAGTGAGGCAATAAGCCTTCCCGAATGTATTTGCGTTCATTATAAATATGTTACATCAGCAAAAACCCCACGCGGCGCATTATGCACTTGTGGGGTTTTCGGGTATTAACCTTGACTGATTATTGTTCGTTCAAAATCTTAATCTTAGCCTCGAGGACCTTGACGTCGTTCTTGATCTTCTGAATTTTCTTTTCATATTCAGCCTTGAGAATTTCCGACTGTTTGCTGTTGGCAAAGAATCCGATGTTGTTCTCAAGTGTAGCTATTTCATCGCGGAGTTTCTGAATGCGATTCTGAAGGTTCGTGCGTTCTCTTCTGACCTTGTCGCGTGAGTCAGGATCATCCTTCATCACAGAGACGATATTGCGATATTCAGCTGTTGTTGCTTCATTATCATTACTTCTCATCTTGTCAAACAAGCCGTCGATGAGGCTGCGGTATTCATTTTGGAGAGCGTCTTTCAGTTTCATCGGCACATGACCGATTGCCATCCATTCTCTCTGGAAGCCTTTGATGGCCTCCATGTTGGCGTTGCGGTCTTTCTGGAGTTCGAAAGCCTTGATGCGTTCAACAATCTCCTGTTTTGCCTTGAGGTTGTTCTCTTCTTCTCCTTTAATTCCTGAGAAATGTTCGGCTTTGTTCTTGAAGAATTCATCGCATGCGCTGCGGAAGCGTTTCCACACCTTGTCGGAATGACGTTTCGGGACAGGCCCTATGGTCTTCCATTCCTCCTGGAGTTTCTTAATCGTCTCGGTCGTCTTCTTCCATTCCGTTGAATCCACAAGGTTTTCAACCTCAACACAAATCTGAAGTTTCTTGTTGTAGTTCTCCATCTGCTGGACTTTCAACTTGCTGAAGAAGTCTTTCTTGGCTTCGAAGAATGTGTTCATCGAGGTCTTGAAGCGGTCCCAGATCTCATCGCTTTGTTTCTTCTGGATCGGGCCGACCTGTTTCCATAGCTTGAACAGTTCGTTCACCTCATTCGACTTCTTCTGATATGCGTTGATGCTTGCAACCTGTTCATTGATAATCTCTTCTATCTTTTCGCAAATTGCGACCTTCGCCTCATAATTGGCTTTCTGCTCTTCTTCAATCTTCGCATAATGCTCGCGGCGGATCTGGTTGATTTTGTCAGTTGTCAGTTTGAAACGTTCCCAGACCTCGTCTTTCTTATCCTGCGGGACCGGCCCTATCTCCTTCCACTCATCGTGATATTTCTGGAGGAGCTTGAATGACTTGGTCATCGACTTCTCGACAAGAAGTTCTTCGGCCTTCTCGCAGATGGAAATCTTCGCCTCAAGGTTTTTCTTGAGGTCAAGGTCGCGGAGTTCTCTGTTGATTTTCACTTTGTCGTAAAACTTCTCGACAAGGAAATGATATGTGTTCCAGAGGTTAGTGATTTCATTTGCAGGAACCTGACCGATAGCTTTCCATCTTTCCTGAAGGGCGTTGAAATCATCGTAGGTCTTCTTCAAAGTCTCTTCCGATGAGATGAGTTGTTTGAGTTCCTCGAGGATGGCAAGTTTCAGCTTGTGGTTCTCAACCTTCTGCTGCTCAACGATTTCGTTGTACTTCGCCTTGTTGGCTTTGTATATGTTGAAAGCTGCCTTGAAGCGGGTTTCGAGCGGGTCATCGGTATGCTCATAGCTGTCTTTGTCGCCGCCGTCAAGGATGAATTGCTCCATCTCACGGTCACGGTCCTCCTTGTTCAGCTTCAGGAACCCGATCTTTATTGCAGTGACTTTGTCCTTGATCTTCAGGACATCGACATCCTGCACAATCTCCTCAAGCAATTCGACGAGTTGCAGTTTGTTGCAATTTGAGAAATCGCATTCGGTTTCCTCTTCCTCTTCTTCATTGTCGTTTGCCAAGTCAATCTCCTCTTCGTTCGGAAGCGGTTCGTCTTTAGGCATTGCATTTTCATTTTCACCAAGAACGATATTGACATTCACGGTGTTAGGTAAAATTGTAGATGCGTTAAGCTCTTCAATTTCTTTGCGTTCAGCAGCGTTCATTTTTTTCTTTTTTAGTTCTCCATCCTTGCGGATTTCGATGGATGTTAATACAAAAATAAATTCAGTCGTTATCAGGCGCCGAACTATCAACGCCGATATTAGAAATAAAACGCTGCAAAGATAGCAATTTATTTCCGTAAAACTATTTTTTTGTGAAATATTTTTACGCCTTTTATATGAAATAAAATTTGTACTTTTGTGATTTGATTTTTTCAGAAAATTATTACATAATGCGGTCATTTGACGATATAAAAGAAGCGTTCAACAAACTGACAACCAACATTTTACACGAATCGGTTGTCAATATTGCAAGTATGCCGTCCTCCGGCTCATCAAGAAAATACTTCAGGATCACAACAGAAACAAAAAGTCTGATCGGGACTTACAACTCAAACATCGAAGAAAACGTCGCGTTTTTCACGTTTTCCAAACATTTTCTCGAACGCGGACTGCCAGTCCCGGAAGTCTATGCGGTGAATGACGAGAAAGACATTTACATTCAATCAGATTTTGGAGACAACACCCTGTTCAATAATGTGGAACGTTGCCTTAAAAATTGCATTTATGATAACGAAACAATTGAGTTATACAAAAAAACGCTTGAACATCTCATTGATTTTCAGACAAATGGGCACAACGGACTCGATTATTCCAAGGCCTTCCCGACCGCATGTTTTGACAAGATGTCGATTTTAGACGACCTGAATTATTTCAAATATTGCTTCTTGAAAATAAACGAAGAGATTTCTTTCAACGAGACGCGCTTAAACGCTGATTTTCAACGTCTTGCCGATTTCATTCTTGAAGCGCCGTCAGATTTCTTCATGTACCGTGACTTTCAGTCGAGGAACATAATGGTCAAAGACAATACACCATATTTTATTGACTATCAAGGTGGAAGAAAAGGGCCGCTGCAATATGACGTGGTATCTTTGCTTTATCAGGTCAAGGCTTGCATTCCGGCAGAAATCCGCGAGCAACTACTCGCCCACTATCTCACCAATCTTGAACAGAAAAGTGGTAACAAAACATGTGGAAAGGATTTCATGAGGTTTTATCCGGCGTTCATATTGTTGCGTCTGCTTCAGGTTCTTGGCGCATACGGATTCAGAGGATTGATACAGAAGAAGTTACATTTTCTGCAAAGCATTCCTTTTGCAATAAAAGAACTCACGCGTCAAGAGCAGAACTGGAAACTGCCGTTTGACCTCGAAGAGCTTAGGTCGGTGATAAAGCAATTGAATGTGGTCCTGCCAAAATACGAACACACTGAACCTGAAAGACTTACAATCACCATCAACAGTTTCTCATACAAAAATGGCGGTATTCCGAACGACAACTCAGGCAATGGTGGAGGTTTCGTCTTTGACTGCCGCGCACTTCCTAATCCCGGACGTTATCCTGAGTATAAAAACAGCACCGGCGAAGACGCCGACGTGAAGGAGTTCATGGATTCGTATCAAGATACACATTTCTTCATGCAAAACGTCCAAATGCTTGTGTTCCAGTCAATTGACAACTACCTTGAGCGCGGGTTCAAGAACCTGCAACTCAACTTCGGATGCACAGGCGGGCAGCACCGTTCAGTTTATTTCGCACAAAAAATCGGAGAGACAATACACGAGAACTACCCGATGGTCAATGTACTTGTAAATCATTTGGTTCAACACAAAAATCATGTTTATGAAGCAAAATAGAAGGACCGCATTCATACTTGCAGCAGGGCTTGGCACAAGGCTGAAAGAACTCACATCAGACAAGCCTAAAGCACTGGTAACCATAAATAAAAAACCTTTGCTTAAAGTGACACTTGAATCTTTAATGAGTCAAGGATTTAATCATTTCGTGATAAACATTCACCATTTTGGCGGGCAGATTATTGAATTTTTGAACAGTGAAAATTGGGGGGACGTTGAAGTTAAAATATCAGATGAAAGAGCCGAGCTTATGGACACGGGCGGTGCCGTGTTACAGGCACTTCCCTATTTTTCGGACAGCGAGGCGGTGCTGGTCCACAACGTCGATGTGCTTACAGATATTGACTTGAAGCCGTATTATGACGAGTTCGTAAAAAGCGAAGACTCGGCTTGGATTCTCACGCAAGAACGCAACAACAGCCGGAAACTCGTTTTCGACAAATACGACAATTTCGTCGGAAGATACAATGCCGAGACGCGAGTCTTTGACGGCGGCGACAGTCTCCCTGAAGACTGCAAACTACTGTCATTCAGTGGAATACATATTTTCAAGCCAAAGTATTTCAAGACCTTCAAGCTGAAGCCGCGCTACATTTTCGAGTTGTACCAGAAACTTGAAAAAGCAGCAAAATTCACAGGATACGCTCATGTGAGATCAAAACAGACGACATCAGAATACTGGTACGACCTCGGGACTCAAGAACAACTGAAAAATGCTGAACAATGGCTTTCATCGAACAGATAACTAATTATATAACAGAACATTACGACTTATCGAAGGACAATCTGACAATCGTCTTCCCGAACAAACGTGCGGCCTTGCAGCTCCGCAATGAACTCGAGAAACGCATCACTTACAACTTCTGGGTGCCGAACATCATATCCATCCAGCAGGCGATGGAAGACTGGAGCGGCCTTCAACTCATTGACAATGTTGATGTTATCTTTGAACTTATAAGAATAAACGATTCATTCCATAATAACGCGGAAATGAATCACAGCTTTTTCGGCCTCGCCGCACAAATGGCAAAAGATTTCGATGAAATCGACCAATACAATGTCAATGCGGAAAGTCTCTTCAACCATCTGACAAACGCCAAGGAGATTGAAGACTGGAACATGGAACTGAACAGCAATATTGAATCAAATTATGTAAGGTTTTTCGCATCACTGATCCAATATTACAATGCCTTGAAAAACTCGTTGCAACAAAACGGACTTGGCTATTATGGAATGATAACCAAGAAGATAGCTTCATACGATGATACTGTTTTGGTTCAAAGAACAAAGGACAAAAAGATAATATTCGCCGGATTCAACGCACTAACAAACACCGAGGAAAACATCATCGTCAGACTCGTTGAACAAGGTAACGCCGTGATGCTCTGGGATTTAGACGAATATTATTTCAATGATGAAAAACAGGAAGCAGGAGTCTTTGCAAGGAAATTCTTCAAAAGCCATCCAAATATTGAAAAAAACTTCATCGGAAACAATTACAAAACCCAAGATAAAGAAATCAATGTGATAAGTGTTTCCGGCAATTCCGTTCAGACAAACGCACTGCAACTTCAACTTAATCAAGAGGTTGAAGAGAATATAATCAATAACGGGACCAACAGCGTAATCGTTTTGGCGGATGAATCCGTTCTGATACCGACATTAAATTCAATCCCGGATTCAATCGAAAAGATTCAAGTCACGATGGGCTACCCTTATCAGAAAACAGCGACGTATCACTTTATAGATCAACTATTTAGATACCAAAAAAGCCTAAGTGCCGATGAAAACAAGATTTATCTCTGGACTTTTATCAGATTTTGCAATTCAGATTTCATCAAATTGATTTTCAACGGGAAAGAGGCACATCGGCTGAACAATTGGCTGAACAAACTCGCCAACGACTCACAGTATTATTTCAGCAAATCAGATGTTGACATTTTCAAGGACGACACCGAACTGTTTGATTTTCTGCATGTTTCGTTAAGCAAATGGCAAGACACGGCCTCCTGCATCGAATCAATAAAACGGCTTCTTGAAATATCAATGCAAAAGATCTCCGACACAAAAAACAACTTCATCAAAAACCAGATCAGTGTCGCGAGCAGAACCACAAACAGAATCGAACTGTTGATAAGGAAGTACAGCAACTACATACAAATTGATGATTTACAGGTGCTTTTCACGCAAGTGGCGATGCAGTCATCTATTGATTTGAAAGGTGATTCCGACGGCTTGCAAATCATGGGGCTTCTTGAGACACGAAACTTAGACTTTGACGTCATCCATTTTTTAAGCGTCAACGAAGGAGTGCTGCCCTTGTCAAAATCAAACAACAGCTTGATTCCGTTTGACATACGCAAAATTTTCGGTCTGCCGACACACACACAGCAGCAAGCTGTCTATGCTTACCATTTCTACAGGCTTCTGCAAAACGCGAAACGCATCAACCTGTATTACAACTCATTGGCCGACATGTCGGGCTTCGGCGAGCCGAGCAGGTTCATCAGACAGCTCGAACACGAATATGCACGTAATTACAAAAACGTGAAACTGACTCATATTCAATACAAAAGCCCTCAAGCCAATGAGAAAAGCCCTGTCATTTCGATACAGAAAACACCGGAGATGCTTGAAAAAATCACGGAATTCTCCCCCACTTCCATCGGCACTTACGTCAAATGCCCGCTTCAATATTATTTCAGATACATCGAAGGAATACGCGACAATAAATTAAACGAGGAAATACAGGTCAACGTCATAGGAAGCATTGTGCACAAGGTGTTGGAGAATTTTTACCACAAATTCAACAACGGCACAATAACATCAAGATTGTTTGAATTAGTGTATGACAGACATTTCGAGCAATGCTACCAAGACGCACTTGAGGCCAACGGTTTCCATTCCGGCTTGCCGCAAACAGGTTTCAACCATCTTTCAAAGACAGTGATTGACAATATGTTGGCAAACTTCTTCAGAGAAGAAAAAAAGTTCATCAAGGAGGGCGAAACCGGTGAAATCAGATACAAGCTCTCGATGATTGACATGGAAAAAGAAATGAGCCACACATTTAACGTTGACGGGAAAGATATAAAACTCAAAGGTTTCGCTGACAGAATCGACAAAGTAAACAACACGATACGTATCATCGACTACAAGACGGGGAAAGTCGAAGACAGCAACGTGAAAGTCAAGGCCGACCAGACGGATATAACGCTGATGGCCGAGAAATCAATTCAGCTATTAGTATATAAGTATCTGTATTTGAAAGAAAATCCGGAGTTAGATCCCGATGACATCGAGCCGGGGATTATCGGTTTCCAGAAATTAAGCAATGGCATTTTAAGTCTCAATACATCTGAAAACCAAGACTTTAACAATGACTTCACGACCAACTGCGAGGATTATTTCATCAGGTTTTTCAAAGAGGTTTTGAGCCGTGAGATTCCGTTTTCGCAGACCGGCAAGGAACAAAACTGTCGCTTCTGCGAGTTCAAGTCAATTTGCAAAAAGCAATGATTTTCAATCCGTTCCAGTCATAACAAGGTCAAAAAAGAAATCCCTGATTTTGTATTGGATATCATAAAAATTTTGATTGATTTCCTTGTCTTTGTCAAGATGCAGGGCGTGTCCTTGGTTTTCGTAAGTGTATAACAACGACCTAATTCCAAGTTGTTCGGCTTTTTTTGTTATTTCACCTGATCCATACATTTTTTTGTGGACAAGATTCAGTCCCCACACGGTTTTCATTATCAGACCTTTGTCGTAAGGCACAAGTTTATCGGCATCGCCATGAAAAGAGACTATCGGCACATTGTTGTTTTCCAGTATTGACAAATCATAAACCGCCCCCCACATATTAGCCAATCCTTTGATTTTAAAGGTATTGTCACAGTCATTACCTGACGACTCCAGTGCGCCGCAATCACCGCCACGGTATGTTGACTTCAGTCGGTTCTCATTTTTCATGTATGCGACAGCGAGCATCATAATGCTTCCTGCACTCGTTCCGCCGGCAAAAACATTTGTCGTGTCAATTCCGTATCTCTCCTGATTTTCAACCAGATACCTTATTGCGGCATGAGCATCCTGCATGGCACGATACTCACATTTCTCAATGTTTCTTGTCGTTAGGACAGGAAATCCCAATCTGTAATTTATTGAAGCACAGACATATCCTAACGATGCGAAATAGCTGCACCATTTTTTATATGCTTCTACACCCTTGTCTCCAATATAAAAGGCTCCACCATGCGCAAAAACAATCAGAGGACGGCGGGCGGCAGTGTCGGCCTCAGGAAGATAGATGTCCATTTTCAAATCCAAATCACGCATCTCATGTTTCGAGAACACAAACCTGCGCAATTCGTTAACATCAAGATTTTCATCAGGATACGAATCCCAATAACCCTTCACATTTGCATAAACGACATCCTTTATTGTGTCAACCTCAAACATTTGGTCCTTATACCTCACCGAATCACTTGCCATATTACAGAATGATTTTTGTAACACAAAGAATGATAATACAATACAAAAAACAAACTTCATCTTCATGTCTTTACAATAAATGCCGTAAAATTATCAAAAAAATTCCTGACAAATTAAATAAATTCTTATTTTCGCAAAAATTTTTTAAAATGACAGTAAAACACGCATTCATCGCCGCAATTATGGCATTAGGGATTACATCGTGCCAAAAACAGTCACAGCTGGCTGATTATCAAATTGTTCCATTGCCAAAACAAATAGAGCTGACGAATGGCACGAATTTTGTACTCAACAAAATGACAGTGATAACGTATCCGAAGTCAGAGGGCGAACTGTTGAATGAGGCGAATTTCCTTGCGGGATACATCAACGACATGACCGGCTTCAAGCCTGTCGTCAAAGTGAGCGACAACGAGATGCAAAACGCCATCAACCTGAAAATCAACAAATCAAAATTTGACAGAGAAAACGCGTACAATATCATCGTCGGCATGAACAGCATCAACATTACAGGCACAGATGCCGCGAGCATTTTTTACGGGATACAGACGTTGAGAAAGAGCATGAGTCATGTGGAAGACGGTTACGAGCTTGAATTTCCGACATGCAAGATTTACGACCATCCGCGTTTCGACTATCGCGGGATGCATCTTGACGTGAGCCGTCATTTCTTCCCTATCGAAAATGTGAAAACCTACATCGACATCATGGCGATGCACAATCTTAACAAATTCCATTTCCACATCACCGACGACCAAGGCTGGCGCATGGAAATAAAGAAATATCCGGAGCTGACGGAAGTCGGAGCCTGGCGTTCGGGCACAATCATCGGAAAGACAATGGCTTACGACAGCATCCGTCATGGCGGGTTCTACACACAGGACGAGCTCCGTGACCTCGTGAGATACGCCGCCGACCGTCATATCACCATAATTCCCGAAATCGACCTTCCCGGGCACATGCTCGGCGCACTCGCCACTTACCCTGAATTCGGATGCACCGGCGGCCCGTATGAAGTTTGGCAGCACTGGGGCGTCTCAGAAGACGTGATATGCGCCGGAAATGAAGACGCAATGAAATTTCTGGAAGATGTCCTTGAAGAGGTAATGGACGTGTTCCCGAGCGAATACATACACATCGGCGGCGATGAATGCCCGCGCGTCAGATGGGAGAAATGTCCTAAGTGTCAAAAGAAAATCAAAGAGTTAGGCATTAAAGGAGACAAAAAACACACAGCAGAAGATTACCTTCAGAGTTATGTGATGTCGAGAATGGAGAAGTTCATCGAGAGTCACGGACGCCACATAATCGGCTGGGACGAGATGCTCGACGGCGAGCTGGCACCAAACGCGACAGTGATGAGCTGGCGCAGCAGCGAAGGCGGTTACAAAGCCGCAAAGATGCATCACAACGTCATCATGACACCTAACGACTACCTTTATTTCGACTATTATCAAACCTTGGACTCTGACAATGAGCCGTTTTCAATCGGCGGCTACAACCCTGTGCAGAAAGTTTACAGCTACGAGCCTATTCCTGAAGGATTGGATGAAGATGAAGCGAAATACATCCTCGGCCCACAGGCAAACATCTGGACAGAATACACCAGCGACTTTAATGTTTTGTTATACAGGATGTTACCGAGAATCGGGGCTTTGGCAGAGGTACAATGGTGCAACCAGGAACAAAAAGACTGGAAAGACTTTGTGAAACGCGAGTTCCGTCTCTCAAAACTTTATGATTTCTACCATTGGAATTACGCGACGCATATTTTCGACATCAGCACCGACATCGTGCCAAACGTCTCAGAAGGAGTTATTGAAATAACAATGTCGAAAATGGTTGACGGTGAAATCAGATACACTGTCAACGGAGAGAATCCCGCAACAGATGGCATCTTATATACAGAACCGTTGAAAATCAATCAGAGTTGCAATTTCAAGACCATAGTAATCCGTGATGACGGCACGACAGGCAAGATGTTTGAAACGAACTTCGATTTCAGCAAAGCCTCGATGAAACCGATAACGTTGAAAAAACAGCCGGACAAAAATTACACTTTCGACGGTGCCAACGTATTGATTGACGGATTGAGAGGCACTTCAAACTACAGAAGCGGCAGATGGCTCGGATTTTTCGGAGAGAATATCGATGCCACAATCGACCTGATGGAAGAGACGGAAATCAGCAAGGTCAAGTTCAACAACAACATCAACATGAACGACTGGATCTTCAACGCGAAGTCGGTCAGGGTGTTGGTTTCCAGCGACGGTAAGAGTTTCAGCGAAGTTTCTCGAAAGGATTTCAAGATGCTTCCGAAAGATTACGACCAGCCGATTCATGCTGTTGAAGTTGAATTTCCTGCGGCAAAAGCCCGTTACGTAGAAGTCATCATCAAGCCGTTTGACTGTCCGAAAGGTCATTCAGGTTACGGTTATCCGGCATGGGTTTTCGTTGATGAGATTGGGATTTATTGATTTGTCATCGGTCACAAGTGCATTTGTCTCTTGAATTTATTGTTTGATAGAGTCTGAATAATTCAGCAACAATTTGAGATTCATTGTCAGA
>JAKSNA010000087.1 GCA_024400295.1 Bacteroidales bacterium | reverse complement strand
GGCCAGTCGGCAGTTTCCGTATAGCCCTTGAAATGATAACTGCTTGCTTTTGCCGATCCGGTTGTTCCGGAAGGACTATATGGTTCAGTAGTAATCGTGCAGCCGCTGGAAAATGATTGCTCGGGCTCTTCTCCGATCCAATCGGATGTCATCTTATATGTTTCGTCACCGTTGACGATATCATTTCCTGAAAGATGCCAGCCATTCCAATTCAGTGGGGTATTGATCCATGTCAGCATGGTGCCCTTGTCAAGTCCTGAGATACGGTAATAGCTGTATTCCACGCCGCCGATCTCAATATAGAACGGGCAGATATTTTCGCCGGGATATTTTTCCGCCCAATAATCCATGGAATATTCAGCAGGATCGCCTTTTTCTCCGGATTCTGTAGTATTGTCCTGTTGCGTGTTTTCTGTTTGGTTTTCGTTTCCTGCAGGGGTTTCCTCCTTCTTACCGCAAGCGGCGAGACTCAGTAACATCAGTGCTGCAAGTATGAGCGCAATTAGCTTTTTCATTTTGACTACCTCTCAAATTTGAATTTTATTTTACCAGTTTGTCCGCAAATACCGTCTCAAGCATAGTCTTGTCGCGACCCGCCCATGCGTTTTCTGCGTATTCACAAACGATGACATTGCCATCGAGCCTGCAGTCGGTCACATCGGGATCTTTTTTGATCTCTTCAACACTCTCTTCATAGGCGGCTTTGGCAATGTCGACCGTGTCGAATTCCGTATAGCTTGTGCAACTGATGATATCGTTTCCGTCGAGGCCGTATACCACATACGCATTATTCAAGTAGATCACACACTGTTTGTCATTGGACTTAAATTCCCTGACTGAAGGTGTGCTGACAGATGCGTTTTCATTGTCGGATTTTTCTTCCGTTTCAGAAGCTGCGGTCGTAGTATTCTCGCTTTGTGTTTGCTCGGATTGCTGCGTATCTTCAGGCTTCCCTGTATCCGCTGCAGGCGCTTTTTCACCGCAAGCGGCAAGCGAAAGCAACATCATAAGAGCAAGTACCAAGGGCAAAAA
>JAKSNA010000086.1 GCA_024400295.1 Bacteroidales bacterium | reverse complement strand
GTTCGGGGTAAAAGCGGAGACACCCTCGAACCGGGAGCCAGACGGCGTGAATTTCTTGCTTCTAAACGGAGCGTTTTCGACAGCACCGCAGATGTCTTTCGGCCTCACCATCGGACAGGTAAAACAATGGGGTTGGTATGCGAGCGTCATGACGAATTTCAACTTCTCCAAAGCCGACTTGACATGCGATGAAAACGGCTTGATAGAAGGCGAAGACGCGCCGTTGACATATTCATTCAAGGAGAAGGTGACTTCGCGCTGGTCTGTTACGGCTGGCGGCCTGTGCAAACTCGGGTGTCCGCTGTATCTCTACGCCGGCGTTGGTTATGGCAAACGCACGCTGCTTTGGAAGATGGACGACGACAGATTGGCGGAACCATCCGGCAGTGCCTACAAGGGAGTCTCTTTGGATGCCGGGCTGATGGCGCACATAAAAGGCTTCAGCTTCTCCGCCGGTGTGACGACAATAGGAACAGATTATATGGAAATTAAGGTCGGAATAGGGTTCTGTCTTAAGAGGAAGTAGAAAGTCAAAAGTCTAAAGTCAAAAGTCTAAAGTCTAAAGTCAAAAAGTCAAAAAGTCAAAAAGTCAAAAAGATTGTCAAATAGTCAAATAGTCAAAATCCATCATGAAAACGATAATAACGAAAATGTCGATGATAGGCCTCATAGTTCTTATGATGGCATCGTGCAAGAAGGACATGGAAATGCCGAGTGGTAAGTTTGTGAATATAAAAACGAATGAAATTACCCATGTAACTGGTTTTAGTGCTGTTGTGAGTGCATACGTCGGTGCAGGCTGTGACGTGCGCGGCGTGTGCTGGAGCACGTCGCCGAACCCGACGGTCTCCAACTCCCACACCACCGACGGCAGCGGGACAGGCAGCTTCACGAGCAGCATCACAGGACTGACAGCCAGCACGACTTATTACGTCCGTGCGTACGCCACCAACAGCGCAGGGACGAGCTACGGCGAGCAGAAGAGCTTCACCACGCAGAGCGGCGGCACGCAGACGGTTCCGACGGTGACAACGGCGCAGGTGTCGAATATCACCCAGA
>JAKSNA010000085.1 GCA_024400295.1 Bacteroidales bacterium | reverse complement strand
GGTGCAAAGGTAAGCCCTTTTTTCCACTCCCGCAAATGTTTTTTGAAGTTTTTTTCTACGTCTTTCGTCGTAGCGCTTACCTCTCGAAAGCGGGTGCAAAAGTAGAGTTTTTTGCATTCCAATCCAAATGTTTCAGGAGGTTTTTTGAAAGATTTTTCAATCTTCGTTGGTTTTCAGACGGTTGATTCTCCCCCTTGAGCCTTGTCCTTGCGGGCAAGGCTGGCAGGTGCCGCGCTTTCAGCGCTGGGAGGAATGTTTTGGAATATTAATTTCTTGCAATATTATTTTATTTGTATTAATTTCGCATCCACAAAAACACCCTGTTGGGTGTATGAATATAATCCTCTTAAGTTTTGTTTAACCAATGGAAAGACATTCAACATTTATCGATCTGCGGTGCGACTTCGGCTTCAAGCACTGCATGGGAGACGAAATCGTCATGAAATCATTTTTGAACGCCGTCCTCAGCGAAGACTACGGGCGAATCGAGAGCATCCAGTTCCAAAACACCGAGATCGGCAGGAGAAGGCACGAGTCACGCGGCGTGACCTTCGATTTGAGGTGCAGGCTCGCCGACGGCAGCGAGGTGCTCGTGGAGATGCAAAATTATACGCACCCCTTCTTCAAAACACGCGCAAATTACTATCTTTACAAGCTGATGGACGAGCACATCCCCAAAGGAACCGTTTGGAGAAAGTTGGACCACGACATTCCCCAACTAATCGGTATCTTCATCATGGGGAAGAACATCGCGGAGCTGACCAAGCCCCTCACGAAAACGGCGGAATTCGACGCCGAGGAGAAACGAGAGTTCTGGGACAGGATGCGGAAATACTACATCTCCCTACCCCATGTGAAGGAAGGGGGCGACAGCACATCAATGAAAGAAGTATGGTTTGACATTTTCAAAAACTTGGGTCACATGGACATTATCGACGAAGACATCATCGCCAAGGCCGACGAAGGCCTGCTGCAACTGATAGAGAAGGCCAAGGTCGCCGCTCTCTCTAAAGAGGAATACGCCGAGTACGAGGCCTCCCTGAAAATTCTTTCCGACGATGGCCTCGCCGAAGACTTTGGCTATAGAAGAGGAAAGGAGGAAGGTCGAAAGGAAGGCCGGGAAGAAGGCCGGGAGGAAGGCCTTGCCGAGGGTGTTGCAAAAGGTAAAGCCGAAGGTATTGCCGAA
>JAKSNA010000084.1 GCA_024400295.1 Bacteroidales bacterium | reverse complement strand
TGTTTTGGCCTCGAAAAAAACGAGGTGTTTTTTGTTGTTAAACGAGTTGCAAAAATACAATAATTTCAATAAGTTGCATGTTTTTCGATTTTTTTTATTTTTGTGCCGGACACATTATCCGACGGTTGAGTATTATGCCGATGGATGGCGGGGCTTAAAGGCCCCGTTTTTTTTACACCGCTTTGCGGTGGGACACATTATCCTCTGGCCTCGTATTGTCCGGCAGATGGCTGCTCTCGTAATTGCTTCTGTATTCTATGGGCGATTGCAGATCCAATCGGTGAAGGATCCATCCGTGGTTGTAGTCGTCCACGAATTTTGCGACCGCCGTCTCCGCCTCTTCCAAAGTCATAAACGTGTTGACGCTGAACACTTCTTCCTCTATAGTCCTGTTGAACCGTTCCACACACCCGTTGCATTCCGGTGACCGCACAAAGGCGTGGCTCATCTCAACGCCGAGAAAGTCCATCTCCTTCCTGAAGTCGTTGGAGTCGTACTGAGAGCCGTGGTCCAACCGCAAGAGCAGGCCTATTCCTTCGCAAATCCCTTTTCCTATTTTACCGAACCTGTTCTTCACAGCCGTTCTGACTGGTTCCATTGCTGCGAACCTATTCCCGATTTTGGACACGTTGAAGGCAATGATTTCGTCGTTGAAATGGTCTATCACCGGAAACAGCCAACACCAGCCTTTGTCCGCAACCCAGAACTTCTTCCCGTCTGTCGCCCACATCACGTTCGGCGCATCCGTGATGATTGTTCCCTTATGCCCGCTCTTTCTTTTGCGTGCCTGGTGGTGCCTGTACGGACTCATCAGGTCGTTTTCCCGCATCAGCCGCTGCACACGCGACTTCCCAACCGTCACGCCCGACTTTTTCAGTCTGTGCCACACCTTTTTGTAGCCTTCGCCACAGAACGGAACCGATGCTAGCGTTCCCTTGATTTTCTCAAGCAATGAGGCATCATCTAGTTCCGGCTTTCTACCTCGTCTCATCGGAGTCCCCCTGTGTCTCGGCTTTCCGTACCAGCCGCCACTGGACATACCCGTCACTTTGAGAATCAGCGACATCGGATAATTCTCGCCTGTCAGTTCGCTCACTTCCTGTTTCAATGTCCTGACTATTTCTTTTTTAGCTTTTCCACCAAGGCGTTCTTTTTTTTTACAAGTTCCAGCTCCAGTTCCAACTGCCCGATCTTTCGCTCCGCACGCGACAATTTGGAGTCTTCGGGCTTGCGTTTGAAACCGTCCGTCCCGTTCTGGATGAACTCGTCTCGCCAAGCGTTGATTTCTGCTGCTGTCACCGCATATTTGCGGCTTAACTCTTCTAAAGTCTCCCCTTTTAGGAGTTCTAGCACCACTTGTGCCTTAAATTTTGATGTTTGTCTTTGTTGTTTCATACTGCAAAATTAAACCTTTTTTTTACTCGGTTTAATTCGGGGCCAATATA
>JAKSNA010000083.1 GCA_024400295.1 Bacteroidales bacterium | reverse complement strand
ATGACCAAGGGAAGAACGACCACACAAGAAGAACGAGCAGAGATCGTAGCGTTCTGCATCGAACACGGTAAGGACTACGGATTGACGGTAGAAACGTACAAAGTATCGTATCAACAAATCTATGCATGGGTTCGAAAGTATGAAGAAAAAGGAGTCAAAGGACTCACAGACCGCCGAGGAAAAGCGAAGCCGGAAGATGAATTGACCGAGGAAGACCGTCTTCGTCAGGAAAACAAGATATTGCAGGCAAAGATCAAAGATCAGGAAATGGAGATCGCTTTGTTAAAAAAACTGAGGGAATTGAGAGGGGGCGGTCGTTGAGCGGAGTACGGCAGGAAGACAAATACATAGCAATTCGGTATTTGAACAAGACCGAACGCTATCCGGTTGAAAAGTTGTGCAATAAACTGCACCTTTGTCGCTCCGGTTATTACAAATGGATACGACGGGAACCGAGTGAAAGTCAACGGATCAATGAGCAACTTGTAGAGTGGATAAAGGCGTATTATGAAGAACAAGACGGTATTCTCGGATATCGGCAGATGACGATTACAATTAACCGGGAGAAGAAAACGCAATTCAACAAGAAGCGGATCCGCAGACTGATGCAGATCCTGCACTTAAAGTCTGTATGCCGAAAGGCAAAATACAACTATATCAAGTCAACACCGGAAGTAACCGCAGAAAACGTGCTGAACAGAAACTTTACCGCCGACGCGCCGAACGAAAAGTGGCTGACAGACGTAACGGAATTCAAGTATTACGTCGGAGTGGAAGTGAAGAAGATCTATCTGAGTGCCATTCTTGACCTCTATGACAGACGGATCGTGGCGTACAAAATAGGAGACAGCAACAATAACGATCTTGTATTCAGAACCTTCGACGAAGCTGTTGCTCTTAATCCTGATGCCCATCCGCTGTTTCACAGTGACAGAGGATTCCAGTACACAAGCAAAACATTCCATAAAAAGCTAATGGAAGCCGGTATGCGGCAGAGTATGTCCAGAGTGGGCAGGTGCATTGATAACGGTCCGATGGAAGGATATTGGGGAATCCTCAAATCCGAAATGTATTATCTGAGAAAATTTACTGACCGAACCGAATTGATACAGGCAATTGAAAACTATATTCATTTCTACAACACAAAAAGATACCAATTCAAACTGCGTTGTATGACGCCGATGGAATTCCATGCGGCTTTCGCCGCGTGAAAAATTCCACCCCTGCTGCGCAGCAGGGGTGGAATCCAAACTTCGTTTGTAAACTTTTTTGTTTTTTCGTCTGTCTACTTGACAGGGGGCACATCAAAAACCGCGCCTTTGGCTGCTTTTTATGGATTTTTTCAGAATCAGAACAGACCGGAAATTTTGCCGTTGTCGTCCACGTCGATTCTTTCGGCGGCGGGAACGCGCGGCAGTCCCGGCATGGTCATGACATCCCCCGTCAGCACGACGATGAAGCCCGCACCGGCGGAAACGCGGACGTTCTTGACGGTGACGGCGAAG
>JAKSNA010000082.1 GCA_024400295.1 Bacteroidales bacterium | reverse complement strand
ATGTCGGCGCGACCACGAGAGTTTTCTTTTTCAGTTAAAGTCGTATAACAAGACAACAGTCTGAATATCAAGTATAAAGTATAATGATAGTGACTCTCGTAGCTCCACACGCGTTCCTGATAGTTGGCATCGTAAGGGATTGAGGCGAAGAAGCCGGTCAACGCGTCGCGCATGTCGTCAAGGCGGCATTCGTCGAGCATGTCGTTGATGTCGAGGACGAGGTTATTGGGGTCGTTCCTCTGGCCGCAGTAATTGTTCGCGAGCAGCGTCACGAAGCCGTTGCGCACCTCGTTGTTCGGGAAGTCGAGCCGGTACTGCATCCTTTTTTCGTTGTAGCCTTTTATCGTGAGGTAGCCGCTCTGGTATATCATCGCCAGAGGGTCTTCCACGTCGGCCTTATAGTCCATGAAATAGCTCTTCACATACTGCCGGCTCAATATCTCCTGTATGTTCGTCTTGTTACGGTCAAGCAGCTTCACAAGGTACGTCGGAGTGCCTGTCGCAAACCAATACTCGTCTAAACTTTTGTCGTTCAATGCATTAAGGACGCTGTACGGGTTAAAGATGTCGAGCATCTCTTCCGAGAAGTGATAGCCGTCGTACTGTTTTTTGAGGCGGATGTACATCTCTTCCTTTGAGCACTTCTTTTTCTCCGCCATCGCCGCTATCTCACTGTCGAAATATTCAACAAGCTCGTCTTTCGTGATGCCGCAAAGCGCGTCGAACTCGCTCTTCATGCTGATGTCTTCAGGCTGGTTGAAGCCGCTGAAAACGCTCACCTGCGAGAATTTAGTCACGCCCGTGAGAAGCACGAAGCGGAGATGTTCGTCGGCGGCCTTGAAAGTGCCGTAAAATTCTTTCAGCACGGCGCGGTTCTCAGCCTCCATCGGCTCCATCAAGACATCTAACAGCGGCTTGTCGTACTCGTCGATGAGGACGACGCACTTCCGGCCGGTCTGACGGTGCGCCTCGGCAAGAATGTCAGAAAATCTTGACCCAGACTTATCTATTTGTTTCTCTACTCCAAGCTGGCGTTCCCATTGCGTGAGACGTTTGTCAATTTCCTTTTTAAGATCGCCTTCAACACCATAGCCGCCCTGTGAGAAGTCTATCCTGAACACCGGATACTGCGTCCAGTCCTTCTCCAATTCTTCGATTTTCAAGCCTTTGAAAAGTTCCCTCTCTCCCTTGAAATAGCTTTCGAGTGTTGATATTAACAGCGATTTCCCGAACCTGCGCGGGCGGCACAGAAAGCAGACATGTTTCTGTGCGAGGTTGTAAACGAGGTCGGTCTTATCCACATACACCATGCCTTCTTCTATGATGGTGCTGAATGTCTGGGTTCCGATTGGGTATTTCATAACGCGATGTTTTTTTTCGGGCGCAAAGATACAAAAAAGTTTGTAAAGTTTGTAAAGTCTTTAGTCTTTAGTTTGGAGAGTGGAGAGTGGAGTTTTTTCAGTTAAAAGAGTAAAGAGTAAAGTTAAAAGAGTTTTAAGTGTTGAGAGTTGAGAGTG
>JAKSNA010000081.1 GCA_024400295.1 Bacteroidales bacterium | reverse complement strand
CGAAATGACATACAATATAATTATCATTGTAAGAAATCAAAACAGCTTCTTAATAAAAAAATCAAAAACAAGGCTCCGTCTGTCATCATTTTTTCTAATTTTGCCACCGTAATTTTAATACCCATAAACATGTTCGACATTTGTGCTGAGTCATCTCGTTGCCTGCTTTGCCACAACGCACCATGCGATGCGTTTTGCAAACATCATCTTCAACCCGCCCGCGCCATCCGCGCCATCCGTTTCGATAACGAGACGACTGCTTCAAAATGGCTTTCGGAGGCCTGTATCAACTGCGACGCACCTTGCGAAAAACACTGCGTCCATTCCGATAAACCAATACAAATCAATGAGATAGCAAAAACAGTAACATCAAGATATTCAAATTTGCCGGACATTGACAACGTCGATTTATCCGTTGACTTTTGCGGTGTCCGTTGCGAAAACCCGTTCTTCCTCGCCTCGTCAGCGATATGCACAAACTACGAAATGGTAGCCCGAGCATTCGAGCAAGGCTGGGGCGGCGTTGTCTTTAAAACCATCGGACTTGATGAAGCGCACGACGTTTCACCTCGTTTTGACGCCGTCAAAGACAACTACAGGCAACCTTTCTTCGGTTTTCGCAATATGGAACAAATAAGCGAACTCTCAATTGATGAGAATTTCGACATCTTGAGACGACTCAAACAGGATTATCCTTCAAAGATTATCGTGGCGAGCATTATGGGACAGGCTGATAATGAATGGATTACGCTTGCAAAAAGAGCCGAGCAAAGTGGTGTTGACATCATTGAGCTGAACTTCTCTTGTCCGCACATGAATAAATCGGGAATGGGTTCCGATGTCGGGCAAAACGTGCGACTCGTCAAGAAAATCACCGAAGCCGTAAAACGAAACGTCAGCAGGCCTGTCATCGCGAAGATGACGCCTAATATCACCGACATCTGCAAGCCGGCATTAGCCTCATATTCGGGCGGCGCCGACGGCATTGCAGCCATAAACACCATAAAATCAGTCACTTTGTCAGAATCGGCACTCGTGAACGGGAAACGGACGATTAGCGGTTATTCCGGAAAAGCCGTCAAACCGATAGCCCTGCGCTTCATCCTCGACATCGCGACCGACCAAGAAATAAGAAAGACAAACAAGGATTTACAGATAAGCGGAATCGGCGGAATTGAGACGTGGCGTGACGCATTGGACTTCATTAAACTTGGCTGCAGAAACGTTCAAGTCTGCACATCCGTGATGCAGTACGGGTACCGCATCATCGACGATTTGATTCTCGGAATGAAGACTTATATGAGTCAAAAAGGAATAAAGAGTCTTTCCGATTTGGTTGGAAGTGAGTTGCCGAGTTTCGTCAAACCGGGCGACCTTGATAGAAGCACGAAGGTTTTCCCGCGATGGAATCGCGAAGCCTGCGTCGGATGCGGACGCTGTTATTTGGCTTGTTCCGATGCCGGTCATCAGGCGATAGTCTTTGACGAGAAACGCACCCCGAAACTCATCGGCGCGAACTGCGTAGGCTGTCATCTGTGCCGCTTGGTGTGCCCGACGGGAGCCATTCTGACAAGTAACCGGATGTAAACTTTAATAATAAAGATGCGCCGTTTTAACAGTTACAGCGACTATTTCAAACTTGT
>JAKSNA010000080.1 GCA_024400295.1 Bacteroidales bacterium | reverse complement strand
GGCAGGAGCGCAATAACGTAGCGGCCATGCCGTTATAGTCAAAATCAAATGTCATTACATGAAAAAGAACAACAATTATCTCGTCGCCGACTTGATGTTGGCCGCAGCCTTGGTGCTTATGTTTTGCGACAAGGTAAACAAATGGATTGTCTTCGGAATCGTCCTGGCAGCGGCAATACCGATTGCCATCGGTTTCTGCAGTCCGGCCAAGGTCAGAAACAACAGCGGAAACACTATCAAGGCGAAGCCTGAAGACGGCAGCTGCGACCCTGTTGATGTCAAACCGGGTGAGGAATATTACGGTGCGGACGGCGTGAAAGTCGGCGACAGGGTGTATAAGACCGTTGACGGGAGCCATGTCATCGTGACAAAAAACGGGAAAGTCGTGACAAAATCAGCTATCGGATCAATCATGAACACTGTGCGCGGCGGCTGGCTCGACAAATGCCCCGATGACTGCTGGGAACCATTATTCAATTCATAGATGAGGCCAAAGTATTTTGCAATAATATTGATATTGTCATCAGCCATGCTCGCGTCGTGCAACTCGTCACGACGCGCGGCGCGGCGGATCCAGCGCATCACGGAGCGACATCCCGAACTGCTCGTGGCCGACACCGTGAGAATAGACACCTTATTATATGTACTGCCGGAAAGCGACACGGCCATTTTTGACCCCGACACCGAGCCGGAAACAGACTCATGCGTTGTGATGGCGGCGGCTCATGGCACTTTCACTGTCAAAAGGCTGCCTTCGCGACGGTTCCAGGTCACCTACACCCCCGACACCGCCGTGATACGCTACCGCGAGGACGTGCCCGTGCGCACGGCCGTCATCCGGGAGCAGACGCCGTGGCGGCGCAAGCTGCGAAACTTTATTTTCATCTTCATCGTGGTGCTTCTCGCCGTGAGGCTGAATAACGAACTGAAGAGACTGTCAGTAAAATGAAAAAATTGTGCGTTCCGGCGCATGTTTTAGAAATAAAGTGTATCTTTGCGGCGTGAAATTTCAAAATTATGGCAACAAAAAAGACTGACGAACAGAAACTTCGTGAACGGGAAATCGAAAAGGAACGCAAGAAAGTCCTTGAAATACTCCTGAAGAAAACAGGACTGACTTATAACAAACTTGTTGAGACGAGTGTTGATTTGTGGGTGACAAGCAATATCGACCTCTTGACGGCGAGCGACAAGAAACAATTCAAATATCTCGTGTTTTGACCAGGAACCCAAACAATATTTTCATTGACACGAATGTCCTGATTGGTGCCGGAAGAAGCCTCAAAAAAGACACCGACTGCATTCATTATCTGTTGTCACTCAACGGTAAGCGTCTTTTCATTTCATCTTTGAGTTTTGCGCAATACGTCTCAGTTTTCCAGAAGAGGGAAACAAACGACAATCTCAAAAAGAAGGCCAAGGAACTGCTTGACAGGTTCAACGTACTGTCCTTCACCGAAGAGGACGCAAAAGAATCACTCGTAGAGAGTGGGGGTGATCTTGAAGACAACATCCAGCACGTCATAAGCAGGAAAATGAAGTGCGGTATATTCATCACAAACAACGTCAAGGACTATCGTGTCTTTTCCGGCATCACCGTCATCAGTCCGGCGGATGTGCGCGCCATCAGAAGGTAACCCCTGCAAAATTAGGATGAAATTCCGCCTGCAACCGGTTGTACAACCGGTTGTAAATACGCACACGAAGCATAAGTAAAGAACCGCAACAGCGGCTCTTTTTGATCTAAGCAATAGACTTTCTCTCCCGAAAACACAGTCAGAACCTTGGCGCCCTTTCTTTTATCGTCTCGACAAGATGCGGGTCGGCGTGG
>JAKSNA010000008.1 GCA_024400295.1 Bacteroidales bacterium | reverse complement strand
AGGGCTATTTGCGTTCGGATATTGTGCTGGAGGTGAGTGCCCGTTCGTTGCTGGAACCTGTGGCTGAGGTGGAGATTGGAAGCCTGATGTCAAAGCACCTGCCGATAAAGGACTTGGCGCCTGTGCCTGTTGTGACGGCTACTGCCGGCAAGACGATGGTGGAGAAGATGCTCCTGCTGCATGAGATGTTCTCGATTGAGGGACACGGGCTGATGGCTGAGAGGAAGTCGCGCCACCTGTATGACCTGTATAAGATGATGGGACATCAGTTTGCAGGGGAGGCTATTGCTGATGATGCGCTCTGGGAGTCAATTCGTCACCACAGGGAGATATATACCTCGGTGAACGGTATGGACTATTCGCCCGATGTGCGTGAGCGGCTGGTGCTGGTTCCTCGCGAAGACATAATGGATGCATGGAAGACGGATTATGAGCAGATGATGAGTGCGATGATTTATGGTGTGAAACCCTCGTGGGACGAGCTGATGCAGGCAATGAAGGAGCTGCAGGAAAGGGTGCGGGAGAAGGATTTTTGATATTGAAAGAGTTTGTTTTCCGGAAAGGTTAAATGTTAATTTGTTAAATCGGATGCTTCACGTTGACTACATTATCAATTCCATCTTCAACTCTCGGACCTACATCTTGTCGGACGGTTCCGATAAGGTGTGGATAGTTGATTGCGGGGATGTGGAGCCGTTGCTGTCGATTGTGGGCAGCAGGATGATTGAAGGCGTGCTGCTGACGCATGCGCATTTTGACCATATCTATGGCTTGCCTTCGCTCTTAGAGAGGTTCCCCGATGTGGCGATATACACCAATGAATGGGGCAAGCGGGCATTGGCGGACGCGAAGCTGAATATGTCGCTCTATCACGATTCGCCAGTGAGGGTTGACTGCTCCAATGTGAGGGTAGTGAAAGAAGGCGATAAGGTCTTTGACTTTGACGTGTATGAAACCCCAGGACACAATCCGTCCTGCCTCTGCTATGCGAACAGTGAAATGATCTTCACCGGTGACGCATACATCCCCGGCTGCAAGGTGGTGACCAACCTGCCGCATTGCGACAAGTCGATGGCTCAATCTTCGACTGAAAGGATTTTGAGGCTGGCGGAAGGGAAGAGCGTGTTTCCCGGGCATGAGGGCTTTCGCTAACGATAACGCCAACGATAACGAAAACTGGCGAGGTTAAGAATTGTTAAAGTGTAAAGATTTTTCTTGTAATCACTTTCCGTGTCGGGAAATAGCAGTAATTTTGCAGGTTGAATAAATGTGACAGAAATATCGAATAAGAAGTATGAATGAGGTTCAGAAATCTATAGTCAAGTTGTTTGAAGACAAGCAGATACGGGTAATCTGGCAGGAGGAGTCGGAGGAATTCTTTTTCTGCGTCAATGACGTTATCGTTGCATTGACCGATTCGGAGAATCCGACAAACTATCTCAAGCAGCTGCGGCACAGGGATTCGGAGCTGTCGGAAGGATGGTTACAAATTGTAACCCCCCCCCTTTTTGTGGATACGGCTGACCGATATCATCAGTAAGACTTGGAGCGGGCTGACCACAAGGGAGTATAAGAGATTCAAGGGACTCCGCAAGCAAAGTCTGCGCGATAATATGACCGATGTGGAACTGATGCTGAACGGATTGGCTGAAGCATCCTCTACTGCAATCAGCAAGGAGACAAATCCCGAAGGTTTTGTCGAAAACGCAGCTGTGGCGGTCAAGGGAGCGACGATTGCCAAGAATGCAAGGCATGAGCTTGAGGCGGAACTCGGTCATTCCGTGATATCGAGCGAGAGTGCCATAGGTCACATAAACCCCGAGAACGAATTGCCTTTGTCCCAAGGCAACTCACTGTCGGACGATTCGAAAGAAACTTTTTGAAATAGGCAATAATGGACAACTTGTGGCCGCACCACAAATGTTAATTTGTTAAATCGGATGCTTCACATTGACTATATCACCAACTCAATTTTCAATTCCCGAACCTACATCTTGTCGGACGGTTCTGATAATGTGTGGTTAGTGGATTGCGGTGATGTGGAGCCGTTGCTGCCGATTGTGGGCAGGAGGAACTGACAGGCTGCGTATACAACTTTTCATACAAATATGCCTTCTGCGTGGGAAGTACTCCGGAACTGGAACCGGTTATGAAGTTGTATAAATCCAAAGCTAAACGGCATAAATGCTTTAAGGTCCTGCTGATTCTTTCGGTGACATCAGCCTTGTGCAGAGTCGTTGATTTACCTACGATATATGAAAAGCTGAACCGCATCAGACTGAAGTTAAGGTAATCTTCGTAAAGTCAAAGAATGCAATCTGTCAGAAATTTTGGTTAATCCGGCAGAAAACAGATAGAGAAAAATTTTAACTAAATGTATAAATAGCAAAAACAGACAAAAAATGAAAAGAAAACATCTGACAATAGCCATAGCGATCCTCGCAATTGGACTTTTAGGCTCCTGCTCGAAAAAGGACGACGATGCAATGCCCACACCCGATGAGGGCTCCAAAAGGTTCGTCGTACTTTCTGACATTCATCTTATGCATCCGGACCTGCTTGTCAGCGAAGGTGAAGCATTTGATATATACAATTGGGAAGAGTGCAAACTGTTACGCGAGAGTCCTGAAATCTTTGCCGCCACACTTGAAAGGACACGGGAGTACGACCCGGATTTTCTGATCGTCTGCGGCGATATGACCAAGGACGGAGAGATTATTTCTCACGAATATGTGGCTGATAAACTTAATGAATTTTCGCAACAGACCGGAGCCAAGATTCTCGTGGTCCCCGGAAATCACGATTTGAACAATCCTCATTCATTCAGATATGATGGCGCGGTGTCAACGCCTGAACCGAGCGCTTCGGAAAATGATTTTGAGCGGATATATGCCCTGTGCGGCTATGGCGACGCTGTAGCACGCGGCCCAAGGCAACTCGACTATATGAGCTATCCTACGGACGGCGTCGCTTTTATCGGGGTAGATTCTAATGAGCCGAATACTCCCGACAATGCGGCGGTCCAGGGCGGACTCACGGAAACTCAGGTTTCGTGGGTGGCCGAAATGGTTGAAAAAGCCCATGCCGACAATCGTTATGTCATTATGGGAATGCATCACAATCTCCTCGGATTCTACAACAACGCGGCAATGATAAGGGGAGCGAATATAGCGAATGCAAGGTATGAGAACTACACCAACGAACAAGTAGTGACAGACTTGTGCAATGCCGGAATCGACGTGGTGTTCAGCGGACACTCCCACATGCATTCCATTACTTCTGAGAAACGCAACGAACGGGAAATCTTCAGCATCGTCACGAGTTCCCTTGTGAATCTTCCGCTTGCATATCGCACAGGAAGCATTTCGCCAAATGGACTTATGACAGTACAATCAGACGATGTGCAGGATGTAAAGCCTTCCAATGGCGTCAATCTCATAGAAGAAGGAAAGCAATATTGGCTCAAACTCTCAGAATATTATATGTATAAAGTCTCAAAGGTGTGTTGGGAAAATGAAATTGCCAATATGCTGGTTTCTGAGATTCTTGATATGCACAGCCGTGAGGAAGTGGAGGAATTCTTCAGCGAAAGAGCCAAGATTCCATTCTATAAATTCACATACTACACAAGCAATGGTAACGAACATCTGTTTGACCCTTATAAGAATTTCGAAGAAGCAAAGGCGGCTGTTGACGGCATCTTGGAGTCTGTTATTGACGGAATAGCTCGAAAATATATGGAAGATGATGATGAGTTGAGTTATGAAGAAGCCGTGGAAAATGCAACAGCGTCCGTGAACTTTATTGCGGCTATAATGCTTGGAATGGGATTGGACAGTGCCAAAGCGATGATATATGAATTTCTGGACAGTGCCTACAACAACTATTACGGGACAGACCTCACTCCGGTTCCGGATGATTTCGTAACGTTGCAGCTGTCAAAGTGACGACAGCGGCGGCGGATGGACTACGGCATGGTTTGGAGGTGGCACTGAATCCTCCTGAATTGGAAGGCCTGAAATACGAGCGGTTCGCGGCTCACGACGGACTTGTCCCTGCCGATTGCCGACGCTATCGTTGTCTGTGAAAAATTTTGTGACAACATTGCAGAAATTGTGTATCTTTGCCGTTTGGTTAAATGAGACATCTTTTTTCTTTTAGACCGGAGGCAAAGATAGCCAATTTATCCGTTCAGACGGGAAGGAAGGGGGCGACCCTTTCTCCCTTCTGATAAAATATGGGCTTCACTGCCACCGGTTAAAGTTGCATTTGTCTCTTGAATTTAGAATATATCTCAAAATAGAAAAACAAAAATCATAAAACAGTGGATAAACCCCTTAAGAGAATTTACCTCTGTCTCGCCCACATGAGCGACGACGGAATCGAACAGAAATATGTCAAAGAGGCTTTCGACACCAACTGGGTTGTGCCGTTAGGTCCGAATGTCAACGGGTTTGAAAAAGACCTCGAGAATTTCGTGAACGCGCGTGAATGCGGCGGCTCGTTGAACAAACGCGTCGTTGCCCTTTCTGCCGGCACTGCGGCGGTGCATCTCGCCCTCATAGGGTGCGGCGTGAAGGCCGGCGACGAAGTCTGCGTCCAGAGTTTCACGTTCTGTGCCTCAAGCCACCCGATAACCTATCTCGGCGCGACACCGATATTCATCGGAAGCGAGCCCTCGACGTGGAATATGGACCCCGAACTCCTCGAAAAAGCCATCACCGACCGCATCGCTAAGACAGGGAAAAAGCCTAAGGCGATAATCCCGGTGGCCCTCTACGGAATGCCTTACGACTGCGACCGCATAATGCAAATCGCCGAAAAATACGACATCCCCGTCATCGAAGACGCAGCCGAAGGTTTCGGCTCAAAATTCAGGGGACAAGTCCTCGGGACGTTCGGAAAATACGGCGTGCTGTCGTTCAACGGCAATAAGATGATAACGACAAGCGGAGGGGGCGCGCTCATCACCCCGGACGACGAGTCGTGGCAGAATATCATGATGTACGCCACACAATACCGCGAGAGCTATCCTTATTACCAGCACGAGAAGATAGGCTTCAACTACCGGATGAGCAACATCTGCGCCGGCATCGGACGAGGCCAGATGACTGTCGCCGATGAACATATCGCCCATCACAAGCACGTCCAGTCGCTTTATAACGAGCTTCTGAAGGATGTCGAAGGAATTAAGGTCCACAACCAGCCGGCGACGGGCGAATATGACGGCAACTACTGGCTCTGCACCATCACCATCGACCCGAAAATCAGGGTGAAAGACCAGGAACTCGCCTATAAGACCGTCGTGAAAGAAGCTGTCGGCGGCGCGGCAGGCATCGTCCATGTTGCAGACTCCGCCGTTACCGACTGCCAGCCTAACGACAACGTCGAGGCACTGAGGGTAGAACTTGACAAAGCCGGCATCGAAGCACGCCCCGTCTGGAAACCAATGCACAAACAGCCCGTTTACAGAGACGCACCCGCCTATACCAACGACGTCGAAACGGAAATCTTCAAAGTCGGCATGTGCCTCCCAACCGGGCCATACGTGACTGACGAAGACGTACGCTACATCGTCAACCGCATCAAAGAGGCAGTCAGATAAAACGCTTTTTTACTACTCAAGAGCGGAGATGAAAAAAAAACGCACGCAAATATTAACTCTTGTCACGACGTTATCTTCCAAACTGGTTCATCTGCTTTTGAGAATAATGGGGCGAAACGCAGAGTCGCTTCCCGGCGGCGTCGCCTTGAAACTTTATCCCGGAATACTTGAACATTTGGCGTCCGGTATGTATTGTGTCTGCGTCACGGGCACGAACGGAAAAACCACAACCGTTCAAGTCCTTTCACGCATTCTCAGAGAATATTTCGGAGACGCACTCATGGAGAACACAGTCGGCGCAAACATATCTCAGAGCATCGCCTTCGGATTCATCCGCAACACTGATGCACTTGGAAGAATGAAGCGGCGATATGCGGTGATAGAATGCGACGAGGCCTATATGCCTGTTGTGTGCGAGACCATTAAGCCGAAAATCGTCGTATTCACAAACCTTAGTAAGGATCAGACTCACAGATTCTCGTCTTTGGAATTCGTATATGACAGGGTTAAAAGAGGGCTTATGGCAGCCTGTAATCCCATTCTTTGCGCCAATGCGGATGACGAATATGCCGCTAAACTCGCCGGCGAATATGAAGGGCCGACGTTCCTGTTCGGCAAAAAAAGGTCATCGGACAACGGGGTTTGCCTGTCCTGGGATGGAGAAGTCGTAAACCAGACGGCCAACGGGTTTTCGTACAGCCTGTTTTTGGCAGGAGAAGGGAAAATTGACGCGGAATCGAAAATATCAGGCACCCATAACGTATTCAACATCATGGCCGCATTATGCGTCTGCAAGGCTATGGGGCTTCCCATAAGCGGATGTGTTTCCCATCTGAAGAAAATATCGCCGGTAAACGGAAGAATGTCGGTTTTTCACCTGAAAGGACTGCCAATGATCGTGTCTTTAGTCAAAAACAACATTTCGTTTAAGGTTATGGCGGACTATGTTATGTCCCTCGACTATGATACGGCAATAGTACTCCTTCAGGCGGCAAAAGACCAAGATGACAGAGATACCGGCTGGATTAGCGAAACCGACCTCGTCTCTCTCAAATCTTTCTCCCACCTCAAGCGTGTTTTCATCACGGGAGACACCGCAGAAATCTGGGCGGGACATTTCCTTGACAACGGCTTCGACCCAAGCACCGTCTCCATATCACAAGATGTCAGCAGTATTGTTATATGCCTCGAAAAGCTCAGGCTTCCCGCAATCTGGCTCCCATGCTATTCAGAGTATCTGCGCTTCAAAAAACACTTCGAAGATAGGCAATGAAAGTGCTCGGAAAAATATTAAAAGCGGCGTTAAAAAGTCTCCTCTGGATTTTCATCCTCCAGATAACCCTGATTTTTACTCTTAAATACGTGCCAGTCCGAACTACATCATATATGATGTTGAAGTCAGCGAAACACTATCTCAAGACAGGAGAAAAATTGAAACAATACCGGAAATGGGTCTCAAATGAACAGATCTGCTTCGAAATGAAGTTTATGATTATCCATGCAGAAGATGTGAAATTCATGCAACATTACGGATTTGATTTTGAAAATATCAGGCGGGCCGTAAAAATCAATAGCAAGAACAAGATGATTGTCTGGGGAGGAAGTACGATTACACAGCAGACGGCCAGAAACGTTTTTCTGTATCCCAAACGCAGTTTCTTCAGAAAGGCGCTTGAAGCGGAAATAACGGTGTTGCTCGAACTGATTTGGGGCAAAAGCCGCATTATGGAGGTTTACCTCAATACGATGGAAATGGGCGAAAACATCTACGGGGTTGAAAGCTGTGCGGAAATTGTTTTCGGGAAGACGGCGAAGACCCTGACCCCGGAACAATGTGCTATGGTGGCCTGTATGCTCCCATACGAACCGAAAAACTACAGTTGCCCTTTCCCTACAAGCCGTTTTGTGTATGACAAACTACTGCTTGAATACGATTCTTACATTAAAAACCGACATTGAAACTATGAAGATCAAACGACACCATATCATCATCTGCGCCGCTGCATTCGCATTACTTGCCGCAGTGACAGCCGTCGCGGTTTTCTCATCAGATTCGCAAATGACGGTATCGTGCGCGACAGGAACCGCAAACGACTTCGAATATGTCGATATGGGACTCTCCGTCAAATGGGCGAGATGCAACCTCGGGGCGACTGTCCCGGAAGAATACGGCGGATTGTTCGCCTGGGGAGAAATCTCGGAAAAAGAGGATTTTTCCTGGGGAAATTACAGGTTCTATTTGTCCGGAGACGTTTGGAGTGGAAATATGAAATTCTCCAAATACTCGGTTGCAGATGGCGGAAATACTTTGGAACCTGATGACGACGCGGCAAGACAGATACTCGGCGGCGAATGGAGAATCCCCACGTCCGACGAAGTTAAAGAACTAATTGACAATTGCTCATTCACAGAAGTAAAACTCAACGGGATAAAGGGAATGGCACTGACAAGCAGGATAAACGGCAACAGCATATTCCTGCCTTTTGCCGGCAGCTTCGAACAAATCGGATCCTTCGGAACAGGACGATACGGCAACTACTGGTCTTCTAATCTCGACAAAAAACACCAATATTGCGCATACATCCTTTACCTGACAAACAAAACTTCGCTGTTTAGCTACGGCCGCTGCGCAGGCTTTTCCGTTAGACCCGTGTTTTAGGGCATGGGAAAATCAGGCGTAAAAGTGTCACCTATTATCACATAATTTTCGGAAGCACCGCCATTGTTCGTGATATCGTAAAGATCGGAATCTTTCTTATTACAGGATTGTGCAACGGCGATCAATCCAAAAACAAACGCCGCCAAAACCAAGTATTTCAAAAATAACGACTTAACTTTCATGCTCTTATAATTTTTGCAAAAATACGAAATATTTTAAATGACGCACAAAATATTTAAAAAAAAGATTCAACAAGCGAAGTTATAAAAATATCGGCAGGATTTTTGAAAGAAAACACTTTTCTCGGTCTGTAGTTTAACATATACACCGGCATCGCACGCCACGGAGATGCTTGCAGTCTGCGCGGCCATTGCATTCAATATGTACGTGATGACAACGGTAGGCTTGTTGACTCTTTCGATATGCGCGTCGGCTCAAACTGCATGGGCATGGTCGTCGCGATGGGGCAGTGACACCGTCTCGAGTCGCTCGAAAGCGGCACGGTCATCCTCGAATGCAAGGAGGGGCCGTATGTCCCGCTCGGACCGTAAGACATCTGGAACGAGGCGGACGGATAGACAACGCGTTTTTTATCTGAAAACAATCAGGAAAACCGTCTCTTTTTCGTTCGACCGCAAAAGCTGTATGGCTCCGTCGTGGTTCTGCATGATCTTTTTCGAGATGCTCAGCCCGATGCCGTTGCCCGACGGCTTCGTGGTGTAGAAAGGCACGAAGATCTGTTCCGACATCGACTTTGAAATCGGTGTGCCGTTGTTGGCGAACTCAATCCTGACGACTTCGTCTTTATCGATGAAAGCTCTGATTTCCAATTTGTTAGCACCAGCCTGAACAGCGTTTTTGATGACATTGATTATCACCTGCGAAATCTGGCCTTCGTCAACGTAAAGCATGATGTCGTCGCGGTTGGCTGTCACCTCAACGCTGATGTCGTTGGCCGAAAATTCTTCTTTTTCAAGTGTCAGAATGTTGTTAATCAATTGCTTGAAAGGAATGGCTTTCCTCATCGGCTTGTTGATTCGTGTGATGCTGCGGTATGATTCAACGAAATCGATGAGTCCGCGGCTGGTTTTGTTTATTACGTCGAGGCCTTCCTTCAGCTCGGCGTTATCGTTGCCGTAAAACTTTGACAATGTTTCACTTAACGAGGCGACAGGGGAGATGGAGTTCATTATTTCGTGTGTCAGGACGCGGATCAGCCGTGTCCACGCCTCGACTTCGTTTGCCTCGATGTCATCGCTTATGTTATTGACTGCCAATATCTTGACATCCTTGTCTTTAATCGTCACCCTTGAACAGGCAATCGAGAGCGTGACATTGCCGCGCTCGTTGCTGAAACTGACTTTCCGGTCGTTGCCTTCGTCGGCGTCGCGAAACGTCTCGTAAAGGTTCGTGTCAATGTTTTTGATTTGAACTAAATTGTTTAAGACCGGCAACCCGATGAGACTCAATGCCTTGGCGTTTCTGTATATGACATTGTTCCTTTCGTCAACGGCGATGATTCCGGTGTCGGCGCGTTCGAGCATCGTCTCGTAATAACGCTCGCGTTCCTCAAGTTCGAGTTTGTGACGCTCCGTCATGTCCTTGACGCGGTTCAGCATGTAGTTGAAGATCTTGTCGGTGTCTTTGCTTTTGGAGAATCTGTCATCGAAATGGAAGGCGAAATCGTCTGACTCCAAGGCGTTCAGGGTGAAAATGAGTTTCTTTGTGTTCTCTTGATATTGCAAAATCAGCGCGGCAAAAATCCCTGTTGTCGCAAGTGTCGCCAAAGATGCCGCGATATATAACTCATTGAGAAACAGCATGAACGTCCCCAATGTGAAAACAACGAGCGCGATGAGCGATATGACGACTTTCTTGATCATCAGAGGCCGTATTTGTTAAGTTTGTTGTAAAGGGTCTGCCGGCTGATATTCAGGTGCTTGGCGACGAGAGTGAGGTTCCCGTCGTATTTCCTCATCACGTTGAGGATGGCGTTTTTCTCTATCTCGTCGAGTGTCGCGTTCTCTTCGGCTTTTGCCGGTTCTTCGGGCTCCCATAATTCGAGATAATTCAGTTGGAAGTCAGACTTCTGCAATGTAGTGCTGTCGCAAAGCACCACCGCTTTCTCGATGCAGTTCTGCAACTCGCGTATGTTACCTCCCCATTTGCAGTTGACGAGCGTCTCCTTCGCCTCGTCGCTGATTCCGTTTAAAGTTTTATTGTATTGATTTGCAAAACGTTGGATGAATATTTCCGCCAACGGGATGATGTCTTCGCGTCGTTGCCGCAATGAGGGCAGCTGTATCTTTATCGTGTTGATTCTGTAGTATAAATCCTCGCGGAAGGAGCCGTCTTTCACCATTTTCTCGATGTCCATGTTTGTGGCGCAGACGAGGCGTATGTCAACGGGGATCACTTTGTTGTCGCCGATGCGCGTGATGGTGCGGCTTTGCAGCACTCGGAGCAGTTTCGCCTGTAGATGCAGCGGGATGTTCCCGATTTCGTCGAGGAAAAGCGTGCCTTTCCCGGCGGCCTCGAACTTTCCGGCGCGGTCGCTCTTGGCGTCGGTGAAGGCTCCTTTGACGTGCCCGAACAGCTCGCTCTCGAACAATGTCTCCGGCATCGAACCCATGTCAACGGCGACGAAAGGCATTGATTTTCTTAATGAAAGCTCGTGTATCTCTTTGGCGAGCAGGTCTTTGCCGGTCCCGTTCTCACCTGTGATGAGGACGCTCGCGTCGCTCGGGGCGGCTTTCTCCACGAGGCGGCGCAGTGACTGCATGGCGGCGGAGTCGCCCCAAAACATTCTGTTTACGGATTCGTTTTCATTCTGATATTGAGAAGTGCTGCGGTGCGTCTCCGCGTTTTTATCACGTTTTTTTATTGTCAGATTCGCCGCATCGACAAGCGTCTTGATGAGTTTTTCGTTGTCCCAAGGTTTCACGATGAAGTCGTATGCGCCGCGTTTTATCCCGGTGACGGCAAGTTCGATGTCGGCGTAGGCGGTGAAAAGGACGACTTCGGTGTCGAAACGTCTTTTTATCTCCGAGAGCCAGAAAAGCCCTTCGTTGCCGGTGCTCGTGTCTTCGGTGAAATTCATGTCCAAAAGCACAACGTCGTATTGGTTTTCTGACAGTTCGCTGACGAGCGTCTTCGGCGATGAGAGTGTCGTTATTGTCTTGAAGTCGTGGCTCAGAGTGAGTTTCAGCGCGGAGAGGATGCCGCGGTTGTCGTCAACGATGAGGATGCTGTGGTTCATGGGCGGGAAATTTCTGCAAAAGTACTAAATTTTTTCATTGCTGTCCGAAAAAAACTGAAAACGGAAATCAGCACTTGTTTTTCGTCTTCAAAAAAGTTTAGACATATACGCCTTTTTGCTTTATTTTTGCTTATCTCAAGCCAAAATAAAAAAACATATAATATTTTGGCGTGCTATAAACAAATTTTATCTATTTTTGCATTACGGAATTTCTGTAACGGAATTTCTGTAATGCATTTTATTTAATTTTTATGTAAGTGTTATGAAGAAAAAACTTGTAAACCCTTTTATTTGCCAAGGTTACGAAGATCCCGATTATTTTTGTGACCGCATCGAAGAAACCAAAAAACTGTCTTCAACCCTCTATAATGGGCGAAATGTTACACTTATTTCTCCACGTAGATTAGGCAAAACAGGACTTATTTGGAACTCTTTTCATCAAATAAAAGCCGAAAACAAGGATGCTCTCTGTATCTACATCGACATCTTTCCTACCAAAAATCAGAGTGAGTTAGTGCGTATGCTCGGCAGTGCTGTTCTCAACGAATCACTATCCCGAACCAGGATGTTCGGCCGCAAGGCTCTCGATATGCTGGCTTCGTTGCGTCCAGTCGTAGGTCTTGATGCCTTGACAGGCATGCCAAGCGTGTCGGTTAGTGTCGAACCCTCACAGTCCGACATTACCATACGCAACATCTTCGGCTATCTCGGCAAGCTCCAGCGCGAGGTTTTCATAGCCATCGACGAGTTTCAGCAAATCAACGAATATCCCGAAACTGGCACCGAAGCCTTGTTACGATCCTACATCCAGTTCGCCCACAATGTGCACTTCATATTCTCCGGCAGTAAAAAACATCTCATGTTTGAGATGTTTACATCGCCGAAGCGTCCTTTCTATCAAAGCACCGAAATGATGAATCTTGCCCCGCTTGAGGAAGAAACCTATTATCAGTTCGCCAACGGCTTTTTTGTAAAAAACAAGGGCAGCCTAAGTCACGATATCTTTCACGAACTCTACATCATGTTCGACGGCTACACATGGTATATCCAAACAATTTTAAACCGTTTCTACGAACAATACAAAAACATATCCACTGTTTCTCAACTCAAAGAAGCAGTTCTCGATGTTGTCAAAAGCAAGTCGCCACAATACGAAAATCTTATGTCTTTCCTCACAATCAATCAGTCATCGCTTTTGCGTGCCATAGCTGTCGAAGGAATCGTTGGGCAACCTCTAAGCAAAGAGTTCATCGGCAAGCACAATCTTGCCGGAGCCAGCAGCGTCAAAACCGCACTTGATGTCCTCACTGAAAAAGAGCTTCTCTATCGTCTCCCCGAAGGTTATATGGTTTACGATCGCTTCATGGATCAATGGTTGAAACGGATGTTTTAGACTATTTCTGTCCGATAAAAACTGAAAACGGAAATCAGCCCTTGGTTTTCGTCTTTAAAAAAGTTTTATCGGACACCGATATTTCAATTTGAAAGATGAAGTAGAATTAACGGGCAATAAACATTAGCTATTTACAGCTTTTATCACGGAATTACCGACAATGTAAGCAAGATGGACAGGAACGGCATTGCCAAGCTGTCGCATAGCCTCTCCCCAAGGTCCTGTAATGATGTAGTCGTCGGGGAAGGTTTGTATTCGTTTTGCCTCGAGTACTGACAGATAGCGTATTGTTCCGTCAGGCAAACGAACTGTATTCTCGCCGCCAGGCACACCATGACCACCGGCCTTTATGGTTTTTGACGGTTCATCTATGTCACTGCCAGTGTGCCCAGGATAGGCTTTCGCTCCCTTACGTAAACTGTGCTCGCCGTGGCCATTAGGTTCACCAAGTCCCTCGAAGGCATCACGCATTGTTCTCCAAGGCTTTAGCTCGGGTGACCACATACCGTATCGATTCATTAGCTGTCTGCGCATCTCTTTGCAGACTTTTCCGCTTTCTGGGTTTGCAATATGATGATGCTCCCAATAATCGCCAGTCACATATTTGGCCCAAAGTAAAGCATCCTCACTATGTGTTTTCTCAGGAAAAGTCCATTTGATGTTGAGATCGCTTCGAAGGCCAACAATGATGACACGCTCACGCTTTTGGGGGACTCCATAATCAGCGGCGTTGACGAGTTGGTAAGTTACGTTATATTTCGTGGTGTTATGATTCTGTTTTTTTTCAATATCTTGTAAGACGGAAAAATTTTCGCGCCAATTATCGGATTTTAACTCCACTTCTGGATAAGTAAGCTGTAGGATAATGAAACGGAAATATTCCGCAAAAGAATCTCGAAGTAAACCCTTTACGTTTTCGAATATGAAAGCTTTGGGCATCAATGTACGAATAGCCGAAATAGCTGCCGGAAACATATCTCGTTCATCGTCATTCCCCTTGGCCTTGCCACCGAGCGAAAATGGCTGACACGGAGGGCCTCCGGCAATGATGTCAACACTTTTGTTTTTATAGTCATCAAAATTAAAATTGCGCACATCCCCTTGAAAGATGATGTCACGGTCGTAGTTCATGCGCAATGTATTGCAGGCATCAGCATTCCATTCGATGAACGCCTGATGTTTTGTACCTGCCAGTTCTAAACCTTTTGCAAGACCGCCGGCACCCGAAAATATCTCTATGCTATTCATCGCAATCGTTGTAATATGCCAGTGCTTTTCTTTTTATTTCCTTTTGAGTAGTATGTTCGCCCCTTAATCTATCTGCCCATTCTCTACCAGGATGCAAAATGTCCCAGTCAGATTTGGCTTGGTCATATCTGCCGCTTCCTGGATCGTGATTGCCAAATCCATCAATGCAACTATTCCAAATCGGTTTGTATTGGCGAATTAATGAAGCTTCGACAGTGCCAATCATGTCAGCGGCAGCATCTTCAAGTATCATAAACCTGCAACGAAAATCATCAATACGCAGATTTTTAGCCTGAACTATACTGTTCTCATGATCATTTAAGCGGGTGAAAAGTTCATTTGACGCTTCCTGAAGACGGGCTTGTCTCCAACCACGAGGAACAGCTTTACCTACATATATCGGTTGCTCAAAACTAATACGGTTAGCTTCATAAAGATGTTTATACAGAGGACTTTCCCCAATATAGTATATGGCATACACTCCCGCCCCTATAAAGTTCTCCGGTGGTGGCAGCAGATGAACTGGTGTCCCATTGAAAAATCTAATCGTGTCCTTGATAATTTCTGCAAAAACATCAGAACGAAAAACATGTTTAGAGCGGTCGAAAATAACATTCATAATATTTTTGGTATCTGTTAATAAAACAAAATAAATGTGGAGTTCTGTAAATTCACTTTTCGTCTCTCAGATGGGAAGTAACCACCTTTGAACCCATCGTCAGACGTATGACTTTGCAGCGTGACCCGAACATTCTCTCGAATCACGATGCAAAATTACAATATTTTTTGATTTGGCTAAATGATTTTCACATATTTTTCAAGGGGTATGGGTGTTTATTACCAATCATTTACACATAATGAGTTCGGGGTGGTACGTCTTGATTTGCGACAATCTGCACACATTGTAAACTGGTTATGTCATTCTCTAACGCGGCTTCTGGAATATGGCGAAATTATTCAAAGTTCGAAACAGCTTTCAGACTTGGAAGTGGATTCCCAGGTTCTGTAAGTGCGTCGAGCGTGAATTGTTTTTCAGTTTTTGTTTCCGCGCGTGATAATTGTATTTGTGTAATCCTACTTGAACGCGTTCTCGCTCAAGCCGTTGCCGCTGAGTTTCAGGTCTTCCATGTAACCCGGCACCGGCTTCCCGAGATATTTATCGACATAGATCTTCGCGAGGTACTGGCTGAGCATGAAGCCGTGGCCGCGCAGTCCGACGAGCAAGCCGACCTCCGGGTCAACGATGTAACGCGGCTCGGTGTAGTAGCCCGCCCAGCATGCGTGGAAGCCGACGCTCGCGAGGTTCGGGATCCAGTCGGCGAACATCTCGCTCACCACCTGCAAGAACTCCTTGCTGTTGAATTTCAGGTTCTTGTTGGCTTCGTAGGCGTCGCAGTCGGGCGAGGCGCAGCCGATGATCTGTCCGGTGTGCGCGAACTGCTGTCCGTAAACCGCGCTGAATCCTTTGTAATGACGGCGGTCGATGATCATGTCTAATGAGTCGCCCTTGACACCGAGGTTGGCGATGCGGCGCGTGATGAATGCCTGGTGCTTGACAGGGTAGAGTCGCGTGTCGATGCCGAGCATGTCGGTAAACTTCTCCGCCCCAGGCCCCATGGCGTTGACGAAGTGCTCGCAGGTGAACTCGACGTATTGTTTCTCGTGTGTCCTGACCAACGCCACGTATTTGTCGCCGCTCTTGTGGACTTCAAGGAGCTCGCAGTCTTCCATGAGGCGTCCGCCGAGGCCGCGGGCGAGGCCGCGCACGTAGTCGATGGTCTTCCCCGGTATCGCCTGCCAGCAGTCGTTGGAGATCAGGGCATGTGAGTAGGCGTTGTTGTTCATGTTCCAGAGCGGGGAGATCTCCTTCTGGAAGTCTTTCTTCTCGATCATGTAAGCGTCCGACCATGCGCGTGAGGCGTCGAGAGCCTTGTATGTCGCCTCGTCGTGAACGAGGTTGACGTAGCGCGTCATCTTCAGTCCGATATTGTGTTTTGCCTGGTTCTCCTTGAAGATCTCGAGGTTGTGGTTGGCGATGTCGGAGATGTCGGGGTTGGAGAACGCCGGACGTCCGCCGCCGATGCAGCGCCATGTGGAGCCGCGCTCGAAGTTGATGAGGACCGGGTTCATCTTCGCCTCGGCGAAATATCTGAACAGCGCCGAGCCGGCCATGCCGCCGCCCGCCACGAGGACGCGCACCTCTTCTCTCTTCACGTTGTTGCTGTCGGGGAACACGAACACCTCCTTGGTCTTTCCGTTGTAGATGTCGCCGAGTGTCACCGCAGCCGCCATCGGTGCGCGCGGCGTGCTGTCGCCTGTCACCTCGATGCCGTAGCCGCGAAGGATCTGCTTCGCCCTCGCGATGCAACGACGTCCGCGGCACGGACCCATGCCGAGACGCGTGATGTGCTTCAACTCGTCAACGGAGATGAACTTACGGTTGCCGATGGCTTCGAGCAGGTCTTCCAACTTCACGTCTTCGCAGTGGCAGACGTATGTCTCTGTCTCCACCTCTTCCGCCGGCTTGAACTCTATTGGCTTCGGATAGTTCTCTTTTATGATGAAACCACGTGCATTGGTAAGTGCCTCGCCTTCAATGTTTTCGGCTTTCACACGAGCCACGTTGGTCTTGTTGTCCTTCTTCAGAATCTTCTCCACGACGCCTTCGCCGACTTTCTTTCCGTTGTCATCGACGAGATAAACGCCGACGCCTTCCGGGACATCGTATTCGACAGGGAGGAAGAGCGTGTTTTTCTTGAGGTCGTAGCCGAAGATGGCGAGGCCCGGGCAGTGGTTGACGCATTGCATGCAGCCGATGCACTTGTCGTAGTCGATGACGGGTGTCAGCGAGGTGCTGATCTTCGTTATCGCGCCTTGCGGGCAGGAGAACGAACACGGGTTGCAGGCGAAACCGTAGAGGCAGTCGGCCATGACAAACGGCTTCGCTGTCATGCGTTCCGCCGACGGCTTGCGCGGCTCTTCGATGACCCTGACAGGATGTTGCTGTGACTCGACGTATTGCTTTGACACATCGAGGTATTCGTCGTAGTTGAAACGCACCGACATGTTCATCGCGATCTCGAACGCCGCCTGACGTCCGCGCAGCACCGCGCTTGTGCCTTCGCCGATGCGCACCGCGTCGCCGACGCCGTAGGAGTTCAGGCCGAACACGTTCCTCGCCTTGGTCAGCATCCTGTTGTCGGGGATGAGACCTGTACATATATTAATAATGTCGATGTCGTCGATTACTTTTTCCGTTCCAGGAATCGGTTTGAAGTTCTTGCATTCGGCGATGACCGCCCCGACGATGCCGGTGTGGTCTTCGTTAGGAATGGCCTTCAGCAGCACGTGTGACGTCATGATCGGGATGCCGAGACGACGCACGCGGTTGGCCTGTACAGGGAAGCCGCCCTCGTGGTCCATGCCTTCGATGATGGCTCTGATATGCGCTCCGGCCTGCATCCCCTGGTATGAGGTGAGGTAGCCGATGTTGCCCGCGCCGACGGTAAGGACTCTCTTGCCGAGGAGCGTGTGCTCCTGGTTCATCATCTTCTGGAAGACGGCGGCGGTATAGACGCCAGGGAGGTCGTCGTTCTCGAACGTCGGCATGAACGGCAGTGCGCCCGTCGCCACCACGATATGTTCCGCGTCAACGTATGCAATCTCTTGAGTGACAATATTTTTGATACCCACACGCCGTCCTTCGAGGATGTCCCACACCATGTTGTTGAGCAGTATGCTTTCGTGGTTGTCGCCGGCGAGCGTCTTGGCGATGTCGAAGCCGCGCATCCCGCCGAATTTCTTCTCTTTCTCGAAGAAGAAGAACTGGTGGGTCTGCATGTTGAACTGTCCGCCGATCTTGGCGTTGTTGTCGATGACGATGTTCGGGATGCCGAGTTTGTTGAGCTGTTCGCGGCAGGCGAGACCGGCGGGGCCTGCGCCGATGATGGCGACGGTGGTCTTGTAGATCTTCACTTCGGTCTGCGGGTTGTCGCTCGTCTCCGGCTGATGGTCCTTCGGGATCTCGCGGACCTCTTTCACGCCGTCAACAAGTGTGACGCAGATGCGGCGTATCTTGCCGTCAACGAGCATCTCGCAGGCGCCGCATTTGCCGATGCCGCACTCAAGCGAGCGCACGCGGCCGTCGATGCTGTGGCTGTGTATTGGAAATCCCGCCTGATGCAGGGCGGCTGCGATGGTGTAGCCCTTACGGCCACTGACTGTCTTCCCGTTGAAAGTGAACTCGACGCTCTCGCTCTCGGCGATGTCGAGGATGGGGTGTGAGGTAATCTTATACATAAAAATTTAAAGGTTTAATTGCATGTAATTGTTTTCAATTTTTCCGATGAAAATTTTTGCAAATGTAGAAATGAAAAAATAAAAATGCAAGAATTTTTTTTATTATTTCGAGCAATGCCACAGATGCAGGATGTAAACAAGACTTTGAAATATCGGCGGGCCATGAAAGTCTTTCTCATGTGTGGTCAAAAGCTTCAACACATCCTTTGTTGATGAGTTCAGGTCAGCTCCATTCTCTGGTTTTTGTCATAAAATAATTTCACTTTATGATAATCATAAAATGATAATGATTAAATGTGATGAACGTTCTTTTTATGAAGGCGAAACTACTTTTTGTGAAAAACCACGATTAAAAAATATGTTTGAAATCAGTCCTGAATATATAAAAAATAACAACTTTAGAATCAGTTTCGTGCATGATTTTTGTTTCTGTATTTAAATAATTTGTACATTTTGCAGCCGAAAAAAATATTGAATATGAATAAGTTATTTATAGGAAGAGAAAAAGAACAAGAATTGTTGAGGAGTTATCTCAATTCCAATCAATCTGAATTTATAGCGGTGTATGGAAGACGACGCGTGGGGAAGACGTTTTTGATACAGAAAGTTGTAGGTGACAATTATGCTTTTATATTTTCAGGTAATGGCACAAGGTGAGAAACGTTCCGTTCAAATAGATTTGCTGATCGATCGTGCCGACAAGACGATAAACCTTTGCGAAATGAAGTTTTACGCTAAGCCTTATCAGCTGACAGCAAAAGATGAAAAAGATATTGAAGATAAAATATTGACATTCAGGGAAATAACAAAGACTGACAAAAACATAATCATAACAATGATAACATCAAAAGGCATCGGACACAACGAACATTCCGATGTTATCCAAAAGGAATTGGTGCTTGAAGATTTGTTCTGCTGATTGCTTTTAACATAACATTAATTTTCCGTCATTTCCGTTGTTTCTGCGTGAAACCATTGCTCTACGTGAACTGTCCAATTTTTTGACACCTGCTGTCCAATTTTTTGACATTTTGAAAAATCTGTATATCGTTAAAGTATTGATAATCATTTATTTAAATACTTTGGCACGATGATTGATAGCGATATTGCAAATTTTTGAAAAATGAAAAAAATATTCGCGATTATACTTTTTTTGGCAATTGCAGAGACGCACTGCTGCACGTCTCAAGCCCAGACAAATTCGGTTTTCTCTTTAAATGACTGTATGTGTTATGCGATTGAAAACGCTCCGAAAACCAAAATCAAAGCCGCACAGAATCAGATACTTAAAGATGAAAAACTCGCTGCAGGCATGGGATTTCTCCCGTCGGTGAGCGGCGGTGTCGGCGCCTCGGCGAATTTCGGACGCTCCATCGACCCCGAAACGAATGTATATTCAAATTATACAACTTTCAACAACAGCTACTCGCTTTCGGCGGGCTGGACGGTCTTCGACGGGTTCAGCGTGGTGAATAACTTCCGTATCGCAAAGAACGCCAAGGAGTTAGGTGTCGCCGAACAACAGCAAATAGAAGATGAGCTTTGCCTTGAAGTGATTCAGGCTTATTACAACGTCATTTACTACTCGCAGATGAGCGCGTTGGCGCAACAGCAGCTCGATGAGGCGAATCAAAATCTGAAATTTACGCAAAGCCAAGAGAAACAAGGACTTAAGAGTTACGCCGATGTCGCCGAGATAGAGGCTCTCGTCGCTGAAAAAGACTATAATTTGGTGATGATGCAAAACAATTATGCCAACGCCCTGTCGGTTCTCAAACAGAAGATGTATTTCCCGATGAGCGATGAGCTGAAGATTGATGACAGCGTTGATATTCAATTGGTTGAAAGTTCAAACGCCGCAAATGTTGAGGATATTTACGCTTTCGCGAAAGAGAACCATCCTTCGATGATGATTGCGAAAAACAATATCGAGGCGGCGCGTCTGAGGTTCAAGACCTCGAAATGGCAGATGACTCCGTCGCTTTACGCATACGCCGGATATTCAACGGGTTACATCAATTCTTTCATGGAAGGTTACAAGGCCGACCCGTTCTGGCAACAAATCAACGACCGTCAGGGTGAATATGTCCAGCTGAGTCTTAACATTCCGATTTTCAACGGGTTGTCGAGACAGACGAATGCGAAAATCAAAAAAAACAACTGGAAAATCGCCCAATATGAGTTCGAGCAGAAAACCAAAGACCTCGAAGTTGAAATAGAACTCGCGGTTCAGGACAGGGACGCGGCTTTGAAGGCTTTCGTTCAGGCTGACAAACGCGCTGACAGTCAGGCTGTTGCGTATAAACTGAATCAGAAACGCTACGAACAGGGCCTCATCTCCGCCCTCGAACTTCAGGCGTCGGGCAACAACCGCCTTGAGTCGGAGGCGGCGCGGCTTCATGCGTATTTCACTTTCGTCATAAAATCGAAAGTCGTGAATTATTATAAAGGTGTCAGGTATTTAGGTGATTAGGTGGTTAGGTATTTAGGTATTGAAAACTTGTGTAACTTGTGAAATAAACTCGTGCAACTTGTGTTAAAATATTGATAATAAATAAAATAGGATATGGATAGAAAAATTGAAAAGAAGACTGGCTTTGCGGCCGTTTTTCAGAAGAAGAACATCAAATTCGTGTTTCTCGCGGCGTTTGCGGCTTTCGTGCTGTGGCTCGTGCTTCGCGACAACAGCTCGTCGGTGCGCATCGATGCCCGAACCATCACGGTAAGCACCGTGAAACAAGGCGAGTTCAACGATTACATCCGCATCAACGGACAGGTGCAACCCATCAGCACTGTGCAGATTAGCCCGCTCGAAGGCGGCGTTGTCGAACAAATCGTGACGGAGGAAGGCAGCCCCGTGAAAAAAGGCGATGTCATAATAATTTTAAGCAACCCGAACCTCGACTTGCAGATCCTGAATTCGGAGGCTGAACTCGCCGAGAAGGAAAATATCCTTCGTAACACTTTGATTTCCATGGAACAACAGAAACTGAGCGTTGAGCAGGAGCGTCTGCAATACAACCTCGATGTCCGCCGTCAGCGACGCGCCTTCGAGCAGAACGAGGCTCTTTACCGCGACTCGCTGATTTCACGCGAGACGTTTCTTCAGGCGAAAGAGAACTACGAGCTGGCGTGCGACAAGCTGAAACTCATCGTCAACCGCCAGAAACAAGACAGCCTCTATCGTTCCGTCGAGGTGGAGAGGATGCAGGAAAGCCTCGAAAACATGCGCCGCAACATGCTGATGATCCGCCAGCGCAAAGACAACCTTACGGTCAAAGCCCCGATTGACGGCGAACTCGGACTGCTCGACGCGGTGCTCGGACAGAACATCTCCTCCGGAATGAGAATCGGGCAGATCAACGATTTGTCGAACTATAAGATTGAGGCTCAGATAGATGAGCATTACATCGATCGCGTGACGGCGGGTCTTGAAGCCACCTTCGACCGCAACGGCGAGCACTTCACCGCCTCGTTGCGCAAGGTCTATCCCGAGGTGCGCGACGGCCGTTTCAAGGCCGACTTCAAACTCACCGGCGAGCGTCCCGACAACATACGCGCCGGACAGACGTATTATCTCAACCTCCAGCTCGGACAGGCGGTCAGCTCGGTTCTCATCCCGCGCGGCGCATTCTACCAGAAAACCGGCGGCAACTGGATCTTCGTCGTCGATGGCGACAAGGCCTACAAACGCGACATAAAAATCGGACGCCAGAACCCGAACTACTACGAGGTGACGCAAGGTCTGAACCCCGGCGAACAGGTCATCACAAGCGGCTACGACAAATTCGGCGATGCTGATGTCTTGATTTTCAATGATAATTATTGATTATGAATATATTACTCGACAGTTTTCTGCGCATTTTCCGAAAGGGAAGCAATTCATTGTTGAAAATCGTCATCATGTCGGTTGGTCTTGCCGTCGGCATAACACTGATTTCGATAATATATTTACAACACTCGTTCGACAGTTTTGTTCCAGACTTGAATCGCGTGTATCGAGTGATGCCTTTGTATGAAAAGGATGGATTAATTGATGAATATGACAGGACTCCGGGCGCGATTGCCGTCGGAATCAAGGAATATTCGCCGACTGTTGAGACGGCAACGCGTTATACATGGATTTTTTCAGAGGAGATTCTTGAAAGTGTTGAGGAAAATCATCTTACAGGGAAAATCAATAGTTGCAAATGCGGAATTGGGATTGTGGCTGACAGTTGTTTCTTTGATATTTTCACACGGAAAATCTTTGCCGGAGATGTCAAAGATGTCATGAGGTCGCCTGAAAAGATATTGATTTCCAAGACTTTTGCGGAAAATTTGTTCGGCGTTCATGATGACTTTGAAGATCTTGTCGGACAAATGATTTATAAAAAAAACGATAAGGATGTGCTGATGGTCATCGGCGGTGTCTATGCGGATTTTCCTGTGAATTCTGCTCTCGACAAGACTGATGTCATAGTCCCGATGGTTGGAATCAGCAGGTTTATTGGCGATGGCTCAAATGGCTGGTTCGGAAACGACAGATACAATAGTTTTGTGAAACTTCACAGGTTTGCAAATAAGGACGATGTTTCATTGGCTATTGACAAAATGTGTGAGGAGAAGCTGCCGCATGAAACGATTGCAAAAAGCAACATAAAGGTTTCATTTTATTTAACACCTTTAAAATCATATAATTACAATAGAGATGGTGTTAAAAATGTCTGCCTCGTAATGTTGATTGTGGCGATGATTGTGCTGGCTGCAACAGTTTTTAATTACATCCTGATTAGCATTTCGGCTTTGGTGAAACGCTCGAAAACTATTGCAGTCCGCAAGTGTTACGGTGCAAATAAATGCAACATTTACGCCATCCTTTTCTCCGATGCACTTGTGGAAATCCTTATTTCGCTTGGTTTTGCAATCATGCTTATTTATACTTTTGACAAAAACATCGAGCAACTTTCCACAATAAAAGTTAATGATTTATTTGCGTCAGGCGGCTTGACAGTGACTGGTGTCATCGTAGCGACGATAATTCTTATCTGCGGTTATTTTTCGGGCGTAATATATTGGCGCACACCGATTTCCAATGTTTTCAGAGGTTTCAAGGAGTTGAATCGCCGTTGGAAGCAAATGTTGCTTTCCCTCCAGTTTTTGTTCTCTGATGCCATCATCGTGACCGTGATTGTCGTATTGTTTCAATACAATTATTCTGTAAAATCTGACCCAGGTTATGATTTTAAAAATGTGGTTTTTGTCAGTGCTAACTTTACAAAAGGAAATAAAATGGATGCTTTGAATAATCTCAAAGATGAAATTGGCAATTTGCCTTTTGTTGAAAATCAATTGTTTAGCTATGTCATTCCGATGAGAATGCCATCAGGTAACTATGTCTATACTTCTGAGGTCACCGATGAGGTGCTGTTTGATGCTTGCGATTTGCATTCGGTTTATTGCAACTATTTGAATTTCTTTGATATACCATTGCTCGAAGGAAGTTATTTTGAAGAAAATAATTGTTCTGCAAACCATCGTGAAGTTCTTGTGAGCAGGAAATTCAAGGAAAAGTTGCAGATTACTACGGGGTGGGATATTGTTGTCGGTCGTGAGATTTGCTTTTCAGAGCATTTTGATGACACGGGAAAACTGAATGTTTATACAATTTGCGGTGTTTATGAAGATTTTCTTGTTGGTCTTACAATCTCGAGTGACAATCGTCCGAGCATGATGTTTTATGGTCCGACCGAGGGGGAGATGGGAGGTCTTTATTGTCATTTAATGAAATTAGATAAAGTTAATAACAAGAATATCAAGGAGATAGAGGATATTTACAAGGAGATGCGACATGGTGAAGATGTGGAGATTTATTCATATTCAGAGTATTACAGGGATGCTTACAAGGAGGCTCGTTACATCCGCGACATGATTCTGTTTGCGTTTGCTGTGATATTGATAATCACCGTGGCTGGACTTGTCGGTTACATCAACGATGAGATGCGCCGCCGCAGTTCCGAAGTCGCTTTGCGGAAAATAAACGGAGCAACGGCAAAAGATGTGATTCGTCTTTTCCTCTCCGATGTCATGAAACTCGCCTTGGTTGCAGTGATTATCGGCTGTGTGCTGTCTTATTTCATCAAAGAATTGATTCTCAATCTGTTCCTGAATAAAGTGCCATTAGGAATCTGGATTTATTTCATCGGAATAGTTCTGTTATTCGGAATAGTGATTTCGGTGGTTGTCTTGTCTGTATGGAAAGCCGCCAACGCGAATCCGGTGGAGAGCCTGAAGAAGGAGTAGAGATTAGAGAGGAGAGTTAAGAGAGTGCCAGAGCGGGTCTGGTTGATTTTCCGAGATTGAAGAATATATTTTAAAAATATTCTGCTTTCTTCGCGAAAAAAGTTTACTTTTGCAAAAAAATTAAGGTTATGATAAAGCAGCTTTTTGACTATTATCTTTCGCATCAGAACGAACTGGTAGAGAAGTACAATGATAAGTATCTGATTATCACAAAGGATGGCGTTGTAAGTGTATGGAATCGTGAAGATGATGCTGCGGCTTATCACGATGCGAAAAACCGTTATGGTTTGGGCAATTTTATAATGCAACTTTGTACGCCTGGAGCAGAGGCATATACCTATTTTAATCATCATATCGCAAAATAACATGAAACCTGTACCTTTTACAATTTGCTGGGATAAATATGTCTCGGCGATAACGACTTGTGGCAGTGTTTCACAGCCATTCTCTCCTAAATTTGACACTGGAAATCATCCGGTGTTTCATGAAGTCAGTCTCCTTTGGGACACTGGTGCAGTTAAAACAATGATTTCCAAGAGATTGGTAAAGCAACTCGGTTTGATTCCAATTGGAATGGCTCATAGTTTTAACACACATGAAATGGTAGAAGTTGAGAAATTCAGAGTTAATCTTTTACTTCCAAATAAAATTGAGCTTGCTGAATTGGAGACTATTTGTGATGAACTTCCTGATACTGATATACTTATAGGAATGGATGTCATAAATTTGTGTGACGTGGCAATAACACATAAATCAGGCAAGACAAAGTTCTCATTTCAAATCTCAAGTTCCGCTGATTTGGATTTTGAAATAGTTTGAAATAGGCGTCAAACTGTCCAAAAATTAGACACCCACTGTCCAAATTTTGGACGGTTTTTATTTTTATGTTTTTGTAAAAAATTGAAAAACAATGATTTACAAGTTTGGCATGATGTTTGGTAAAAAACACTGATACAATTGAAATTTAAAAATCATGCTGTCATATTTCAGATTTCTTTACAGAAACAAACTCTACACATTAATAAATGTATTAGGGCTGGCGGTCTCAATGATGTTCGTGATCCTCATCGGCGACTACACATGGCGTCAGTTCAGCGTTGATTCGTGGCACAAGAACAAGGACCGCATCTTCCTCCTCGGAACCGAAAGTTATTTCTATTCATGGCCCGACGTGACCCGCGAAATCGGCGCGATGTACCCCGAAATCGAGAAGACATGCTGCGTCCTTTCGCATTCCGGGGAAATAAAATACGGCTGGAAATATTTCGATCCGGATTATTCCGCAGACATCATGCTCGCCGACTCCACTTTCTTCGACTTCTTCGATTTCAAGATTGTGAAAGGCGACAGGAAGACCGCTCTCGGCTCCCCCGACAAATGCGTCATCACCGAATCGCTGGCTGAATATTTCTTCAAAGACGCCGACCCGATCGGCAAGCCGTTGAATATCAAAGGAAATCGTTATATGAGGATAAATGATGGGACAAACATCGATCCGTATGACACAACTTTGGTTTACACCGTCTCGGCGGTGGTTGAGGACTTCGACAGGACGATTTTCCCGAACGAGACGAAAATCATCACCCGAATCGAACGCCAGCCCCAGATCTGCGGCTTCAATTTCAGCAGAAGAACATCATCAGCCGGACAAAATGGCGGTGTGAGTTCCTTCTTGATGATGAAAGAAGGCGAAGACCTGACACCGAAACTTGAGTCTGTCTATGAATATGAAGCGAAAAATGTCTCGGCATTCAATTTCTTGAAATCAAAATCGGTGACGCTCACGCCTTTGGACGAAATCATGTTTGCGCCGCAGAATCACGGTGAAGGCATGTTGAAAGGCGAGAAGAACCGCATCAGGATTCTGCTTTCGGCCATCATCGCGATTCTGCTTTTCGCCATCATGAATTACATCAACCTCACGACGGCCAACACCGGTTTCCGCGCTCGCGAGATGGCGACGAAAAGACTTCTCGGCAGCCGAGCCAGCAGCGTCTTCATCGCGCTCATCGCCGAATCGACGTTGATGGTGCTTGTGGCCTTCCTCATCGGTTTCTTCCTGGCTTATAATTTGCAGGAAGATTTCATGAGTCTTTTCCAAGGGAAAATATGTCTCGCCAATGATTTGAATGTCAATACAATCGGTCTGAGTGTCGTCTTCATCCTTTTCACAGGGATAATTTCAGGTGTCATACCGAGCGTTCAGATAATGAAGTTCAAGCCGATCGATGTGGTGAAAGGCTCGTTCAGATACAACTCGAAAATGGTGATGAGCCGTCTCTTCATCATCATTCAGAACGTGATAACAATCACGATGCTGACCGCTTCGCTGGTGATAATCTTGCAGATAAATCATCTCGTGAACGCGCCGCTCGGGGTAAGTGCAAAGAATGTCTTCAGTGTCGTTTCTGACAATAAGGATGTTGCACGCGATGCTCTTGAACGTCTTCCTTGTGTTGAAAAAGTCGGGGTGGGGCTGGGCATTGCCAACGGTGTCTTTTCGGTTTTTTACTATCAAGATGAAAATGGTAATTATAAGACGCTTTTTAATGCGGAGATGGACAGCGTCGGTTTTGAAATAAACGGCCTTACAGTTCTTGAGGATTATGGTTTCTCGCCGGGTGCCGCATATTTGAATGAGGAGGCGATGAGGCTTCTCAACATTGATAAATCCGCCAGGTCGTTGAAGATATTTGGTGAGGATATTCCCTTGGCCGGAATTGTAGCTGATTTTCGCATGGGAAGCATTCTCGCTGATCCTCAGCCGGTTATGATTCGCATCAAAAAACAGGAGGATATGCCTCATGCTTCTTTGATAGTGAAGTCAGACGGCTCGCGCGATGCGGGACGGAAGATTTATGAAGCGATGTCGGTTGTTAAAGGCGTTGGTAATGTGTCTGGCGAAAAATACGAAGACCTTCAAAGTTCTATCAGTGAAAACTTTGAGAATGAGCGCAATACGTTGAAAATCGTCTCGCTTTTCACGGCGATAGCGGTGGTGATTTCGGTTCTCGGTCTTCTCGGAATATCGGTTTTCTTCCTTCGTCAGAGGAAAAAGGAAATCGGCATAAGAAGAATCATGGGAAGCACCGTGAAAGAGGTTACTGTGTTGACGCTCAGCAAGTTCTGCGCTCCGTTGCTGCTGTCGTTCGTGCTTGCCGTGCCGCTTTCGTATCTCGTGATGAACGAATGGCTGAAAAACTTCTCGTATCGTATCTCATTGAGTCCGTGGATTTTCCTCGTGGCGATGCTGTTCTCGTTGTTGATAGCAGTGTTTTCGGTCTTTTTCCAGACGTGGAAGGCCGCGAACTCGAATCCGGTGGAGAGCCTGAAGAAAGAGTAGCGGAAATCTTGTCTTTGCTTGCTTCCCCTGACAAAAACATGATTTTTATAAAATTTGAAGATGAATTTATAAAACGTGCTTTGGTTTGCAAAAAATAATTGCTTTTGCAGAAAATTTCAAGATTATGATAAAGCAGTTTTGATATTCAAATCGTTGCTGCTGTGATGCGTTTTTGCCACGACTTCTCCGATGATTCGTACAGACAATTGAGTTTCGTCTTTCATGACAGCTTACCTGTTTTAAGTTCAGAAGTAAGATATTCGAATATGTAACCTGAACTTTGCACGTACAGTCCGGTTTCAGGTCGGGTTAGAGCCTTGTAAGTGTCTGATGAATAAAGTATGTCAACGGCTTCTTTAAGTGAGCGGTGTTCCCTCGAAACCAAGCGCTCGATGAGGTCTGCGGAAATATCCTCCACCATGAATCGGAATTGCTCTTCAGTGATTGTCATGACAGTTTTTTTAGAAGTTTTATTGCACGTTCTGTACAGAAAGCATATTGAAAAGTTTCGCCTTTATGATAGACAAGTCCTTTGAGAAATTCTTCAAGCGTCTTGCCACTCATTCTATACATACGCATCTGTAAACCGATATTGTCATTGGCTATTGGACCATACACGATGTCGTATGGATGTGAAAAGTCTTGGTTGTCATCTCTGTTATTCCAGACAAATTCTGCCCACTCAAGGCAATAATGTTCAAAAATCTTGATTTTAAGCGGATTTGATTCCTTATCATTAAATATGTTATCATCGCATTCAAAGACATTTAGTGTCGGAGTGCCACCAATAAAGGCCGCAACATTATTCGCCATCTCTTCAGCCTGGCTCTTGTCTTCTGATAGATAAAACGCTTTCCCAAAATCCTTGTATCGCTTACATTTTGCAAGGCTGATTTTGCCGATGTTCAGATATGACCCATGGTAAAGTTTCATGTCATTTAAAGTTCTCCACCCATTCTTCTGCAATACGTTGCAATGTTTTCAATGTTTTCGTGGAAAGTGAGTGTGTGCATAATCTCATAATGTTCATCACAAAGTTGCAAAGCACCGAAACGGCTTATGTAACGTGCAGCTTGTGCGTCGGTAAGTCCGTAATGTTCGGCAAATTCAGCAATCAATGCAACTATGTAATGTATTTTGTCAGTCATATTCTTTATATGATTTGGCTGCAAAAGTAATAATTTTGTGTGAAATAATTTAATTTTTGACAAAATATTTTACGTGCCAACTGTCCAAAAATTAGACACCCACTGTCCAATTTTTGGACAATTGATTTTTAACTGTTTTTGTAAAATATTGATTGCTAATAATTTGGAAGTTTGGCACAATATTTGGTAAAAACTTTGAAACAAAAAATATATGCTGTCATATTTCAGATTTCTTTACAGAAACAAACTCTACACATTAATTAATGTATTGGGGCTGGCGGTTGCCATGATGTTCATCGTGCTCATCGCGAAGTTCGCGAAACTGGAGTTCACCGTCGATTCGTTTCAGGAAAACACCGAAGATATTTACACGATCGGAACCGAGGACTTCGTGGCGTGTGCCTACGGCCTGACACCTTATCTCACGAGCCGTTATCCGGAGATAAAAAGCGTCTGCGCCGTGAAAAATACTGACATCCAAGTCGTTAACATCTATGACGTTGACTATTCGCCGAAGTCGCTCGCTGTCGATACGACTTTCCTTAAGATGTTCTCTTTCAGGCTTTTGGAAGGCGACCGTGAGACGGCGTTGGACACGAAGGACAAGGTGATAATCTCGGAGGAGTTTGCAAGGCGGGCGTTTCACGGACTGTCGCCGGTGGGGAAGTCGATCCTTGTGAAATGGGGCGTGACGTCAACAAATGTCGTGGTCGGCGGAGTGTTCGAGAAGATTGAAAACTCATTCTTCCCGGATGTTGACTTCATTTATAACTTGCAGTATTACGGCGAGTTTATAAATGAATATGTGAAAAATGACAGTTTTGACAATGCTGCCGGTGTGACGCTTTTCATCCAGACTTATCCCGGCGCGGACTTCAAGGAGAAGGAAGCCGATATGCTTGAATATTTCAAAGAGTTTTATTGGATCTATGCGTCCGGCGCACGGAAAGAACTGCATATCTATAATTATAATGAATTGTATTTCAGTGATTTGGATTTTTATGCCCTTAATAATTGCAATCGCGGAAACAAGATTTTTATCAGTGTTTTGATGGCGGTGGCGTTTTTCATCCTGCTTTTCGCCTTGATAAATTACATCAACCTAACTGTCGCGCAGACCGGTTTCCGTGCCAAGGAGATGGCAACGAGGCGGCTTCTCGGGACGTCAAAATACAGTGTGATAATGCGAATGATTTCGGAAGCCATATTGCTGACAATCATCGCATTCGTGTTCGGAACGTTGTTTGCCGGACTCGCCGAGCCGGTGACGCTGCCGCTGCTCGGAAAGAACGTGAACGTGTTTCACGACATCACCGCTGATGAGGTCGCGGTCTGTTCCGCGTTAGTCCTGCTTGTCGGCGTCCTCGCAGGCTTGATTCCCGCCATGATGATCTCGAAATTCAAGCCGGTTGACGTGGTGAAAGGCAGCTTCAGGCTGAAGTCGAAGCTCGTTTTCGGAAAGGTTTTCATCATGATTCAAAATGTGGTGACGATAACGATGCTTTCGCTGACGATAGCCTTGTCGTGGCAGTTTAACCATCTGATGAACAAGCCTTTAAATCATGAGACTCGCGACATCATGGAGGTAAATATCACAAATGTCTTTCAAACTGTTGAGGAGAAATCATTGCCGATGCTCAAGGATGAGTTGGAGAAGCTCCCTGATGTTGTCGAGGTTGGGTTCTCTCAAGGTTTCCCGCTTGGTTATGCTAATAATTCAACTTTTGAAAAAGAAGACGGGCTGTATTCATTGAACTGGATGACATGCGATACTACGTCTTTTGAAATCCTTGGTTTTGAGGTAATTACGAAAAATGCCGAGCCTTTGCCGGATACGTGGTGGATTACAGAAAAGGCGATGCGTCGTTTCGGCCTCGACTACGATGCCACCGAATTGGTCTTAGATCCGGAATACAATTGGCGTTATAATGTCTGTGGTGTCATCAAGGATTATAATTGTTTGCAGAATAACGAAAATGACGTTTATTTGGTCAGGATGTTGGGAGAAGATTCAGGCTCACCGTGGCATCTGATTCTGAAGACGACGGGTCGTCACGCAAAGGCGATGGAGGAAGTGAAAAGCAGAATCAAAGAATTGGCCAACGTCGATGTGGAATGCATGTATCTTGATGATTATTTAGCTGAGACTTATTACAAAGATTTGAGGGACATTCGTAATATCATATTGGTTTTCAGCATTGTAGCGTTGATAATTTCGATTTTGGGAATGGTGGCGATGTCAACGTATTATGCGAAGCAGCGTTCAAAGGAGATTGCGGTCAACAAGGTTTTCGGTTCTACCAACGCCGAGGCGTTCAGGCGTCTGACAGGCGGTTTCCTGAAAATGTTCCTCGCGTCGTTCGTGATAGCCGTCCCAATCGCCTGGTTCCTAATAGATTACTGGCTTGAAGACTACAGTTACAGAATCAGCGTCTCGCCGTTGATTTTCATCGCCGCCGGTCTCGCGGTGTTTCTGATGGCGGCGTTGTCGATTTCGTGGCAGAGCCTTAAGGCCGCCAACGCGAATCCGGTTGAGAGTTTGAAGAAGGAGTAGAGATTAGAGAGGAGAGTTAAGAGAGCGCCAGAGCGGGTGTGATTTTTTTAAAGAATACATGTGTGAATCAAAAATTTAGTGTACTTTTGCAAATAAAAATTTTGATATGAATGACGTCGTGCCAATTCCAGCCGCAAAAAAATACTGGAATTTAATAAAAAATTCAAGTAATGAGGTTAAACTTAACCTTATTGAATTGATTTATATATCGTTAAGAAAAGAGCCAAAAATCACGGCGGAAGATTGTGATGATGTTCTTGATAAAATCTCATCCTCATGGCCTGATGATGGGCTGACAGCCGATGAATTTGTTGAAGTTTGCGAGTCGGGGAGAAATAAAAAACGTGAAATAGTTGAAATCTGATTATGGCAAAGTATCTGCTCGACACAAATATTTGTGGTTTCTTGTTTCGCAATAAATATGGCATTAAGGAAAAAATCAAGCAAGTCGGACTTGAAAATTGTGCGGTTTCTTTATTGACAATTGCGGAGTTGATGGTCGGAGTAGAATATACTCTTCAAAATACAGGAGTAAACAAGTACGAAAATCTTAAACTTTTTGAAAATTCTGTGACAATCTTACCTGTTGAGCCATCAATAGAATTTGCAGCAAAAGAGAAAGCCAGATTGCAACTCGCAGGTACTGAAGTAAATGATTTAATAGATTTGCTGATTGCTGGTACTGCGTATGCCAATGATTTGACGTTGATAACAGATAATATAAAACATTTTCAAAACATTAAGGGCATAAAGATTGATAATTGGGTGGTGAGAAACTGAAATTAGTTGAAAAATTTTTCATAAACAGTTTCGGATTATGATTTTATGTATTTTTGCAACCGAAACTCGGGTGGAAAATGTGTGTGGAATCTGAAAAACTCGGGTGGAAAATGTGTGAAATATCCGAAAAACTCGGGTGGAAAATGTGTTTTAAAATTATAACATTTTGAAAAACAGATAGATATGTTTAAACGAAAAATTGATAAAATTTTGTCGGAATGGAAAGACTCCAAAGGCCACAAACCAATTGTCGTGAAAGGGGTTCGTCGATGAAAATTGACAGTTTTTTGCTTTGAGTTTTAGCCAAAAACGAAAAAAAATTAACTTTTTGGCCAAAACTCGAATGAAATTCAAAATAAAGACTGTCCAAAAATTAGACACCTACTGTCCAAATTTTGGACGGTTTTTATTGTGCTTGTTTTGTAAAATATTGATTTTTAATGATTTAAAAGTTTGGCACGAAATATGATGTATTTTCGTCGGTTTGATTATAAATGTAAAATATCATGATTAAAGTTAACAACCTCGTAAAGGAATTCAGAACCGAAGACATCATCACAACGGCTCTCGCCGGCGTGTCGTTTGAAATCAAAGACGGCGAATTTGTCGCCATCATGGGACCTTCCGGCTGCGGAAAGTCAACGATGCTGAACATCTTGGGCCTGCTCGACAACCCGACGGAAGGCGAGTACGAGCTTCTTGGCAGGGAAGTGGGCAAACTGAAGGAGAAAGACCGCACGCTTTTCCGCAAGGGAAACATAGGCTTCGTGTTTCAGAGCTTCAACCTCATAGATGAGCTGAGCGTTTATGAAAACATCGAGCTTCCGCTTATCTATTTGAGAATCAACAAGGCGGAGCGTCGCGAGAAGGTCGAGGCGATAATGCGCCGCATGGGCATACTGCATCGCTGCGACCATTTCCCGCAGCAGCTCTCCGGCGGCCAGCAGCAACGTGTGGCCATCGCCCGCGCCGTCGTCGCCAACCCGAAACTCATCCTCGCCGACGAGCCGACCGGCAACCTCGACTCGAGAAACGGCCAGGAAGTGATGAAACTCCTTTCAGAACTTCACAACGACGGCACCACGGTCGTCATGGTGACACACTCGCGCAAAGATGCATCATACGCCGACAGAATCATCAACCTGTTCGATGGCAAAATAGTTGATAATGTGAACGATGAGCTGTAAATTAAACACAGGTTTCACAAGTGGATAACACAAGTTTCACGGGCAGAAAAAACTTGTGCAACTCGTGTCATAAACTTGTGTAACTCGTGTTAAAAATAAATAACTTGTGCAACTCGTGTTAAAAAAAACTCTGAATTATGTTTTTCAAAAATTTCATTGGTCTCCTCAAGCGTTTCACAGCCTCGTCGGTTCTCAACGTCGTCGGGATGGCGGTCGCCTTCGCCACGGCTTACGTCATCATGGTGCAGGTGCGCTATGAGCTGACCTTCAACAAAAGCTTCAAGGAAGCCGACCATATCGTCACTCTCGAATGGCCAAGTCCTTATGCCGATGACTCTTACACTAATTTTATCTCGCGCCCGATGATTGAGTCGGCATTCGGCGACAATCCTGGCGTGGAATCTCATTGCGTTTTGACCTCGTTCACTTGTAGCCCGCAGGGGGTGATAATACGCGTTGGCGATGGCTTTGAAACCTGCCCGATGAGCACTGTAAGAGCAAGTGCCGAAATCTTTGAAGTATTGGGGATTGAGCCTGTGCGTGGCACTCTTTCCAAATTTGATGAGCCGAAAACCGTCGTGCTGACCGAAACTATGGCAAAGCGGTTGAACCGTGACGTGGGCGGAAATGTCTGTTTTTCAGCTGATTGGGATGAAGATATGGTGTACAGCATTATAGCTATAATTCCCGACATGCCTGAAAACAGTGATTTCAATTGGTGGAATGCGGTTGTTTCAATTGGTGACGATTGGATTGATGACCGAAAAGAGTGGTCGTTTCATGGCATGGCAAAAGTCAACACCGACGACCTTGAGTATGTGGCCGGGATTTGCCGTGCGAATCTTGCCGGATATTTCGGAGAAGACCTGTCAGATTCAGGCGAAAGTCAATATTATGCTGACAAAATCAAGAAGGTGCGTGTTATCCCTGTCACCAAGACTTATTTTGATGAAAAGAGCGGAAGCGGAAACAAAGGCAATCTTGCCACAACACGGATGCTTATTGCCATCGCTTTGTTAATCATAGTGATAGCGTTTATCAACTTCGTGAATTTCTTCATGGCGATGGTGCCGCAGCGGTTGCGCGGCGTGAACACCTACCGTGTTTACGGATGCACGAAGACCCAGATGAAGATGAGTTTCCTCTTTGAGGCCGTCGGTCTTGTGGTGATTGCGCTTGTGGCTTCGTTGCCGGTCATCGGGTCGGTTGAGACATCGTTTATAGCGAGTTTTGTATCGCCAACAATATCACTTTCAAGCAATTACGATATTTTCCTTGCAATATGTGCTGTCGGGTTGGCTTTCGCTGTGGTCGCAAACATCTATCCGGCGAATTACATCACATCGTTTCCGCTGGCTGTCGCCGCGAAGGGCAGCTTCGTTTCCTCAAAGGCAGGCAAGAGACTTCGCACAATGCTCATCGGTGTGCAGTTTGCCGTTTCCATTGCTTTGATAATCAGTTCGTTGTTTATCAAACTTCAGCACGATTACATGTTAAGGCACGATATGGGTTTCAACAAGGAGATGTTGCTGACCGGCGTGGTGCCGTCGAAAATCGGCTATTATTTCTCCGACAGGGAGGCGTTCGCGTCGGAGCTGAAGAAAAACCCGCAGATTGTGGATGTCGCATACGCGAGCGGACAGATGGTCTCGGCCGGACGTATGGGCTGGGGGCGTGATTTCAATAACGAGGAAATCCATTTCAGCTGTTATCCTGTTTCGTATAATTTCCTGAAATTCATGGGAATAGACATCGTTGAAGGTGAAGATTTCTCGAAAGTGGCTGAAAACGACAGTCTCGGCACGTTTATTTTCAATGAGGTTGCGAAAAATAAATTCGGGCTTACTTTGGAGGACAAGATTGTCGGTCATAACAAAGAGACAAAGATTGTCGGTTTTTGTAAAGACTTTAATTTCAAGCCGTTACAATATGATAATGAACCGTTTGCGTTTTACGTCTTCGGGCCGGATTCGTGGAAGTCGCTCGGTAATCTTTATGTCAGAGTAACGCCGGATGCGGATGTCGAAGCCGTCATCGATTTCATAAAAGACGAGGTCGTGAAGTACGTTCCGGAGAAGAATCGCGGCGACTTAGGCTTCGATTTTTTCGATGAGGAGCTTGCGCGGATATACGATTACGACAGGAAGTTCGCGGCGCTGATTACCACGTTTTCGGTGGTGTCAATCATCATCTCGCTGATGGGCGTTTTCGGCTTGGTTCTCTTTGAGACTCAATATCGTAGGAAGGAGATCGCGCTTCGCAGGGTGAACGGTGCGACGGTCCGCGAGATCCTCGGCATCTTCAGCAGTCAGTTCGTGAAAATCGTGTCGGTGAGTTTTGTCATCGCTGCATCGGTCTCGTATTTCATCATCGACAGATGGCTCGAAAAGTTCGCTTACCGCACTCCGATGTGTTGGTGGGTCTTCGTGCTTTCTTTGGCTATCGTGTTGATTATCACCATTTCAATAGTGTTGATAAGATGTTGGAAATCGGCGAATGCCAATCCGGTGGAGGCGTTGAAGGATAGTTAAGAGAGAAAATAGAAGGGTTAAGAGAATTCTTTCAAAACTGCACTGAAAAATGTGCAGTTTTAATAAAATATTGCACTGAAAAATGTGCAGTTTTTGACTGTTTTTCAAGATAATAAAAACGAAATTCATCCGTTAAGTTCTTATTAACGAGCAAAATAATGAAAAGAACTGCCTTTTTTGCAATATTGTTTTTCTGTGTGATTTGTATGCGCGGGCAGGGTGATTTTTCTTTGGTGAAAGGCAGAATCGTTTCTGAAGACAGTCTGCAACCGGTTCCCAACGCTCACATAATCAGCAAGACATCGCTTTACGGCGTAATCGCGGACGCCGACGGAATCTTCTCGCTGATGTTGAAGAAAATTGACACTTTGTGGGTGAGCTGCGTCGGTTTTGAAAACGGTGATTTCATTATTGATCGTGATAGTGTATTTGATAAAGAATTGATAATCAAAATAAAAAGAGCTGTTGTCGTTCTTGATGAAGTTGATGTTTACCCGTATTTGGACAGGGCGGCCATCAATGAAATCATAGCGAAAATGCCGATAAAACAACCTTTTGCCATACCTCATGTAACAAAAACCGTTGACCCGAGAATTTTGAACAGGAAGCCAGTCAAGCAGCCGCCGGCGTCAGTCATCAATCCCGTCTCGTTGATTTACAAACATTTTAACAAAAACGAAAGGTTGAAACGCAAAATACTCCGTAACCGAAAGAGATACAACAAGACACTGATTGAACAAGGTGCGCCCGACTCGCTGCTGCTGCCGGAAGAGTTTTAAAATGAGTTAATTAAAATAATTGACTTATACGCCGATTTTTAATGGTTCGTCTGAGAAAATTTTATTTAACTGATATTGTTTGCGCTTTTATTTTTACTTTTGCGATCAAATTTTGAAAAATGGACTCTGTAAATTCGTCTCTGAAATCTTATATCGAAAAGGAGATTCTGCCTCGCTATGAGAATTTCGACAAGGCTCACCGCCTCGACCACGTCACGACGGTCATTGATGAAAGCCTGAATATCGCGAAAAATTATCCCGAGACTGACCTCAACATGGTTTACGCCATCGCTGCGTATCACGACACCGGGCTTGTAAACGGCCGTGACAATCATCACATTGACTCCGGGAAAATCATCATGGCGGATGAAAATCTGAGGCGGTGGTTCACCGACGGGCAGCTTCAAATAATGCGCGACGCCGCCGAAGACCACCGCGCCTCCTCCGACCACGAGCCGCGCACCATCTACGGCAAAATCGTGGCCGAGGCCGACAGAATCATCGACACAGATATTGTCATACAACGAACTGTCCAATACAGTCTGAAACATTTCCCTGATTACACCGAAGAGCAACATTATCAACGTGTCTGCGATCATCTGAAAGAGAAATATCTCGAAGGCGGCTACCTCAAACTGTGGATCCCGGAGTCGAAAAACGCCGTCCGTCTTCAGGAACTGCGTGAGATGGCGAAAGACAAGACGCGGCTGCGGGCTTATTTCGACAAATATTTCCAAATGGAAACTAAATCGTGATTTTGTTTTTTTATTCAAAAATGTTTCGTAATTTTGCACGTTTTTTAAATTTATTAGAATATTTAAAAGCTTAAAATTCAAAATCAAACACAACTTAAAAAATATAGTATCATGGAATTACCATTTGCAGAATCATGGAAGATCAAGATGGTTGAACCCATCAAGAAAAGCACACGCGAAGAACGCGCGAAATGGTTGGAAGAGGCTCACAACAATGTGTTCATGCTCAAGTCTGACCACGTTTACATCGACTTGCTGACAGACTCTGGCACGGGCGCGATGAGCGACCGTCAGTGGTCGGCGATGATGATGGGCGACGAGAGCTACGGCGGCGCCCGCAGCTTCTACCACATGAAAGACACCATCACCGAGATCACAGGTTTCAACTACGTCATCCCGACCCACCAGGGCCGCGCTGCCGAGAACGTGCTGTTCTCTTACCTCGTGAAACCGGGTATGGTCGTCCCGGGCAACGCCCACTTCGACACAACAAAAGGTCACATCGAGAGCCGTAAGGCATTCGCCATCGACGTCACAATCCCGGAGGCGAAAGACACACAGCTCGAACTGCCATTCAAAGGCAACGTCAGCCTCGAACTCCTTGAGAAGGTGTTGAAAGAGAACAAAGGCAACGTGCCGTTCATGGTCCTCACCGTCACCAACAACACAGTCGGCGGCCAGCCGGTCAGCATGAAGAACATCCGCGAGACCTGCGAGCTCTGCCACAAATACGGCGTGCCGGTCAACATGGACAGCGCACGTTTCGTCGAGAACGCCTATTTCATCAAGACGCGCGAAGAAGGCTATGCCGACAAGACCATCGCCGAGATTGCGAAGGAGATGTTCAGCTACGCCGACAGCATGACGATGAGCGCGAAGAAGGACGGTCTCGTCAACATGGGCGGTTTCATCGCCACCAACAAGAAAGAATGGTACGAAGGCGCCAAGCTGTTCTGCATCCCGTTTGAGGGCTTCCTCACATACGGCGGCATGAACGGCCGTGACATGGACGCGCTGGCAGTGGGTCTGAAGGAAAACTGCGAGTTCGACATGGTCGAGACACGTATCAAACAGGTGAAATACCTCGCCGACAAACTCGATGAATACGGCATTCCTTACCAGCGTCCTGCCGGCGGTCACGCCATCTTCGTCGATGCCGACAAGATTTTGGTCAACGTGCCTAAGGAAGAGTTCCCGGCCCAGACGCTGACATGCGAGCTTTATCTCGAAGCCGGCATCCGCGCCTGCGAAATCGGCTACATGCTCGCCGACCGCGACCCGGTCACACGCGAGAACCGTTTCGGCGGCCTCGACTTCGTGCGCCTCTGCATCCCGCGCCGCGTCTATACAAACAACCACATGGACGTCATCGCAGCAGCTCTGAAGAACGTCTATGAACGCCGCGACACCATCAACCACGGCGTCCGCATCACCTGGGAGGCCGAACTCATGCGCCACTTCACAGTGCAGCTTGAAAGAATCAAATAAAGAGTAGAGATGAGAGAGTGGAGTTAAGAGAGCCGTAAAGTTTTCTCTTAACTCTACTCTCTACTCTCTTAACCCAAAAAATATGGCATTAAGCTTGACGTTCATCATCGCCCTCACTTTCTGCGTCGAGACGGCTTCGACCGCCTTCAACGTGGAGGCGAAAAACAGCTGGGGACGTAACCTCTTGTTCGTGTGCACTTTGGCATTCGGACAAGCTCTTTTCTATTTCCTCGGCGGACTGCTTGGCGGCACTTTCATGCCGAAATTCGACAGCATTGCAAAAATAGTGGTGCTCGTTTTGTGTTTCATGATTGCCTTCAGGACAATCACCGACACGCTGAAAATCAAAAGCGGTAAGAACCTTTTTTTAATCGACAGGAAAAAACATCTTCTGATTCTCGCCATCGCATTGGGAATCAACCCTTTCATCGCCGGACTGATGTCAAATGAAGCGTTTCTGCCTTTGCTTGGTGACATGACACCAGTGCACATCTTCGGCTGCGGAGTCATCTGGGGATTGATTGGAATCGGAACGAAATTCTCGCAAATCAAGCTGTTAATCAACAGTTTGGGAAATGTTTTGGCTGCCTTGGCAATTTTGGCAGTCGGAATCGTGGCGTTATTTTAAATTGAAAATAATATTCATTTGTGATGAAAAAGATATTTTTTTTTATATCGTTGGTTTTATGTGTTTTCGCGCTTGAGGCACAACCTGCGGGCTATTATAATTCCGCTGAAGGCAAGACGGGAAGCGCATTGAAAACGGCACTTCACAACATCATCAAGAATGATAATCACGTGAGTTACAAGGAGTTGCTGAATGCATACAGGCAGACCGACATGAAGCCGAACGGCAAGGTCTGGGACATTTATTCGGATGTGCCGGGCGGTAATCCGCCTTACCAGTATGACTTCGGCGAGAACTGCGGAAACTACAGCGGCGAGGGCGACTGCTACAACCGCGAGCATCTCTGGGCGCAGTCGTGGACCAACGATGACAGCTATCATAAAACAGACATCCTGCATGTCATCCCGACCGACGGCTATGTGAACGGCAAACGCAGCAACTACGCTTTCGGCGAGGTGAAAAACGCAAGCTGGACCTCTGAAAACGGCTCTAAATTAGGCAGTTGCAAGACATCGGGCTTCAGCGGGACTGTCTTTGAGCCAATCGACGAGTACAAAGGCGACATCGCCCGTACGCTCATGTATGTGAGTGTCAGGTATTATCAGGAGGACGGCAGCTGGAAAACGTCGGACATGACAAACAAGTCGGTGATAAAAGACTGGGCGATGGACATGCTTCTGCGCTGGCATCGCGACGACCCCGTTGACCAAAAGGAAATCGACAGGAACAACGCGGCTTACAGCATTCAGGGAAACCGTAACCCGTTCATCGACAACATGGATTACGCCGAGATGATCTGGGATGCGACGTGGAGTGTCGGTGAAGACTACGTGACGATGAGCGTCAACGTGTGGCCGAATCCGGCAACATCGACGATAAACGTCAGCGGAGAAAATCTTGATGCGGTTTATATGTATAACGCTGTCGGTCAATTAGTTATGATATTTGATGCTGTTGACGAGACCTCAACGATAGATGTCAGCGGCTTCAACGACGGAATCTATTTCCTAAATGTCATCTCTGAAAACGGAAAGTCAGCCTTAAAGAAAATAGTAATAAACTAAAAAACTCCACTCTCCACACTTAACACTAAAAAGATGTTCTATCTGACGAAAATATTTCACTTCGAGGCGGCGCACGCCTTGGTCGGTTACGACGGCAAATGCCGTAACATCCACGGTCATTCGTATGAGCTTCAAGTCACTGTAAAAGGCCTGCCGATTGATGAGCCGGGGAATCCGAAGAACGGGATGGTGATTGATTTTCACGACCTTAAGCGGATTGTTAATGAGGAAGTCGTAGAGCGTCTCGACCATTCCTTCATCATCGGGACAAACATGCCGGAAGATTTCGTTGAGAGCGCGAAGCGGAATTTCGACAAGATCGTTTGCGTTGCTTATCAGCCGACGACGGAGAACATGCTGGCTGATTTCGCTGAAAGGATAAAAGTGAAGTTGCCGCAAAACGTTGAGTTATACAGTGTCAGGTTGCAGGAGACAAGAGACAGCTTCGCTGAGTGGCGGGAGGGTTGAAGATTTTGAGATAAAGAAACAAGTAAAACAGCAATATGACGCTAACGATAGAAGACATAATAACACGGAAAGAAGGACAAACGTTCGACTGTAAGAGTGTGCAGATAGAGCCAAAGGCGTTGGCCGTCCCTATTGTGGCAATGGCAAATGCTGATGGAGGCACGATTGCTATCGGTGTGTCCGACAAAACTCGCCGAATAGAAGGTGTTGATGGAAACGAGAAACGACTCATGATGTTCGATGACCGTATTGTCTTTGAGACACCGGGTGATCTCCCTGGGCTTGTGCGTCCCGACAATATCCGTCATACCCATTTCTCTCGTAATCCCAAGATAGCCCAATACCTCAAGGCATACAAGTATGTCAAGGAGTTTGGTGAGGGTATGGATCGTATCTATCGTGAACTCAATGTCAACCATACTCCCGAGCCAAAGGTTCATCTTGACGCTTTCATATTAAAGGTTACTGTTCGCAAGAATGAGGTTGGGTTGACAGAAAACAACGAAAAGTTGATAGAAAAGGTGTCTGAAAAGGTGTCTGAAGTCATGGAAAACGAAGAAAAGGTGATAGAAAACGAAGAAAAGGTGATAGAAAACGAGGAAAAGGTGATAGAAAATCACGTTAGGGTGATAGAAAAGGTGACAGAAAAAGCAAACAATCTTGGCGAAAAGTTGACAGAAAACAAATTGCAGATTCTCCGTTTGGTGCTAGCCAATCCATATATCACAAAGCAAGAAATGGCCGAGGCTGTAGGAATTAGCGTAAAATCCATCAGTGCCAACATCACAGCAATGCGTGGCAAATACCTCAACCGAGTAGGTCCTGACAAAGGAGGATTTTGGGAGGTGATGATTGAATAGTACGCAATAAAAAGACAATCAAAATGAATAAAACAACATCTCGTCAACCTCTCTTGGTCTACATAGAGAAAAAAAAGATAGTGTTTTGGTTTTTGGATGGTTACAAACAAAAAAAGGAAAAGATAAGAATTATTTCATACATTGAATAAATACGAGTATTTAGTATTTGGAATTGTAATTTCAATAGGTGATTAACAAAACAATCATTATGATAGAACTTAATCTTCAATACATAAAATCCGTGAACTATGCCTTGATAAATAATGGCATAGACATCTGTGAGTCTGCATTGTTATTGTCAAAAGAAAACGACATCAATGACGTTTGTGTGGAATGCAGTGGCGAATACTTTCAGACTACCATAACTCCTATAATACCACTATTACCAGAGGGAAAGGAAGTAAGACTGATCGGTTTTTCCATGAAGCCGTCAGTTAAGATGATGGGGGCTCTTACGGAGAAGGTGAAGACTTGGTTTACCATAGTGGCTTGGTCTGATGCAAATACGCCTGAGCAAAAGAAGGAGATATTCAGAAAGGATTACGAGATAGAATTGATGCCATACGATCAATGGCTTGGCACAAGCATTCTGCCACAGTCGTTAGCCTCATTCGTGACACCTAACCATCCTCTCATCAACAAAGTGGTGCTCAGTGCAGCTAAGGTTCTGAAGGAGATAACTGGCAGCTCGTCACTTTCCGAATATCAGTCCGGAAATACCGCTGATGTTGTAAAACAGATAGCAGCTGTATATGCTGCCCTTCATAGTGAGAATATTGTATATCGTTCTTTACCAGCAAGCTTTGAGGTTATCGGTCAGCGTATAACTCTGCCAGAGCAAGTGCTGTCTTCAAAACTCGGTAACTGCATCGAACTGACAATTCTCTTTGCGAGTGTGCTGGAGGCCATTGGCATTAATTCGGCTGTCATTATACAGAAAGGCCATGCGTATCTTGCAGTATGGCTTGTGGACGACTGTTGCCAGTACAGTGTTTGCGATGATGTGTCATACGTAGAGAAGAAATGCTCCAACGGCATCGGAGAAATGCTTGTTGTGGAATCAACGAAGATAACAGACGAGAAAACTTCTTTTGAAGAAGCCATCAAAATTGCGAATCGAAACCTTGCCGACATCTCTCTATTTGAGATGATGATTGACATTCGTAGATGTCGCCTGGAGGGAATACGTCCAATGCCGCAGAGAATCATGAATAACGGCAATTGGGAGCTGCAGGACGTTGAAGGCGTGGAACATGATGAGTGTGTTCTCGATGTTAAGGAACCTTCTCGCTATGACCTTTCGAAAGTTGTCGGCTCTGAGCGTGAACTGTCAAGGTTGGATATCTGGGAACGTAAGCTGTTGGATTTTTCGCTACGAAACAATATGCTTAACCTGTACCTAAGACAGAAAGCTATACAGTTTATATCATTTGATATTGACAAACTGGAAGATCATCTTCAGGATGGTGAGGAATACCTGATAGCAGAAAAACCGAATGTGGATATGCGCTTTGATCAGGAAGAAAGATTGGTGCGATCAAAACTTTATCCTGCGCTACAGGCTCTGATAAGCAATGACATACAGCATCGTTATCTTCATACTTATCAAACGGAACTAGAAACGAAGAATACGCTAAAGAATATTTATCGTGCTGCACGAAATGCCATCGAAGAGACTGGTGCTAATTCCCTGTTCCTCACTATAGGTGCATTGAGGTGGTTTGAGACAGAAAGAAGTGAAACTCCTCGCTATGCTCCTATCCTTATGCTTCCTGTGGAGATGGTATATAAGAAGGGACAGTACTATATTAGAACGAACGATGAGGATATAATGCTCAACGTGACGCTGATAGAGTTCCTAAGACAGAACTATGACATAAAGATTTCTGGTCTTGACCCTCTGCCAAAGGATGAACATGGTGTTGACGTTTCTCTGATATTCGCCATTATACGTGATGCTCTGAAGAATCAGAAACGATGGGATGTGGAGGAAGAAAGCATACTTGGTGTATTCTCATTCTCCAAGTTCTTGATGTGGAACGATATTCATAACCATCGTGAGGAACTGATGGAGAACAAGGTGATAGAGAGTCTTGCGCAGCAACGTCTTACATGGCAACCGGAACCATTGCAGGCAACGCTGCAGGAGAAGGATAAGGTAATGAAACCTGAACAGCTCGCGTTGCCTGTACCTGTTGACTCTTCACAAATGGCAGCGGTATTCGAGGCTGGTCTTGGACATTCGTTCATCTTGTATGGACCTCCAGGAACAGGTAAGTCACAGACTATCACGAACCTCATTGCCAATGCTCTCTTCCAAGGAAAGCGTGTGCTTTTCGTGGCAGAAAAGATGGCTGCACTAAGTGTGGTTCAGAGCCGTCTAGCTAAAATCGGCCTAGATCCATTCTGTTTGGAGATGCACTCTAATAAAGCCACCAAGCGTCATATTCTCGATCAGTTAGCCAAGGCTCTCAACGTCAGGCACACCGTAAGCCCAAGCGAATATGCCCACACGTCAGAGTCATTGTTTGAAGAGCGTAGGAAACTGATTGAATACATGGAAGCCCTTCATGAATACAAGGGGGCAGACGGTTTCTCCCTGTACGACTGCATCATCAGATACGAGCTTGATGACTGCAAGCCAATGGATGTTGACATCCTTTCTGACTCCTTTACCGAAAATTTCTCAAAAGACGAGTGGATGAGATACGAGCATCTGCTTGGCGCACGTCTGGAATCTGTGATGAGTATTGTCGGACAGCCTTCACAGAATAGTTTGCTTGGCATGAGCATTGAAGAGGGCGACCTAGCTGGAGAATCAAAACTGCGTGAATCATTGAATGCAGCTTTGCGGATCATCAGCGATGCACAGAAGAATTACGATCAGCTTATTACCGCCTCCCAGAAACGTGATGAGCTGTTGAAGAACAACACCCCGGAAATCTTCAAAGAGGATGCTGAAGAACTATATACGGAATGGCGAAAGGCAAAGGCGAAATGGTTCATACCGAAGTTCTTTGCTAAACGTGCATTCTTAAATAAACTTCGTGGATTCAATCAGTATATAGTTGAGAACGAGGTGGATTCACTTATCTCTTCATTGGCAGAGTACATGAAGCTACATAGACAGATTGCTGATACACAGAAGGCTATCACAAAGTATTTTGATGCTACATATAGTGATGATATTCTTCCTTTAAAAGAAGAATTGCTCAATATGTCTTCAAAATTGTCTTCATGGAGCAAGAACCTTTCTGGCATACGCGACTGGTATCAGTGGTGTGTGTATAGGAAGGAACTGAAAAATGTTGGCCTTGGTGCAGTGGTTGAACTTATCGAAAGAGAACGTGTCAATGCCCCAGATGTGCTTTCTATGGTGAGAAAGACAATCTTCAAGGCTCTTGCACAGAAGAAGATTGCAGAGAACTCTATACTCAGAACATTTGAGGGAGCGATATTCGATGATACGGTTTCTCTATACAAGAAACTGACTGCAGAGTTCCAGAAGTTGAGTGAATTGGAACTATGTACACGTCTGGCTGACAATGTTCCTCATGTTACAGATAACATAAGCAGCAGTAGCGAGATTGGACTCGTAAGCCGTAACATAAGCAACGGTGGTAGAGGAACGTCGATTCGTGACCTTCTTGACCAGATACCAGAGCTGATAAAGAAACTATGCCCTTGTATGCTCATGAGTCCTATGTCCGTGGCACAATATCTGTCGCTGACGCAGGACAAGTTTGACCTCGTCATATTCGACGAAGCTTCACAGATGCCTACAAGTGAGGCTGTGGGTGCTATTGCGCGTGGCAAGGCCCTGATAGTTGTTGGCGACCCTAAACAGATGCCTCCTACAAGTTTCTTCAGTTCAACAAATGTAAACGAGGATGAAGCGGACATCGATGATATGGAGAGCATTTTGGAGGATTGCCGCACCCTTCAGATTCCTTCTCTACAGCTTAACTGGCACTATCGTTCACAGCATGAATCGCTGATAGCATTCTCAAACAACGAGTATTACGAAGGATCCCTTATCACATTCCCTTCTGTTGATGACAAACAGACGAAGGTACAGTATGTTCCCGTAAATGGTGTGTACGATAAGGGTGGTAAGCGTAGCAACAAAGCTGAGGCAGATGCCATTGTCAATGAGGTCGTTCGTCGCTTGAAGATGGATGATTCAGAGAAGCATAGCATAGGTATTATATCTTTTAGCGTTGTTCAGCAGAACCTGATCGAGGACCTGCTACAGGAGAAAATAGATAAGGACAAGTCTCTCCGTGAGGCAGCAGATGCTCTGTATGAGCCGATATTCGTCAAGAATCTAGAGAATGTACAGGGTGATGAACGTGATATTATCCTCTTCTCAATCGGGTATGGTCCTGATAAGGATGGTAAGGTTTCAATGAATTTCGGACCTCTCAACAACAAAGGTGGTGAGAGAAGACTGAATGTTGCAGTGAGTCGTGCACGTCAAGAGATGATGGTGTTCTCCTCACTGAAATCTACACAGATAGACCTCAAGCGCTCAAAGGCTAAAGGTGTTGAGGGATTGAAACACTTCCTCGAATATGCAGAACAACATATTCTGATACAGGCAGAGAATGCTCTGATATCTTCTGGTGATAGTGTAATCGCCAAACAGATAGCAGAAACCTTAAAAGAAAAGGGATACAATGCTTCAGTTTGTGTAGGTCGCTCGCAGTTTAAGGTGGACGTTGCCATCGCATCAAAGAAGAATCCTGAGATTTACTCGCTCGGAATACTGCTTGATGGTGATGGCTATCACAACACGCAGACAACACGCGACCGTGAGATAGTACAACCTTCCGTTCTTGGTAATCTGAAGTGGCAGATGATGCGTGTATGGAGCATTGACTGGTTCAATAACCCTGATCGTGTCATCAAACGTATCATTAACAGGATAGAGAATGCTCCTGTGGTGGAAGAGAAGTTCGTTGCAAAGAAGTTTGATGCCTCACAGCAGGAAGAAAAGAATGTAACAACAAATGCTATTGACTACGTAGAGTATATTCCTAATCAGAGCGAACTGTCTCAGAATGAAGTCATAGCAGCCTGTATCATCGAAAAAGAACAGCCTATTACTCTCATGCAACTTTGCAGAAGGGTTTGCAGTATGAGAGGTGAAGCCCGTGTTACTCCAACGATGATTCGTGACTTTACAGAAATCGCCAACAGAAGTTTCTATACATGCCCTGACAGAAAAGGTATAACAATATGGAAGGACAAGGAATCGGCTGACTCATACGTAAACTATCGTCCTAATAGCGGCAGGGATGTAACGGACATTCCACTTGTAGAGATATCGAATGTCGTAATTGAATCTGTAAGGGAGCAGTTCTCCATAGACATGGATTCCCTGTCTCTCATCGCTGCAAAAAAACTAGGATTTGCACGTAGAGGTACAAAGGTCGATGAGGCTCTCAATATAGCCATTGATCAAGCAATTAATAAAGGCATCATACAGAATAGTGATGGCAAATTGCACCTTTAATAAATTGCTTGTGACGAAATAGGTAATATAATAGTGTTTGCAAAATAAAGGATGAGAAAGAAGATATTTGAGATAATAGAATTGAGTGAGGACAACAATCTCATTTCTAACATATATGATAGGATAATGCAGGTGGCAATAGTTGTCAGCATTATTCCGCTGATGTTTCGTAGTCATAATGCGGTTTTCACAACAATAGAATCTGTTGTGACAATTCTGTTTGTGGCCGATTATTTGGTGCGTTGGGCAACAGCAGATCTTAGAAGCGGAAAAAGTGGTATAAGGGCTTTTGTAATGTATCCTTTTACTTTGATTGCTATTATTGATCTCATAACGATTCTTCCCGCAATCAGCTATGTGAATGACTCACTAAGAGTGCTAAGAACATGGCGTCTATTGCGTATTCTCCGTATCGCTAAGGTGTTCAAATATTACGAACCACTACAAATTGTTATGGAGGTGTTCAGAAAGAAAGCCCCTGTGCTGTTGACGGTTGTCGGCTTTGCCTTGTTCTACATATTTGTTACGGCATTGTTCATGTTTAACGTAGAGCAATCTATGAACCCAGGAACAGGAGAACTGTTCTTTGACGATTTCTTTGATGCCCTTTATTGGTCAACATGCACATTAACCACAGTTGGATATGGTGACATCTATCCTATATCTGATATTGGTAGAGTGGTAAGCATGATTTCAGCCCTCGTTGGAATTGCTATTATCGCTTTACCTTCGGGAATAATTACTGCAGGATACATGGAAGAAGTAAACGAAAGGAAGAATGGACATACGAATCAGTAATCTACTTTTAACATTTGTATTATGCTCTATTAGCATCATCTCCTTCACCGAGAGCATGAACAACGACACATCGAACATTATCATTCTTTTGCCCTCGTACCACCGCATCATCCACAAGGTAAAGCCTACCTCCGACCGTGAGCATCTGAAATTCTGCTTCCCGAATGGGCTTGTTGAGAAGGTGAAGATTGATAAGCATTTGCGACAGAAAATGATGCTGGCGTGAAGTTAATTGAAATAAAGTTAAACGACATACAATGGAAATACTTGACATCCGCCAACTGATCGGCGAAGCAACAGAATACGACAAGAAACAAGCTCTGGAGGTGAAGAAACCAAAGAGTTGGTGCAAGAGCGTAAGTGCTTTTGCCAATGGTATTGGCGGTAAACTCGTATGGGGCATCGCTGATGATGGTACATTGCTGGGACTTGCTGATGCTAAAGACGACTCGGAAAAAATCAGCGAGACTATCAAAAGCCACATCGACCCTATACCCAACTTCAAACTTTCGTTCGCCAAGTGTGAGGACAAGGAGTTTGTGATACTTGATGTAATGCCAGGTGATCAGACACCTTACTATTACATTGGTGATGGACAGATGCAGGCCTTTGTGCGTGTAGGTAATGAGAGTGTGGTGGCAAGTGTGGCGAAACATAAGGAACTGGTGCTGAAGGGATCCAATGTATCGTATGACAGCCAAGTGTCTCGCTGGAGATTTGAGGATATGGCATTCACCGTTTTACGTGCCACCTACTTCAAACGCACCAACCGCTCGTTTGAAGATAGTGATTACGAGTCATTTGGCATCGTCAATGAGAAGGGCGAACTGACTAATGCTGGTGCCCTCCTTGCTGACTACTCGCCTGTGCGTCATTCACGTCTTTTCTGCACTCGTTGGAATGGAGTGGACAAGGCAAATGGTGTGATGGATGCCTTGGACGATGAGGAATACAGCGGCAGCTTGGTTACACTCCTGCAAGCAGGTATGGACTTTGTCAAACGAAACTCCAAGAAGGCTTGGCGCAAGACTCCGGACAATCGTCTTGAATACCCAGAATACCCAGAGCGTGCCGTGGAAGAAGGATTAGTGAACGCTCTCATTCATCGAAATTATCTGGAGTTGGGAAGTGAGATACACATTGACATGTATGATGATCGGCTTGAGATATTCTCGCCAGGTGGACTTATGGACGGCGGTTCCATCAAAGACATGGACGTGATGAAAATGGCCTCTCGCCGAAGAAACCCTGTTCTGGCAGATGTGTTTAACCGATTGAAGTATATGGAGCGTAGAGGCTCTGGTTTCAAGAAGATTATCTCTGCCTATAAAGAACACGAAGGTTATAAAGAGGGATTTGATCCAGCTTTCTCAACTCCATGGGACAGTTTTGTGCTGACATTGCCAAAGTTCAATGTCGTTGAAATCGAAGGTGTCTGTGTAAGTAATGGAGATGACGCAGAAGATATTGAAGAGCAGGATGGTCGGAAGGGCGACTTTACAGAAACTTTACAGAAACTTTACAGAAACCTTACACAAACAGACAAAAAAATCATTGAGTTAATAGTGTCTGATAATTTCATTACAACCACACAGATGGCTGCTCAAATAGGGAAATCACGGCAAACGATTGCAACGAGAATGAAGGAACTGCAAGACAGGGGTATTGTTAAGCGGAACGGCCCTGATAATGGTGGCTTTTGGGAAATTGTCAAATGATTAGAATATGCTCGAACTACAACAATACCTCCTCCATGACTACCCACAAGAGAATGTCCGGTGTGAGTGGTGGGTAATCTCTAAAAATTAATTCGTTGGTAATGAAATAAATGTATTTTTTAAGTTATTATTGGATATAAATCGGTTTTTATTTTTTTTATTATGATTTCAATACAGAATCTTTCGATACATTTCACTGGCCAGGATCTTTTCACCGACATCAACTTCATGATTCGTGAGAAAGACCGCATCGGCCTCGTGGGAAAGAACGGCGCCGGAAAGACAACGCTCATTAAAATAATCGCCGGCCTCGAACAGCCGTCGCACGGCAACGTCGTCATGTCAGATGACGTCACCGTCGGATACCTCCCGCAGGAGAAAAACATCCATTCCACAAAGACAGTCCTCGATGAGACGATGACGGCTTTTGACGAATATCATCAGATTGAGAAAAAACTTGCGCAGCTTCAAGAGGAACTGTCGGAACGCACTGATTACGAAAGTGCTGGTTATCAGAAACTTTGCGAGAAGATGAGTACGCTGAACGAGCGGCTTATCCTGATTGGCGGCCATTCGATAGAGGGCGAGGCGGAGCGTATCCTCGTCGGCCTCGGCTTTGACCACGACGACATGTACCGCGCCATGAACGAGTTCAGCAACGGCTGGCAGATGCGCGTGGAACTTGCCAAGATTCTGCTGAGGAAACCGAACCTGCTCCTCCTCGACGAGCCGACGAATCACCTTGATATTGAATCAATTCAGTGGCTCGAGGGTTATCTGAAAAGTTATTACGGCTCGATTTTCATGGTTTCGCACGACCGCGCTTTCCTCGACCATATCACAATAAGGACAATAGAGATTTCCGGCGGAAAGATTTACGATTACAAATGCGCTTATACCGAATTTGTGGAGCGTCGCGAGGAACGCATTGACTTGCAGAAGGCTGCGTACGACAACCAGCAACGTGAGATAAAAGACATCGAGGCGTTCATCGAACGGTTCCGTTATAAGGCCACGAAAGCAAAACAGGTGCAGTCGCGCGTGAAACAGCTCGAGAAAATGGACATCGTCGAAATCGACGACCGCGACAAGTCGGTGATGCACTTCAAGTTCCCGCCCGCGCCGCATTCCGGCAAGGTGACACTCGAACTGAATCATGTCGGGAAATGCTATGACGAGAAATGTATCCTCAACGATATCAATCTGTTGATTCCGCGCGGCGAGAAAATAGCCTTCGTCGGACGTAATGGCGAAGGGAAATCAACACTGTCGAAAATCATCGCCGGTGTTCTCGATTATACAGGTGAAGTAAAGCTCGGACATGAAGTGAAAATCGGTTATTACGCTCAGAATCAGCAGGATATGCTTGATCCGGAAAAGACAGTCTTTGAGACTCTCGACGACGTGGCGACTGGCGACATGCGCGTGAAGGTGAAGTCGCTGCTCGGCGCGTTCCTTTTCAGCGGTGAGACGATTGACAAGAAAGTGAAGGTGCTTTCGGGCGGCGAGAAGGCAAGGCTCTCTCTCGCCAAGATGCTGCTTTTCCCGACAAACCTGCTGATTCTCGACGAGCCGACAAACCATCTTGACATGCTCTCAAAGGATATTTTGAAGTCTGCTCTGATACAATTCGATGGTACTCTGATAGTTGTGTCGCACGACCGCGACTTCCTGCAAGGCCTGACCAACAAAGTCTATGAATTTAAAAAACCGCATATCAAGGAATACATCGGCGATATTTACGATTTCCTCGAAGAGAAACGCATCAAGGAACTCGATGACCTGAACAAGAAACAGAAGTATCAACCGCAGGAGGTTCAGACTTCACAAAGTAAGATTGATTATGAGGCTAAGAAGAAAGACGACCGCGAAAAGAGACGTATCGAAAAGGAAATCAAGAGGTTAGAGGAGGAAATTGAGGAACGTGAGCAAGAACTCGCCATGCTTGATGAGATTATGGCCGACCCGACATCGCATCCTGAAGTTAAAATTGACGACGATTTCTATTGGTCGTACGGCAAGAAAAAAGAGGAACTTCAGAATTTGATGGACAAATGGGGAGAGTTAGCGATGTGAAAATTTTGATGAAAACAATTATTTTTTTTTGAAAAAATATTACTTTTGCAAAAAAATAAAATATGAAAGTTGGAGATAGCGTTTTGGTTTCACCTGACCTTACAAATGAAGTCAATTGGATTGAAGGTCAAGTGATTGAAGTTGAGAATAATTCATTTATTGGCATTGTGATTTCTGTAAAGACCGATGCCGGTGATATTTTTTTCGGGCCGCAAGACCTTTTTAAATTCGTTGCATAATGTATGCTTTGAGTTTTGATATGGCCGTTTCTAATCTGAAGGTGCATTATGGTGAGCATTACCACAATGCATATTATGAGATTAAGAAGCTTCTTCTGAAAGATGGATTCGAGTGGATTCAGGGGAGTACATATATGACGAGAAGCGACAGTTTGGTGAATCTGACAAAAGCCATTATGGATTTGTCGAAGGTTGACTGGTTTAAAAAGTCAGTGCGCGATATCAGAGGGTATCGTGTTGAGGATTGGTCGAATTTCACCGAAATAATCAGGAATTTTTAATTTTGTTTTCTACAGGATTCGCATAAATCCCAAGCAGAATCTCTGTGAAGCGCTGTTCCGCTTCGCTGCCAAGTTCTTCGTAGAGTTTCGAGAAAATTTTGTCGCAATACGCTTTGAAAATGTTTTTATCCTCTTCGGTATAATGACTTCTAAATGTAGAAGTGCCTGACAACCAGTCGTATGCAATGAAATTATTAGGATAAAGCCTGTAGTTTTCGTATATTCTTTTGTCAATCAAATCGGCGGCAGCCTGGATGACGACGCGTTTATCGGCGCCATCGTATTCTTTCAGGTCGTCACTCGTGATGCTCTTGCAGATGGCGATGTTCACGATGCCTTTCTTCTTTTTGATGCCCGATGTCATGCTGTCCATGTCTTCCATCGGTTGCTTTACATATTTCCCGTCGCGCTCAGTGATGTAACGCTCGCGGGCTTTCATCATGGCGCATGGCTCAAATTCGTACGACGTGGCCACTGGCGTGATGTTGAGTTCCGAAAGATTGGTAATCAAATCGTTGCGGTCGCCTGACATCGAAAACATAGTGATGATGCCGTGGTCGGTTTTGTCGTTGCCGTCTTTCGTCCGGCCGTTGCGCTGGGCGATCCAGACTGATTGATTATCTTTAATAAGGTATCTTATATAGTCGGAGAGATGTTGTGAATTTATGGCTAACTCTCTGATATTCTGTGACCTTTCGACTTTGAACATCTTGTTGGCCTTGCTGAAAATATCGATGGTCTTGTTTAGAATCAGGTTGCTGCCAAAGGCGATGTTGCATGAGTTGAGTCCGTTTTCAATCATGCTGATCTGAAGCATGAAGGCATCAAGGGTGATGTCGCGGTGATTGCCCGTGAAAAGATATGCTTTGCCGTTTTTAATTGTCTCAAATCCTTGTGTTTCAATGGCTTTCATTGAATTTGACACAATCCATCTTTTGCATTGGGTCATTAATTTCTTTTGAAGTTCGGTTGCGTTTTTGATGTTGCGAAGAATGTTTTTCACTTCATTAACATAGTTTTCACCGAACACGAGAATAATGATTTTCTCAATCAGCGCATCATCAACGAGAAGTTGCATCGCTGCCGGGATTTCTTCTGTCGTGAATGACCTTATATCTTCAAATTGCTCTGGTATCATGATTGTCGTTTTTATATTAATCTTTCCCAACTGTCAGTGTGAATTTGGCGAAAGTCTTTTCCGTACTTGTGTCTGAAATGATAAATTTTGCTTCAAACATTTCATTTTCAGTGACTTTTGTGTCGAATGAAAATAAAATTTCATTGTTGCTCGTTGGTTTCACCACATCGAAAAACCTGAGATTCCTGATGTTTGTAATTTTTACTTTTTCATTGATTTTCAATTCAATAAGTTCTCTTGCCATCTCAATCATGCACGCGCCGGGAAGCACCGGGTTGCCTTCAAAATGAACCTTGAAAATCATGTTTTCCTTGTCCAATCCTACAAGATATCCGTTCCCTGTGGTTCCATTTATTTTATATAATCCGTCGAACATATTGATTGTCAATTAAATATATTTATTTGCGTTCATTTAACTAAAAACACGACACCGATAACTATTAAGACCACGCCGATCCATCTTGTCAGCGGAATGGTTTCGTGGAAAACAAACAAGGCGGCGGCCATCCCGAAGATGTAGCTGATGCTTGTGATAGGGTATGCAACCGAGAAATCGTAGTTTTTCAGCATGTTGAAATAAAGAAGAACCGCGAAAACTAAACTGCCCCCGCAACAATATAACGGCCAGTTAATCAATGCTTTCTTGAACCATTCCCAAGTCCATGAGAATACTCCGAGACTTTCCATGGAAAGTTTCAGGAAAACTTGTCCGCCTGCCAAAAAAACGCTCTGTAAAACCGCTATTGTAATCAATCTTAGCATTTTGTATATTTTTAGTCTTATTTAAACGCTTGTAAATCAATGTAATGTTTGTCTTGTCATGTCAGTGCGATCTTCATGTCACCTTCTGCCATTAGTTTCCCGTTGCAGAAAACCTTCGCGTTGACAAGGGTCACGTTGAAAACCACGCTCACGATGCTGATTTTTGTGACCAAAGTGTCGCCAACTCTCGGCAGGTCAAAGAATTGCATGTTTTTTATGCCGCCGATGACACCGATTTTGACCGGCTCGTTGTTGAGCAGTCCGAGATAACCGATTCTCGCGGCGCATGTCTGCGCGATGTTTTCCATCATCCCGCTTTCTGTCATCACATCGCCGGAACGGAAGATGTTGTCTTCCTTGAAGGTCAGCTCTGATGTCGCGCCGTCGTCGTCACACTCCGTCAGTCGGTCAACCATCACGAAAGGTCTTCTTTGCGGAATCAGGTCTGATATGTCAAAATCGTTGATGTTCATCATGTTGGAATCAAAAAACTCATTAAATGAAAATTTTTTTGGTGTTTTCATCAAGTATATAAGCCTCCGTTGACGGAAATCACGTTGCCTGTCACGTATGACGCACCTTCAGATGCGAGGAACGACGCGACTGCTGCGACTTCCTCCGGCTGACCGAAACGTCCCGCCGGGATGTTGGCTTTCAGCGATTTCTCATCGAGGTCTTTTGTCATGTCGGTCGCGATGAAACCTGGTGCGATGGCGTTGACGGTGATTTTCCTTGAGGCGACTTCTTGCGCCAAGGCCTTTGTCGCTCCGATGACCGCCGCCTTTGCTGAAGAATAGTTCGTCTGTCCCGGAAGGCCTTTCAGTCCCGACAACGATGCCATGTTGATGATCCTGCCCCAACGTTTTGTCATCATGGTCTTGACGAGACGGCGCGTGACATTGAAAAATCCACCTAAAGTGGTGTCAATCACGCTGTTCCATTGCTCGTCTTCCATGAAAACGAACACGTTGTCCATCCTGATTCCGGCGTTGTTCACCAAAACCGCGATGTAATCTTCCGGATGTGACTCGCTCCATGCGTCCAACGAGGCCTCGATTGCCGCTGCATCGGTGACGTTGAACTTCATCAGTTCCGCTTTGCCGCCTTGTTCTTCAATTATGTTCTTGACTTCCAATGCGGCCTCGTCGTTTGAATTGTAATTTATTATCACAGGAAATCCGTCTTTCGCCAAAGCTATGCAGATGGCCTTGCCAATGCCTCTCGAACCTCCCGTTACTAATGCGTATCTCATTGATTATATTAGTTTTAACAATAAATCATTTCTGTTTTTAAATGTCTTCAATATGTGAAGGCACTGATTTTACATAAATTTATGGTCAGTATCGACAATTTTTCTTGCACAAAAAGCAAACAATGGCTTCTTTAAAATCGTACTGACTTTTTTAATCTGGCAAAGATAGGGAAAAAATGAATTGGGGCGACTAAATGTCTTTAAATTTTCCGTGCCTGTAAAGCATGAAGGCCGTCATCGTGACTCCGAGGACTCCATGGAGATTTAAATTCTGTCCCGTCATGTAAAGATTCGGGATGGTCGTGTTCGGGGCAAGCACCGTCATTAGTGAGTTGTTGCAGTCTTTCCTGATCCCGTATGCCGAGCCTTCGACGGCGCCGGTGTAGTCGCGGTATGTGAGTGGGGTGGAGGTGTGAAACTCCTTGATGTTTCCTTTGAGTTCGGGGATGTATTCCGTGGCTTTCTCAATGCATTTCTCTGCAAGACGGCGTTTCATATCCTCGTATTCCCCGCCTCTGCGCCCGACTTTCGTGCCTTCCCATCTCGTCAGTTCGTCCCAGTACATCGGCATCAAAATGTCAATGTTTCTTGTAAACATGCTTCCGTCTGTCGGCACCTGATAACTTATCATCAGACTTCTGCTGCTTATATCAGGTTGATATTCAGACTGTTGCCAGATGCTGTCGAAGCTGTTGTGTATGTAAATGTTACGATTTTTGTAAGGGACAACGCCGTCTTTGAGTCTCATGTTCACGGTGAACATCCCGTATGTGTTGCCGAGGTTTCCGATGCGTTTTCTGAAAATGTTTTTTATCCGGCTGCCTTCTTTTGGAACCAGGTCTAACGTCAGTTTCGGATGAATGCTTGAGATGAAGATTTTCCCTTCGATTGCCTCTTTTCCGCCGTTTATTTCTACGCCTTTGATAACACCTTCATTTTCAATGAATTTTGTGACTTCGACGTTGGTGATGACATCTCCGCCGAAACTTCTGATTCCTTCGGCGAGTTTGTCTGCGATTTGCATTCCGCCTCCTTCGAGCCGCCATGCGCTGCGGATAAACGAGCTGTTGATCTGTGCGAAAGTGTAAAGCGGAAGCGTCTCAGGACGCAGCTCCAATTTCATCGAAGTGCCGGAGACAACTCCGATGAGCTTGTCATCCTTTATCGTTTCTTTCAGGAACTGATATGCTGAACGCGCAAACAAATCCATCGTATTTGAATGCGCGGCGTTGTCCAAGACATTGAAGATATTGTCGCCGACATCTTTCAGGAATCTTGCATATTTGAAAACGCCTTCAGCACTTTCTTTGCTTATCTCGTGACCGTTTGATTTGTAATCAGTTATGATCCTTTCGGCGAAATTGTCAAAGCCGTTGGCAAAGAAATAATGCTCATCACCGACGATGACTTCATCGAAAGCGTCATTGTCGAGACGTTTCCATGGCAAATCCAGAAGGTCGAGTTCCTTGAAGAGCGTGTTCAGCGGCTGACCTTCATCAAGACCGCCAACGTAATGAAAACCAGTGTCATACAACATACCGTTTCTTCTGAAGGTCTGAAGGCATCCTCCGATGCGGCTGTCTTTCTCAAGCACGCAGACTCTGTTGCCTTTCTTGGCCATGAGATAACCAAATTCCAGACCCGCCAAACCGGCACCTGTTATGACAAAATCGTACATTGCAAATGAATCTTAATATTGAAAAAGACTTGTATCAGTCTCATTTTCAGAGATTTGATACAAGTCTATCCGGGTTGTCAGGCGTTGATTTTTTCAAGGATGAAATCGTACAATGCGTCGAAAGTCTTGATTTTTGACACTTCCGTGCCGAGGATTTTCACGCCGAATGTCTCTTCGATGAGAGCGACCATGTCAACGATGCTGAGGCTGTCAAGTTCAAGTGTTTTCTTGATGTCTCCGTCCGGTTTGATGTCTTCGATTTCAACTTCAAATTCTTCAGCTAAGATTTCGTTTGTCTTTGCGACTAATTCTTCTCTTGTCATAGTAGTAGTATTTTTTGTGGTTATTATAAGTTTCTGATTATCAATGTTGAGTTTGTTCCGCCGAATCCGAATGAGTTCGAGAGGAACGTGTCAAATTTCTTTTCGATTCTCTTGTTCGGGATGTTGAGTTTCGCCGAGTCTTCGTCGGGGTTCTCGAAGTTGATGTTGGCCGCGATGAATTCGTTTTTCATCATGAGCATCGAGTAGATGACTTCCGACGCGCCGGCCATCCACATCTCGTGTCCTGTCTGTGACTTCGTCGAGGTGACTTCTGGGCAGTTGTCGCCGAAGACGTTGTAGATGGCCTTGGCTTCGTTTCTGTCGCCTACCGGCGTTGATGTGGCGTGTGCGTTGATGTATCCGATTTCGCGGATGTCGATGCCCGACTCCTGGATGCACATCTTGAGCGAGCGGCTCGGTCCGTCAACGTTGGGGACGGAGATGTGGTCGCCGTTTGACGAGAACCCGTAGCCGAGCACTTCGCCGAGGATTGGTGCGCCGCGTCTCACCGCCGACTCGTAGCTCTCGATGATGACGGTGGCCGCGCCGCCGCTTGGGATGAGTCCGTCACGGTCGCGGTCAAACGGCCTTGAAGCCTTTGTCGGCTCGCTTTCACGGATCGAGAACGCGCTGATCCCGTCGAAGCTTCCGATTGAAAACGGGTTCACTTCCTGTGCGCCGCCGCAGATGACACAGTCCTGAAGTCCGTTCCTGATGAGGAGCGCACCCAGCCCGATGGCATGCGAGCCGCTGGCGCAAGCACCTGACACCGTGAGGTTTATGCCTCTCAGCTTGAAGATGCATGAGAGGTTCATGGTGACAGTCGAGTTCATCGACTGGAAGATGGCGCCGGAGCCGACGAGGGTCGTGTCTTTCTTCTCACGCATGGTATCGACCGATCTGACCACCGCGTCGGCGGTGCTGTCGTTGCCGTAAAGCAGCCCGACTTCATGTGTGTTCAGATAATCTTGGTCGAGACGTGCGTTTCTCAACGCTTCGGCTGTCGCGACGTATGCGTATTTGGCCTGTTCGGGCATATAGACGCGCTGGTTTCTGCTCAGCTGTCCCTTCAAATCCGGAACCTCGATGAACGCTGTCAGTCCGGAACGGAATCCCATCTCTTTTCTGGCAGGGTCGAAGATGATGCCTGACTTGCCGGTATATAACGAATCGCGGACCTCATCGAGGCTCTTGCCAAGGCATGAATATATGCCCATTCCTGTTATTACTACTCTTCTTTTTTCCATATATATTTATATTTTCAGATTGTTGTCAAGTGTCAGATACAACTCGTTTCTCAATTTCAAAAGTTCGTTGAGTTTATTGTAGTTCTTCTTTTTCGTGATGAAGAATTTTGTCTGTTTCATCCATGTCTTGAATTCTTTTATGTAATGCAGTCCGAACAATGTTGACGGGACAAGCAATACGGCGTGGCACAACGCCACGGTCCATCCGAGGTAGATGCATTCGAGGACGATGAACAATGTCCAGAACAGAGGCAGGGAATAAAGCGACATCATGGCGAAGCGCACGCCGCTGGTGAACATGGCGGCTTTCCCGCCTTTCCTCTTGAATCTCTGCGCGATAGGCTCGACGGAATAATAAACCAAGACGTTGGGAATCATTGATATGACAAAAACCGGCAGAAGCAAAGCGAAAGCGAATCCCATGAGCACCGACGAGAACCTGCTGTCCTGGCGGTCGAGGTCTTCCTCTTTGATTTTGTATGAAATGAATTTGTTTCTTAGCTCAATCGCTCTTTCGTAAATCTGTTTTGAAAGTTCCGGATTCTCCGCTTTCAGCCTGTCGAGTTCGGCCACGAGTTTCTTGTCGGCAAATAGCTTTTCTGGCAGGACATGCGGGTTCACGTATAGTCGTTGCGCATATTTTATCCCGTATGTATTTCTCAGGTAATCAATGGCTTCGTAGTTTTCGAGGTCGGTGATGTTGAGCATCAGCTCCTCTATTTCCTGTCTTACCAGATGGTTGACGGTACGTTGTGCCGTCCTCGGTTTTTCCTTGTAAAGGTCGTAATATGGTTTCAGCGAGATCGGCTTGCCGAATTTCAGGAGCATGTCGGTACGCATCCCGAAGTAGTCGCTGTAATGGTTACACATCGGCAGGATGACGATGTCTTTCTTGAAATTGTCGCGTTCCGCCGTCTCGAAAGCCATTTTTAGATATGCCGACGAGAAGTCGCCGAGCCACCGTTTTGTCTGGTTGATCCCTTCCGGGAAAATCGCAACTGCATGGCCGCCGAGCAGTCTGTCGCCGGCTTCCTTGAACATGATGTCGTTGTATTTCAAGGTGTCTTCGCCGTCAACATCGAGCCTGTAGGCCGGAAGCAGGTACAGCGACCGCAGGATTCTGCCAACAAAACGTCTCCTGAAAATGTCGCCGCGCGTGAAGATGGTGACGACCCTGTCGTTGAACGAGAAAAGTATCCCCAACGGGTCGTTCAGCGCGTTCTGATGGTTCGACACTATTAATAAAGGTGTGTGTACCGGCGGGATGTTTTCTTTGCCAACCAAATATATATGCCTGTAATACAATACATTATGGAAAAATCTGATTGTGCTGCTCAGCAACCAGTACAACCTTTTTTTGATTTTAGACGTAAATCTTAATTTTCCCATAACTGCTACGAATGAACTGCAAATATATGTATAAAATGTGTATTAGCGTACAAAAAACCCCAACTTTATGTTGAGGTTTTTTGTTGCTTCGTTGAAAAGCCTTATTGTATCACGGAGAAAGGCATCAGAGCCTGGATTCCATCGATGTTTTCGATGCTTTCAAGTGCTTTTATGTATGAATAGTTGCCTCCTAACTTATTTTGCAGCAACGACTTGGTGTAAGGCTCCTGTATGTTTCCACTCAGCAGCTGTTGCATCAGGTCTTTCTGTTTTGGATAATCCTTGATGGAATAGTCCGTGAGGTTAGCTTGTTGTGCGGCGTATTCGATGGCTTTGTCGATGCCGCCGATTTCGTCAACGAGGCCTAGTTCAAGGGCATCGGTGCCCGCCCACACGCGGCCTTGCCCGATGGAATCGACATACGACTGGCGCAGTCCGCGGGTGCGTGCCACCAGTGCGGTGAAGTCGTTGTATGTCTCGCCGACATGTTTCTGGAGCATTGACATCTGGTAAGGTGTCAGCGGCTGTGTTATGGTGCCGAAGTCGGCGTTCTCGTTGGTCTTCACGCCGTCGAAGGTGAGGCCGACTTTGTCGTTCAGGAATTTCTTCGCGTTGGGGAAGGTGCCGAACACGCCTATCGAGCCGGTTAGTGTGGTGGCGTCGGCGAAGATGCGGTCGCCTTCGCTCGAGATCCAGTAGCCGCCCGAAGCAGCGTAGTTGCCCATCGAGATGATGAACGGCTTCTCTTGTTTCGCGAGTTCGACTTCTCTCCTGATGACTTCAGATGCGAGTGCGCTGCCGCCCGGTGAATTGACTCTCATCACTATGGCCTTGACCTTGCTGTCCTCACGCGCCTCGCGGATGGCCTTTGACAGTGTGACTGAGCCGATCTTGTCGTTGTCGCCCTCACCGTCGAAGATCTGTCCCGATGCGTAGATGACCGCGACCTTGTCTGACTGTGACTTTTTGGCAGGTCTCGCGTTTGCGTATTGTGAGTTGCTCAGAATCTCAATCTTGTCTTTCTTGGCGATGTCGGCTTTCTCTTTGATCTTGTCGATAATCTGGTCTCTATAGAGAAGCCCATCGATGAAGCCTTCCTCAAGTGCCACATCTGCGTCGAAGGCGAGGCTTAGGTCATCGGCCAACTCGTTGATCCTCTGGATGCTGATACCTCTTGTCATGCTGATGTCGTTCACTATCTTAAACCACACCGAGCCGAGCAACTTCTCGTATTGTTCGCGGTTGGCGTCGCTCATCTTGTCGAGGAAATACGGCTCGACAGCACTCTTGAACCTGTTGTTCGGCCCTCTGACGATCTGCATCTCGATGTCGAGCTTGTCGAAGAGGTGCTTGTAGAACATCACCTGTGACGCCATGCCGTGGATGTCGAGCATACCTTGCGGGTTGATGTAGATCTCATCCGATGCCGTGGCGAGGTAATAGGCGTTCTGCGCCATCGTCTCGGCGTATGAGATGACGAATTTGCCCGACTCGCGGAACTTGACGAGACGGTCTCTTATCTCTTCGATGTTCGCCGATGAGGTGCCTATTGATGAAAGCTCAAGGAAAATGCCCGCGATGTTGGGGTCTGTTGCAGCCGCGTCAATGTTGGCGAGGATGTCGTTCATGCCCGCCATGTCTGACTGCTCGAGGCTCATGCTCAGGCTTGAAAGAGCGGCTGTCAGGTCGTCCTCGTTGCTTCTTTCAGGAATGTCGTAATCTAAATTCATGTACAACACAGTCTTCGGGACTACAGTCACCGTTTCTTTTGAACTGCTTAATGAAGAACTGATTGAACCGATTAGAATGAAGAATACTAACACAAGCATCAACGCCGAGCCGAGGCATGACGCGAACATGAATTTGAAAAATTGTCTCATGGTTTTATACTAATTAAAAATTTCACAAAGTTACTCTTTTTTTCTGTATCTTTGCACTTTATTTTTGAAAAAATTGATGGTTTCTGAAACGGTATTTATATTGGTTGGTTCCAATGTTGGAGAACGTGAAAGCCTTATGAATCAAGCGATTGAGAGGATGAATGGCATTTGCGGGAGAGTGGTGGCGAAATCGCCGGTCTATGAGTCGGAGCCATGGGGGTTTGAGTCGGAAAACTGGTTTCTGAATCAGGTGGTGAAAATGGAGACTCAGTTCGGGCCCGATGAGTTGATGAAGCGGCTTCTCGCCATCGAACTCGAACTCGGTCGTGACAGGGTGACGCCGCATGAAGGCTATGTATCACGCCCGATGGATCTCGACATACTTTATTTTGGAAATCAAGTCATTGAAACAGAATATGTTACAGCGCCACATCCACGCCTTCATCTGCGTCGTTTCACTCTGATGCCTCTCTGCGACCTGTGTCCGGAGATGGTTCATCCGCGTCTGAAAACGACAAACGCCGAGCTGCTTCAGATGTGTCAGGATAATGGTGTCGTTAAAAAAATGAACTATGAAATATAACTATATCGCTATCGAAGGCACGATGGGGGCGGGCAAGACGACTCTCTCTCACATGATTGCCAATGACTTCAACGGAAAGTTGATCCTTGAAGAGTATGAACCTGACAAGAACCCGTTCCTGGCAAAGTTCTATAATGAGCCTGACAAATACGCTTTCCAGGTTGAGATGACATTCCTGGCTCTCCGCTATCAGCAGCTCAAGGACAAGCTCGGCAACCTTGACCTCTTCCACGACTTCATAATCTCCGACTATTACGTCGCGAAGTCGCTCATCTTCTCGCGCGAGAACCTCCAGCCCGACGAGTATGCCTTGTTTTCGAGGTTCTTCAACATCATCTTCTCAAATGTCCCGAAGCCCGAGCTGATGGTCTATCTATATCTCGATGTTGATCATCTCCAGCATAACATCAGGAAGCGTGGCCGCGAATACGAGCAGAAAATCGATGACTCTTATCTTGAGAACCTGCAGAAAGGTTATTTCGACTTCATCAGGCAACAGAGCGACATGCGCATTTTGATATTGGACACCAACAACCTTGATTTCGTGGCGAACAGGAAAGACTACGACAAGATTATTGAGGCGATAGACCAGCCGTATGACATTGGTATTCACCGCTTGGTGCTTTAAAGAGAAATAGAGATAAAAAAAAGAGGTCCACTTTGAAGTGAACCTCCTTTTTTGCAATATGGCGCTATTTCATTTCGGTGTTGATTGTCACGCCGGCACGTCTGAGCTGTGAGAACAGATTCTTTATTTCAGGATATTTAGCCACGAGATTATTTAATGTGGCCCTTCTGTCGCTTGCATTCTTGAGCTGTTCGACGATGTTGTCTTTGTCCTTGATCTCAGAACCTTCGATGGCTCTGTAGAGGCCTTCCCAGTCACCGCCATTTGCAACCACTTCGATTCCAGCGTCTCCGATTTTGTCTCCGAGTTCGTCTTTGACAAATTCAGCTGCGACGTTGGCACGGTCTTCGGCGAGTTTCTGGTTATTTTCTTCCGAGCCTTCCGGTGAAGCGTACCCTTCAACGATGATGCTGCTGATCACGTATCCCTCTTCGAGGTCGTAGGCGGATCTTGCGATGGCGTTCTTGTTTACCTGATTGTTGATTTTCTCTGATTTGCTGACAGGGAACATTACGTCTGTGTAATTTTGGTGTGCCATTTTTTCTCTTACATCAACCTTATCGACTGGCACATAAACCGTATCGGTCTTCTTTGGGCATGAGCATTGAATGATTTGAGGTGTCATTTTTTCCATGAGAGCGTCTTTCTTTGCCTTTCTCTCGCATGATGTGTTGAGTTTGAAGCGGACACCGGCGTTGGCTCTCGCCATCCAGTCGTCATGTTTCCCTGATGCGACACCATCAAGAAGATCCGTGTTGCAGTACGATACTGTTCCGTCGAAGAAGAGGTCGATGCGTTTGTTCATCCTGTATGTCAGCTCGAGGCCCATCGGGACTTCGGCGACAACGCGTCTGTCTTGTAGTCCGTTGCCCTTGATGTTCGCATTGCCTTTGTCGTATCCGTATCTGAATGTATTCCCGCCTTTGACGGTTGTGACTCTGTATTGGATGGCACCGAAGCCGATGTGTGGGGTCAAACCGAACTTGCGGTCTTCCTTGTAATTGAAGGCGTTCATGAGGTCAATGCCGAAATTGACTGTTGTCGAAATGTAATCAGCCTCGTTGATTGCGAAGAAGTTGTCTTTCTCTCCTTTGTATGAGCCATAACCAATCTTTCCGAATACGGTCATAAAGTTATGGAATGCGTAACCGACACCGATGTTGGCGTTGCCTTTAACGTCGCGTCCTTTCCATGCCTTGTTGTCACCGAACAAGTAGTTCGCGCCGCCGTCCACCGTGAAATACCAATAGTTGCAGTATTCGTTATCATCGTAGCCGTCTGCTGATTTTGCGGCACTTCTCTTGATGCTGTATCTTGCACCGATGTTGAGGTTGCTGATCCAGTCGTTGTGTTTGCCTGCAGGGAAGCAGTCAATGCGATCGGAGTCAGCGAATTTGGCGGTGTAGTCGAGATAGATGTTCCACTTCGAGTTGATGTTGAAGCCGAGCTGGAGGCCGACAGGGATCGTGGCTGCGATGACTCTCTGCCCGAAGCCGTTGCCGCGGACATTGTTACCATCGTGGTTGTTGTATCCGATAGCCGCTGCCTGTCCGTCAGCTTTCTCAATCTTTGTCCTGTACTGGATGTGACCGATGCCGATGTGCGGTGTCAATGTCACCAAGCGGTCTGCCTTGTAACCTCCGATGAGGTCGATCAAGCTGATAGTGAGGTTGATGTCACCTTCAACGTAATTGCCTTCTTTGATGGAGAAAACATCTTTCATCTCGCCTCTCAATGTGCCGTAGCCGATGTTGGCGTTCAAGCCGAAATACTTGTCAAACTGAAGACCCAATCCGAGATTTCCGTTGAAACCCGGCTTGATTTTGTTGACTTCTCCTGAAAGAGAAGTGCCGCCTAACTCGCCTGTAACGTACATGTGGCTCTTGAATCTCTCATTTTGCTGATTTTCCTCTGTGACATCCTGTGCCGTCAAAACAGAAGAAGAAAATGCTAATGTAATGATTAGCAATAATTTCTTGAATGTAAATTTGTTCATAGTTGTGAATTTTTGTTTCTAATTTTCTTTCAAAATAAATTCGTGCAAAGATATAAAAAAAATTAAAGCGGTCACATATTTTTTTTATTTTCCCATAAATTTTTAAAAATGTGATACATCACGATACCGCCTGTCACTGATACGTTTAGTGAATGCTTTGTGCCTTCTTGCGGAATTTCTACAGCCTGCTCGCAGAACGGTAGCACGGCCTCATCAACGCCATCTACCTCGTTGCCGAAGATGTATGCCGATCTCTCAGGTGCTTCAAAACCGTCGAGCTTGATGCTGTTCTCAACTTGTTCCACCGCGAAAATCTTGTAACCCAATGACTTTAGATGTTCGCACGCTTCAGCTGTCGTCTTGAAATATTTCCAATCGACGCTTTCATCAGCGCCAAGTGCCGTCTTGTGAATCTCGCGGTGCGGCGGGCAGGCCGTTATTCCGCAAAGAAATATGCACCCGATTCTGAATGCGTCGGCGGTGCGGAAAAACGCCCCCACATTGCTTAACGAACGGATGTTGTCAAGTACGACGATAACCGGAAGTTTCTCAACATTATGATAATCAGCGACACTCAACCGATTCATCTCCTGTGTTGTAAGTTTTCTCATCTTCAAAAATTTGTGCAAAATTACTTTTTTTTAACATTATTTCACTAAAAATGTTTACCTTTGCATTTAATTTTTTATAGACTTTCTGACTTTATAAACTTTCTAACTTTTAACTCCGATGGCAGGCTCTAACGACACTCCTTTGATGAAACAATACTATGCTTTCAAGGCGAAATACCCTGAGGCGATGCTGCTTTTCCGCGTCGGCGATTTTTATGAGACGTATGGCGAAGATGCCGTGAAATCATCGAAGATACTGGGAATTGTGTTGACGAAACATCATAATAGCAATGACAAAGGGATCAATCTGGCGGGGTTTCCTCACCATGCGCTCGACACTTATCTCCCCAAACTCGTCAGGGCCGGACTGAAAGTCGCTATATGTGAACAACTTGAAGACCCTAAAACAGCGAAAGGTCTCGTGAAACGCGGGGTCATTGAACTCGTGACGCCGGGTATAACCTACGATGACAACGTGCTGGTGCAGAAGGAGAACAACTTCCTCGCCTCCGTGCATTTCGACAAGAACGAGCTGGGTGTCGCCTTCCTCGATGTCTCGACCGGGGAGTTCTACCTCACACAAGGCACCGCCGAATACGTTGACAAACTTCTCCAAAGCCTTAACCCGTCGGAGGTCCTCTGCCAGCGCGACAAACGGCGTGAGTTCATGGAGACGTTCGGCGACAAGTTCTTTATCACCGTTTTCGATGATTGGGTGTTCACAGAAGACTATGCCAACGACATCCTCACGCGGCATTTCAAAACGACATCACTGAAAGGCTTCGGCGTCGATGACTTCCCGAAAGGCATAGTGGCGGCTGGCGCAGCCATACATTATCTGCATGAGACTCAACATGATAAGATTGACTATATCACCTCGCTTTCGCGAATCGACCAAGGACAGTTCGTGTGGCTTGACAAGTTCACTATCCGTAACCTCGAACTGCTCAACACCTCGAACCCGAACGCCAAGACGCTGATTGACGTCATCGACAAGACCGTCTCTCCGATGGGATCGCGTCTCATGCGCCGCTGGATCTCACTCCCGCTGAAAAGCAAGGAGCAGATACAGGCACGCTATGAGGTCGTGGATTATTTCTTTAAGAACCGCGATGTCATCTCGAAATATCAGGACTCGCTCCGGCAGGTCGGCGATCTGGAACGACTCATCTCGAAGGTGTCGCTCGGACGTGTCAGTCCGCGGGAACTTTTGCAGGTGGCGAGGGCACTCGACCAAATTAAGATTATAAAGGGACTGTGCGCTGAAAGCGGTTGTGAGCCGGTGAAGGCTTTTGCCGAGCAGTTAAATCCTTGCGAGTCAATATGTAACCGTATAAAAAGAGAGTTGCGACAGGACGCACCGGCTCTCGTCTCCAAGGGAAATGTCATAGCCGACGGCGTGGATTCCGAGCTCGATGAGCTGCGTAATCTCTCACGTTCCGGCAAGGAATACCTTATTAATATCCAACAGCGTGAGATTGAGGCGACAGGCATCTCATCGCTGAAAGTCGGCTTCAACAACGTCTTCGGCTATTACCTCGAAGTGACAAACACGCACAAGGACAAGGTCCCGGCGGAGTGGGTCCGCAAGCAGACCTTGGCGAATGCGGAGCGTTACATCACGGAGGAACTGAAACAATACGAACAGAAAATCCTCGGGGCGGAGGAACGCATACAAGTCATCGAGGATCGTGTCTATGCCGAACTTGTCGGCGCGACAAGCGGTTTCGTCGCCCCGATACAGTTGAACGCCGCGCTTGCCGCGAAAATCGACTGTCTGGTGAGCTTCGGCTTCATCGCCCTGAACAACAACTACGTCATGCCGACGGTCGATGAGTCGTATGTGCTTGATATTAAGGAAGGAAGACATCCTGTCATCGAACAGCTCATGCCGGTGGGAGAGGAGTATATCTCAAACGATGTCTATCTCGACCGAGAGAAACAGCAGATCATCATCATCACAGGCCCTAACATGTCGGGCAAGTCGGCGTTGCTGCGGCAGACTGCCTTGATAGTGCTGATGGCTCAGATTGGCTCGTTCGTGCCGGCGACATCGGCGCGTATCGGACTGATTGACAAGATTTTCACGCGGGTGGGCGCGAGCGACAACATCTCGTCGGGCGAGTCAACGTTTATGGTGGAGATGAACGAGACGGCGTCGATATTAAACAATGTGTCGAACCGCAGCTTGATCTTGCTCGATGAAATAGGCCGCGGCACAAGCACTTACGACGGCATCAGCATAGCGTGGGCGATAACAGAGTATCTGCACGAACATCAGTATTGCAGGGCGAAGGTGCTGTTTGCCACACATTACCATGAGCTTAACGAGATGGAGGCGTCGTTCCCGCGCATCAAGAACTATCACGTGAGCGTGAAAGAGGTCGGCAACCGTGTCGTGTTCCTGCGGAAACTGAAACGCGGCGGCAGCGCACACAGCTTCGGCATACATGTGGCGGCGATGGCAGGGATGCCGCGCAAAGTCATCGACCGCGCCGACGCACTGCTGTCGATGCTCGAGAAGTCGCACTCGCACGATAACCTCGACGAAGCAGTGAAGGAAAGCAAGAAAGTTGACGAGATGCAACTCAGCTTCATTCAGCTCGACGACCCGCTTTTGTTGCAGATAAAAGAGGATATTCTGAACACAAACATCGACACTTTGACGCCTGTTGAGGCACTGATGAAGCTGAATGAAATAAAAAAATTGTTAAAATAACTGTGTAGAATATTGAATATCAATCGTTTTGATAAGTTGCAAAAAAAAATCAAAAAATAAGTTGCAATATTGAAAAAATATGTATTTTTGCACCGTCAAAAGTCAAGCGGAATTCTCGGAGCAGCGAGAGCAAAATGAATCTCCAATTTGTTCTGCCGAGTCGTGAGGAGAATGCTGATTGACGGAGTCAAGCGGAAATAGCTCAGTTGGTAGAGCACGACCTTGCCAAGGTCGGGGTCGCGA
>JAKSNA010000079.1 GCA_024400295.1 Bacteroidales bacterium | reverse complement strand
GTTGACGGAGATGCCGAACCGCGTTACGTGCTTCAACACATCAACAACGCCATTTTCCAGAACGTTGACATGCTTCAGGATAATATTGAAAAAGTGACAAATCATATTCGCAAGAAACTGATTGCCAAAGGTATAACCGATATTGACAGGCATGTTCTGCGTTTCATCAAAACCAAAGACGGAAAGAATTATTATTTTGACGGCGACAAATATTGGCGCATGATGGTCTTCGTGAAAGACTCCGTCACTTATCAGGCTGTCACGCCGGAATATTCATACATCGCCGGAAAGTCGTTCGGCGAGTTTGAAGCCATGCTTTCTGATTTGAATGAGCCTCTCGGTGAGATAATCCCTGATTTTCACAACATTGAGTTTCGCCTCAAGCAACTTCGCGATGCCGTGGCCGAAGACAAGGTTGGGCGGGTGAAAGATGTTCAATATTATATTGATGAAATTGAAAAACGCGCTGAAAAGATGACTCTCGGCGAGCGTCTGTTCCGCGAAGGCCGGCTGCCGAAACGCATCTGCCATTGCGACACGAAAGTTAATAACATGCTTTTCGACAAGGACGGCAACGTATTGTGTGTCATCGATTTGGACACTGTGATGCCGAGTTTCGTCTTCTCCGACTTCGGCGACTTCCTGCGTTCGGCGGCAAACACCGCTGCCGAGGACGAGCCGGATTTGGGCAAAATTGATTTCAACATGGAGATTTTCAAGGCGTTCACAAAAGGCTACCTCGAAGGCACAAAAGACTTCCTGCTTCCTATCGAAAAAGAAAATCTGCCGTACGCGGCGATGCTTTTCCCTTACATGCAGACCGTCCGTTTCTTAGCCGATTACATCAACGGCGACACCTATTATAAAATAAGGTATCCTGAACATAACCTCGTGCGCACCAAGGCGCAGTGGCGACTGTTCGAATGCGCCGAAGCGAAGGAAGACGAGATGAGAAAGCTTTTGTAAAGATAATCTTGTACCGGCTGTGTGCATTAATTTGCTGTCACAGCCCTACTCATCACCTGTGTCATGCAGTGGGCGGCACCATATCCTCCGATAAGGTTGTCGAGCGGCACCCAATCAACGCGCACGTTGTGTTTGGAATATTCAGCCTTGAGAGCCTCGCTCTGCCCCGCCACCGACATTATGTGACGCGCTCCCACCGTGAGGAAGTTGTTGGCGTAATGGTCGGCGTCCTCCTTGCTGATGCGTATGATGTCAACGCCTCGTGACTCAAGGAAATCGCGGAATCCCATCCCTGAATATGACGGTTCCATGTGATACCCTTTCTGACCGGCATCACGTACATACATGTCAATCGTGAGATAATTGATGTCGTTCATATCCGTGGCGTCGTAGCGGTTGAAACACATAGTGCATAAGTCTTTATCGATGACATTGAAGTAGGTGTCTAAGTGCATTTGGTACTGATCTTTCCACCGTTCGCGCACCACCACCACGGTGTCATGTCCGAAGCAGTCTTTTTCAAGAAGCTCGTCGATGGCGTTTTGGTTGGTCCTTAGTCCCTGTCCGATGAGGCTTATTGTTCCGAACGGAATGTAATCGCCGCCTTCAAGATGGCTGTCCTCTCCGCTGACGCGGTAGAACGCCGGTTCGCCGAGCTGTTCGTAACAGGCCTCGATGATGTCAACCTCAGGAAATCTCTGAGCCGAGTTCATGCGGCACATAATGTGTCCTTTCGGTGTCGTTATGCTCTGGTCTCTCAGGAAATACATGTTCATCAGAGGGTTGTGTATGTATTCCGCCGTATACCCTGTGTTGATTCCCGATTCTTCGAGGACTACTGTGGGCCTGTTGATTATGACTCTTAGCAGGTCTGAATTGCTCATCGCGGCAAGCACCTCCTGTCTGTATGCTTCCGCTTCCTCAGGAGAAATCCCGGTATTGTCAACATCGTAGGTGAGCGATCCGTCGGCGAGGGCGACAAGTTCGTCATGAGGCATCGACAGCAACGTATT
>JAKSNA010000078.1 GCA_024400295.1 Bacteroidales bacterium | reverse complement strand
AAACAATAGCAATTATGCCTATTTGTATAGGGGACAGAATACGCGATTCTTTAATTAATGAGTTCTTGGAATTCCGCCTCGGTAGGCATGCGCCACGAGCCACCCCAGTTCGCACGAGCGGCGTCGTCTGATAATTCGAGTGTGGTCTTGTTGTCAACAGTGCCGTAACTTGATTTTGTGTTGTACTTGGTGAGGGTGTTGTACGAACCGTTGCACCATTTGTAGGTGTCCCAGTCGTAATCGCTCTTTGTCTCCGTCTCGCCCCAAGCGAAGTAGTCGCCGTAGTCCTCTGGCGAGTCCGCGCCCACGTTGCATGTGGCCCACAGAAGTCCGCTCGGGAGGCCGAGGTCAACATACTCGTGGGCAGCTGTCAGCGTCACCTCTATCCCATTTTCCATGCCGTAGAGGTTGTTGGCCTGTATGCCATGGCCGAAGGTCATGCTGCCTGTGGCATCGCCAGTGAAAGCGACGCTGAGCACGTCTGTCGTCTCTGTCGGGATGAGCGTCACATATCTATCGCCTGTAGTGTAGCCGCCGTCCTTGTTTATGGTGATGCCTGTCGCGCTGCTTCCGCTAAAGGTGCCGGCAGGGCTGACCGTCATGGTGTTGCTGACATCCATGGTCACTTTTCCCTTGTAGTCCTCGCCGTCCATTTTGAGTTTGAGGTGCGCTATCGCTATCTCGGTCCTCATCGCCACCGCGCCGGTGGCTACGCCTCCACTCACCGTGACATCGGCGCTGCCGTGGCCTAAATGGTACTTCAACGCGTCGCCTTTGCCGCCGTCCTGCGAGGCGAACGAGATGACTGCGTTAGTGTTTTCACCTACTGTCGCCCCCGTCATGCCGTTGTCGTGCCCGAGGTAGAAGAAGTGGCAGGTCGCCGTCCCATCACCAATCCCTTGTATGTTCCCTGTGAACGTGCCTCTCGCATTGCCTGCGCCGCTCTGGAGGGTGAGGCTGCCGAGCCATTTGGCGCCGTCGCTCACGTAGAGCACGTCGCCCGAAGTCCATGTTATCGCTCCCTCGTCGGTGATGTTGGTCTTCGCGCCCGGGCCGGCCGTTATAGTCATCTTGATTGTGTCCGCCGACGGTGTCGCCGGTGACGTTTCCTGCTTCTTGCACTGCGCCAGCGTCATCAGCGCAGCCGCCATGATCAATAGTACTTTCTTCATCTTTTTAACTTTTTACTTTCTACTTTCTACTCTTTACTCTTTACTCTTTTAACTTTCTTCGCCCCCGCGTAGCACAAACCGGCCGCCGTGAGCACCAGCAGGCCGCCGTCAGCGTTACTGAAGAATCCGTCTTTCTGGCCGTAGGCCGCCGGCGAGACCGACAGCGCGAGCAGCACCAGCGCCGTCGCGATAATGCCGCACCTCCACTTGTTTTTGTTTCTCATCTTTCTTTTCCTTTCTTTTTGATGGTTATACATTTTTTAATTTGATGGTTATTATTTTGATTTGATGTTATTATTTAATTGTCTACAGGTATTCGGGTGGTCAAGGCGTCCGGGTGACGGCGCACGGAAACGACGAAAGGCCGACAGTCACTGACTGCCGGCTCACATTTTTATCTTCAAAAAGTCTAACTGATTGATTTTCAACAACTTATACACAGGGAGTAATACTCAAACCCCACGGCGCGGTCTCATGCGCCTGAAGCCCCTGTATGCAATATTTCACGAATACTTTCTCCATTTGGGTGGCGAGATTACAATATTTTTTGATACGGCGAACAAAAATTTTTATTTATTGCGCCACTGAATTATTTTTCCACCACAAATTTTATAAAACTTCATGCAGCAAATATCAACTTTTTACGTTAAATACAATATTAGTGTCTTATTTTCACCACAGAAATCGGCATTTTCACCATATATCAGCTATTTTGCAACATTTTTAGCCACAACTACACCTGATTTCTCAGTGTTGTGTTTTTCGATGTACTTTTGCATCGTTTTCAAACATACAAACGATGGAAGAAAAAAGAATTTTTGACATTCTGACGACTTATGTCCAAAAGCGCCCCGACCAAGACTGCGCACTTGCAAAGAAAGAAAATGGTGCATGGAGGAAGTACAGCATACAGGAATATGGGGCTAATGGACAAAAATTAGGCTGAAATCTTCCGAAAGCATAGTAATAACTA
>JAKSNA010000077.1 GCA_024400295.1 Bacteroidales bacterium | reverse complement strand
TCCACTTGAGAGCAACGTCTCAAAAACAGCCTAAAATTTGTCCATTACACCAAATTTTGTCGTTAGACAACGAAAAGAACGCCACCACGTCTCCGCGTCGTTCAATTATGTAAGTGACTGAAAGTAAATATTTTGAAAAAAGTTTGGCTTCATTTAACAAGAAATCGTTAAGGTCTTGGTTCCCGCAGTCAAAATCTCCGATGACATATTCCTCTTTCAGCCGAAACATCCGTAAATCAGCTGTAAGTTGTGCCATCAGAATTTAAATGTCAACCACGATTTAAAAATTTCTGCATTCGCGAAAATCCTTTTTCTTTCCTCTTCACTCACTTTCTCGTTTTTCTCAAGCTCCGCGATAAAATCTATTGCATCTTGTCCGTGCAACGGCGGTGTTGGTGCTATATCCCTTGCCATGTCATTTATACATTTGAAATTTTCGCAAAAATACACTGATTTTCAAATTTTGTCAAGTGGATTGTCGATGTTTTTTTTAACTTTGCGGAATTATTTGAAAACGTTAAAATTTATCACATGGACAAAATCAAAAATTACATCAAGGAAAACGAAAACCGTTTCTTGGAGGAGCTTTTCGGACTTATCAGAATCCCTTCAATCAGTTCAGAGTCAGCGCACAAGCCCGACATGATCAGGGCGGCGGAATATTGGCGCGACAGCATTTTGGCGGCCGGCGCCGACAAGGCGGAGGTGATGCCGACGGAAGGAAACCCCATCGTCTATGGCGAGAAGATAATCGACAAGTCGCTGCCGACAGTGTTGGTTTATGGCCACTACGATGTGATGCCTGTTGACCCGGTTGAGCTGTGGAACACAGACCCGTTCGAGCCTGTCATCAAAGACGGGAAGATCTGGGCTCGCGGTGCCGATGATGACAAAGGCCAGGCTTTCATGCACGCCAAGGCTTTCGAGACGATGGTGAAGACCGGCACGCTGACATGCAACGTGAAGTTCATGCTCGAAGGCGAAGAGGAGATCGGCTCGGGCAGCCTCTCGAAATGGATCGAGGAATACAAAGACCTCGTCAAGGCCGATGTCATCCTCGTGTCGGACACCAGCATGATTGCCAGCGACTGTCCGTCGATCACCACTGGATTGCGCGGCCTCGCCTACTGGGAGGTGGAAGTCACCGGCCCCAACGCCGACCTTCATTCAGGGCTGTTCGGCGGCGCGGTGGCCAACCCGCTCAACACCTTGTGCGAGATGGTCGCCGGCGTGACGGACAAGAACAACCACATCACGATACCTCATTTCTATGATGATGTCGTTGAGGCTTCCGCAAAGGAACGCGAGATGCTCAACATGGCCCCGTACAACGAAGAAGAGTTCAAGGCCTCGTTGGGTGTCAAGGCGTTGCGCGGCGAGGAAGGCTACACCAAGATCGAGCGCGTGGGCATCCGTCCGACCTTCGACCTATGCGGCATCTGGGGCGGCTACACCGGCGAAGGCTCCAAGACCGTGCTTCCGTCGAAGGCATACGCGAAGATCTCCTGCCGTCTCGTCCCGAACCAGGACCATGAGAAGATTGGCAAGCTGTTCAAGGAATATTTCGAGAGCATCGCTCCTGACTATGTGACTGTCAACGTGAAATGTCTGCACGGCGGACAGGCTTACGGCTGCCCTATCGACGTGCCGGCGTACAAGGCTGCGGAGAAGGCGTTCCATGACACTTACGGCAAGCTGCCCATCCCGATGAGAAGCGGCGGTTCCATCCCGATCATCTCACGCTTCGAACAGGTGCTCGGCATCAAGTCGATACTCATGGGCTTCGGCCTCGGCTCCGACGCCATCCACTCGCCGAACGAGAATTACAGATTAGACCATTTCTTCAAGGGCATCGAGACGATAGTGGCGTTCTACCAGCATTTCGTGGAGAAATAATCTGGCATATAGATTTTTTTGACAAAAGACAACTGGCGCACAAGGAAGAAATCCCTCGTGCGCCAGCCACTTTCTACTTTATAAACTTTATGAACTTTTAACTAAAAAATCACACTCCACTCGTCGATGTTCTTCTTCTCGGAAGAGAACCCAACTCCTATCTTGAACAGTTTCCTGCCGTCAGCTGTGTAAGGCTCCGCATAGCCTTTGTCGTCAATCTGCTTCAACGCCTCGGCCGCAGTGCCGTCTAATTTGAACTCGAAGATATAGACGTAGTCGTTTGTCTCAACAATCATGTCGGCGCGACCACGAGAGTTTTCTTTTTCAGTTAAAGTCGTATAACAAGACA
>JAKSNA010000076.1 GCA_024400295.1 Bacteroidales bacterium | reverse complement strand
CAAAATTCGAGTGTTTCGCTTCAGGCGATGAATTTTACAACTATCTGCATGATGCACAAGGTTTTACGATTATCCTAAACCCAAGCACAGGTTATTATGTCTATGCCGACTTGTCGGACGACAAGCTCATCCCGACACAGCTGATTGCCGGCCGTTCGAACCCTGCGGAAAGTCTCACACCATATCTGAACATCTCTGCTGAGAAACGTATGCAGATGAGAAAGGCGTGGGACGTGCCCGAACATCTGAAGGTGGAGCAAAAGAGAACACGCGAGACGAACCACGGCACGATAAACAACATCGTGATTTTCATACGTTTCGCTGATGACGGCAATTTCCAGAACTCGTTCCAGTCAGTGAACAACATGTTCAACATTAATACTTCAAGCCAGTCGATGCAGGGATATTTCGCGGAAGTGTCGTACAACCAGCTCAACGTCCAGACGACATTCTATCCCGCCCCCAACGGCAATCAGATTGTCTCATATCAGGACAGCCACAACAGAGGATATTACCAGGAATACAGCTACTCGAATCCTGAAGGCTATCAAGGCGGCAACGATGGCTATGAGAGGATGCAGCGTGAACAGGCATTGCTGAAGAACGCCGTGAATTATGTCAATTCCAACAATATGGTTCCGAGCAGTCTGAACATCGATTATGACAATGACGGTTTTGTTGACAATGTGTGTTTCATCGTCAGGGGCGAGCCGGGTGCATGGAGCAGCCTGCTCTGGCCTCATCAGTGGACACTGTACAACGAATATGCCTACATCAACGGCAAGAGAGTTTATACATTCAATTTCCAGCTGGCGGATGCCGGTGAAGGCTATTTCGACACCTCGACGATGTGCCATGAGATGAACCACTCTTTGGGCGCACCCGACCTGTATCATTATTATTATGGAACAAACCTGAACCCTGTCGGCCTTTGGGACCTGATGGAATATAACGCCAATCCGCCGCAACACATGGGCGCATATATGAAATACAGATACGGCAACTGGATTGACAACATACCGGAAATCACCAGCAACGGAACATATTCACTGCACGACCTGTCGTCAAGCACAAACAACTGCTACAAGATCGCGAGCACAAGTCCAGGGCAGTATTACATTCTGGAGTATAGGAAGAAGAGCGTGGAGGCGGCTATTCCCGGCTCCGGATTGTTGATTTACAGGATAAACACGGCAGCAGACGGGATGGGAAACAGGGAATATGATGGTTATTCTAATTTCGACGAAGTTTACATTTACCGCCCGAACGGGACGACGACGCAGAATGGAAATTACAACAACGCGCATTTCAGCTCACAGGTGGGACGCACTGCATTTGACGCGACGACAAACCCTCATGCGTTTCTCATCAACGGAAGCCTTGACAACAACATTCACATTTCATCAATATCATCAGCTGGCGAGACAATCTCCTTCACAGTCACCTTGGGAGGACAGCCACAGCCGCAGCCGCTTCAGGTTACAGCCACGGAAGTCAGTGATTCGAAAGTAAATGTTGCATGGGAGTCATGCGAGTCCGTGACATTCAATTTTGACAACAGCAGTCTGCAAGGCTGGACGACGATAGACGCCGACGGCGACGGTCACAACTGGATGACCGGTTCGGAAATGATGGGTACAGGCAATGGTCACAACGGCTCTAACGACCTCGTCCTTTCGCAGTCGTACGAAAACGACAGAGGCATCTTGTATCCGGATAACTATCTCATCTGCCCGACAAAAGACCATTACACACAGATAAGCTTCTGGGCTTGCGGCCAGGATGCGAACTATGCGGCTGAACATTTCAGCGTTGAGGTCTCCACCACAAACAACACGAATGCTTCGGCGTTCACCACAATCCAGGAGTGGACGCTGACAGCCAAAGACCAAGGCACGTGGCATCAGTTCACCGTTGACCTGAGCCAGTATTCGGGACAGCAGATATGGGTCGCAATCCGCCACTTCAACTGCCATGACCAATTCTACATAGACATTGACGACATCACATTGTCAAAGATAAGCGGCAAGGTTTCTAAAGATACATATACCGTCTATCGCAAGAATGTCGCGACAGGTTCACAGGCGACTCTTTCAAGCAACGTCAACGGCATGTCGTACAACGATAGCGGATGGGGCTCCGTCTCTGCCGGACAATATAAATGGGGTGTGAAAACAAACGGGACTTCAGACATTTTCTGGTCGAATGCGATAACAAAACAGGAAATCATCGAGACATACAACGTCA
>JAKSNA010000075.1 GCA_024400295.1 Bacteroidales bacterium | reverse complement strand
TTTTGCGGCGGAAAAACAACATGTCATGCAAGAAGTAATTGGAAGAAAACCGGAACAAGAAGAACTCGAAAGGCTTTATAACTCAGGCAGACCGGAATTTGTCGCCGTTTATGGAAGACGTCGCGTGGGCAAGACATTCCTCGTCCGCGAACATTTCTCCGGTCGGCTCTCATTTTACCACACGGCAATATCCCCGGCCGACTTCCAAGGCAACAAGGCGGATTTGAAAAAAGAACAACTGAGAGCCTTCTGCTCAAGCATCCAGCAATATGGCGGCGACTGGGACACATACCCGCAAGACTGGTTCGATGCCTTCGCCTGCCTTAAATCACTGCTTGAAAAACACGACGGCAATGCACGCCAGGTAGTTTTCATTGACGAATTACCTTGGATGGACACGTATAAATCGGGATTTGTATCAGCCCTTGAACATTTTTGGAACGGCTGGGGCGCAAGTCGGACAAATCTCATGCTCATAGTCTGCGGCTCGGCGGCATCATGGATGAACGACAACATCATCAACAACAAAGGTGGTCTGTATGGAAGACTCACACATGAAATGCATCTTCATCCTTTCAATCTGGGAGAATGCGAACTTTTCTACCAATCGAGAGGGATAAGCATGGACCGTTACGACCAGCTGCAAAGCTACATGGTGTTTGGCGGCATTCCATATTACTTGGATTATCTTAAACCGGAAAACAGCCTTCCGGAAAACATCGACGACCTCTTTTTCTCCAAAAAAGCCCGGCTTAAAAAAGAATTCGAGCGTCTTTATGGCTCTTTATTTTCAAATTCTGAAAAATACATTGAAATTGTGCGTCTTCTGAGCACCAAGCGTAATGGCTTCACCCGAAAGGAAATAGCAGAAAAGACACACATCGCATATAACGGGCTTCTGACAAAGATGCTCCAATCTCTCGAAAACAGCGATTTTATCAGCAGTTATACATTTTTCGGAGGAAATGCACGAGACGTGTATTACAAACTGACTGACATGTTTTCACTGTTTTATCTGAATTTTATCGACAAAAAAAGTGTGCGTGAGGGCTTTTGGACAAAAAACATCAGGACGCCGGAGTTGAACACATGGAGAGGGTTGGCATTCGAAGATGTCTGCCTCATTCATCAGTCACAAATCAAGAAAGCGTTGGGTTTCGGCGCGGTCGATGCTGTCGCCGCACCTTGGCGCAGCAAAAACAACAACGCACAAGTTGACCTGCTCTTCGACAGAAGCGACAGAGTGGTCAACCTGTGCGAAATGAAATTTGCAGCTGACGATTTTTCAATCAACAATGACTACGATTTGGAACTTCGCAGAAAAGTTGAACGGTTCATTGAAGATACAAATTGCAGAAAATCAGTTCATTTGTCGTTGGTGACAACTTACGGATTAGACAGGAACATGTATTCCGGGCGTTTCCAGTCTGTTGTCACTATGGACGATATGTTTTGAGGAAACCAACAACATTGTTCTCAATCCTCGCCTTGATGTCGTCGCTGTCGGCGGCCTTTTGGAACGCTTTGCCCGTGACTTTCTCGTAAAGCTCGATGTAACGGTCGGAGATGCCGGCCACGATTTCTGGTGTCATCTCCGGCACTTTCTGTCCGTCCTTGCCCTGAAAACCGTTCGCCATGAGCCATTCGCGCACAAACTCTTTCGACAACTGCTTGACCGGCAGGCCTTTGGCAAAGCATTCTTCGTATTGGTCGGCGATGAAGTAACGCGATGAGTCGGGAGTGTGAATCTCGTCCATCAAGTAAATTTGGTCGCCAATCTTGCCGAATTCGTATTTCGTGTCAACGAGGATGAGCCCGTGCTTTGCGGCGATTTCGGTTCCTCTTTGGAACAGTTTGCGAGTGATGACTTCGATTTTTTCGTAGTCCTCTTTGCTTATAAGTCCTTGACGGATAATCTCTTCCTTTGAAATATCCTCATCGTGGCCTTCTTCGGCCTTCGTTGTCGGGGTGATGATCGGTTCGGCGAAACGTTGGTGTTCCTTCATTCCGTCGGGGATGTTGACGCCGCAGATTGTATGCTGTCCGGTCTTGTAGGTGCGCCACGAGCTGCCCGTGAGGTAGCCGCGGATGATCATCTCGACCGGAAACGGCTTGCACAGCTTGCCCACAGTGACCATCGGGTCGGGAGTTGCGATTTTCCAGTTCGGCACGATGTCGGTTGTCATGTCGAGGAACTCGGCTGCTATCTGATTGAGAATCTGTCCTTTATAAGGGATTCCTTCGGGAAGAATCACGTCAAAAGCGGAGATGCGGTCGGTGGCGACCATCACCAAATATTTGTTGTCGATGAAATAAACGTCGCGGACTTTGCCGTGATAGACTTTGGTTTGACCGTCAAAGTTGAAATCGGTTCTTGTTAA
>JAKSNA010000074.1 GCA_024400295.1 Bacteroidales bacterium | reverse complement strand
ATTACGGCTGATCTCCTTCAGCGGTTTTCCGTCAAACAGTATTTCGCCCGACCAAGGCTGATAAAGGCCTGAAATCAGCTTTGACATCGTGGATTTACCGCAGCCGGAGCCACCTACTATGGCCACGGTTTTGCCGGGAGTCAGTTTGAGATTAAAGTCTTTAATCAGCGGATCGGCAAGAGGAGAATAACCGAAGGTGACATTGTTTATTTCGATGTTTCCACTGAGCTTTACAGCATCATCACTGTCGTAATCCTCTGCAAAGATGTCATCGGTCGGATATTCCATAACATCTTCGACACGCTCCATCTGCGTACGCATTTCCTGCAAGGTCTGGCCTGCGGAAATAAAGGTCTGAACAGGAGCCATGAACGAGCCGAGGAAGCCCTGGAATGCCATGATCATACCGACGGTAAACTCACCGCGGATCGTAAGCAGAACACCCAACAGCAGTACCGCATCGTTTGCCAGTGTGGAAACGAATTGTGGGATCATACCGAGGTACTGATTGAGCTTCAAATATTTTACGTTCTGTGTGTTGACATTTGCCTGATGCCCCGCCCATTTGGAGAAATAGCCGTTTTCGGCACCGGCTGCCTTGATGGTCTCAATCATTTCGATGCCTGCCACCGTTGCGGCAGAGAGCATAGCAGAATCTCGCATCGAAACACGGGTAATATTGATTCTCTTTTTGGAAATATAGTTGGAAACTATGCTGTTGATGAGAAGCGAAGCTATGCCAACGATCGTCAGAAGAACGCTGTATCGGATCATTACGACAAAGTAGAAAATTGTCATAACGAAATTCAAAAGCATGGGTGCAAAGGTACCTATGAGGGTATTTGCAATGCTCGCATTGGTAGATTGTCTGCCCTGAATATCTCCCGCCATACGTTGCGAAAAGAAGCCCATAGGCAAGCGAAGCACCCGCCACATATAGGTTGTGTTTCCCACGGCTGCGATCTTGCCGTTGATACGAAGGCTGTAAAACGATTGTATCGCGTTTACGGTCAGCGTGATGATATTGAAAATGCCGAGAAGAACAAGAAAAGGCATCAGCCACTCAGTGTTCTGTCCCGTCAGAAGTCTGTCGAGAAACACTCTTGAAAACGCCGGGCTCATAACTCCCATAAGGGCAGCGATAACTCCGGTGATCATCGTAAATGCAATTGCCGTGCCGGATCCTTTCAGGCGTTTTGCGGCATATCCGAGCATACTCTTTTTACTGCCGGAGGGGGTGAACTCTTCCGTCGGCTCAAACATAAGACAGATGCCCGTAAAGGACTCGTCGAAGACCTTCATGGATACGCTGTAGGAGCCTCTTGCCGGGTCGTTTATGTATGCCTTATCGCCACGGAATCCGTCAAGCACAACGAAGTGGTTGAAGTTCCAGTGGATGATGCAGGGAAACATTCCGTTTTTCTTCAGAGACTCCGGCTCGTAGCGGTATCCCTTTGCTGAAAGGCCGTAGTGTCTTGCAGCTTTCAGAACATTTTTGGCATTGGATCCGTCACGGGATACACCGCAGTCTGAGCGCACCTGTTCCAGCGGGATCCACTTATCATAATAGGCAAGTATCATACAAAGGCTTGCCGCTCCGCATTCCAGTGCTTCCAGTTGCATGACCACCGGAACTTTGGCAACACCCTTTGTGATGGGCTGTTTTATCTTTTTCTCCATAACATACCTCAGTTAAAAACAAAAGAAAGCGGCGCTATGTTTTCAGTTACAATCCGGCCTTCATAAACGCCATTGGAGAGATAGATATCTACTTCTACCCTACCGCTTTCGGTATCGACGGACTTGACAGCGCCCTTGGAATCGCCTGCCTCAACAGTCATCCCGGCTTCTATCTTGTCAACATCGCCGTCTACAGTGCAGATGACCTTGCCGCCGTCTACGGCGATCTGGGCGGGAACAGTTGTTTTTATCTGTCCGAATATACCCCAAATGCAAAAGCCGATCAAAAGCACAATAACGGCACAAAGGAGCAGCCACACACCGGGATTAGCAACACGTACATAATCGTTAAGCTGCTCGGGGGATTTTATTTTATCCAAACTTTTCTTTCTGAAAATTTCGTCTGCCATAATTCTTCTCCTTGTTATATCGCTTCCGGTTTGCTTTTTGCGCTTTTCCGGGGATCGGTTGGCTTGTCGGCGTTTGCGGGAATTGCCCACGAGCGTCCGAAACGGACAACTCCGGGTATTCTTCCAGCTGAGCAATATTGATGAATTCTTCGCTCAGAGACCTCCCACTTATACGAAGCCTCTCTTGCCGAAATATATCCTTCCATTGGTTTCCTCCAAAATACATTTTCACATAATACATTGTATTCGAATATCCGAATATTTTCAACAATTTCCGATAAAGTTTGTTAAGTTTCGGCG
>JAKSNA010000073.1 GCA_024400295.1 Bacteroidales bacterium | reverse complement strand
ACGGTGTTATGCTGACTCAAATCGGCGTAAATGCTGCTCGGAAGCCGGAATTTCGGGCTGTTCTGCAAAATCGGGCACGGGCATAGCGGTGTGCGGCATGGAGTTGCTGCGTGAGACGGCATAACCCAGTGCCGACGGGTTGCAAACATGCGAACATACGAACATTGGCGGAGGGCTTTTGAGGGCCCTCCGCCATGTTCATATATTCACATGTTCACAACCCTGCGCCGCACGGTTCGAGAGTACGCGTTGTGAACAGGCCGCGTGACCGCGTCCCGTTCACAACGCTCTTCAAGTCAACAGGATCGGGATCAGCAGTCGCCGTCTCGGGACTTCAGGTTCGGCAGGTCGAAGATCTTCAGCTTGAAGTACTTGAAGTCATGGTAGCCGTACGCCTGCTTGATCAGCCAGCGGATCTTGTTGTTGAACCCCTCGACCGAGGCGTTCGACGCCCCGCGGAACTTCCAGAAGCCGAGGATGCCCGCAAGGTGTTCCTCTATCGTGGACGCCATGGCGACGAGGTCGTCGACCTCCGTCGCCCGCGCCTCGCGGATCCAGTCCGCGAAGAGACCTGCGGCGTCGATCTTCGTCTTCGCGTTGGCGTAGATCGAGCGGAGCTTCTCCTTGAGGAGGTATGCCGCGTTGATGTCCGTGTACTTGGCGAGCATTCGGTCCAGCCGGGCCTTCGCCTTCGGGTGCTCGGCGACGTCCTCGGAGTTCATCAGCAGGAGCTTCATGTTTCCCTTGAGGTACTTCTTCGCCTTCTCCTGATTCGCCTTGGCGTTGAGCATGATGCGCTTGATCGTCTCGCGGTCCTTGTCGGACGTGGCGAGGTCCGCGAGACGCTTGCGCGTGTCGGCATTGACCTGCGCCATCGCCATTCTGCGGATGTTGTTGATGTGCTCGTTCATCTTCATGATGACGTGGAAGTGGTCGAACACGATCAGCGTGTCCTTGCGCAGGTTGTGCCCGACCCAGGCGTAGTAGGCGTTCGACATGTCCATGCAGACGCACCTGATCTTGTCGATCGCCTTCTGCTTCCTGAGCCTGTAGGCGAACTCCTTCAGCGCGGCCTCGCCCTTGCCCCGCGACACGTTCAGGACGCGCCCGGAGTCGAGGTCCCGCACGACGGTGATGTACTTGCGGCTCTTCCGCTCGTTGCCGAAGACGTACAGCTCGTCGATCCCGATCCGCGTCACTCCCTTGAGGTCGACGGTCTTGTACTCGGCCGACAGGACGCGCTTCTCGGCGTCCTTGACCGTCCGCCAGTCGACGCCGAGCTTCTCCGCGACGGCCGTGATCGATGCGTTCGCCCGCTCCGAGACGATGAGCCACTCGAACGCCCTTGAGACGCGGGCCTTGGGGCTCGTCACGAACGGAAGCTTCTCCTTGAAGCGCTTGCCGCACTTCGGGCAGCGCATGCGGCGCACGGGCACCTCGACGTAGCAGCGCATCCGCCCGACGTCGTGGACGCGGATCCGGCGCACGTCGCCTTTGCGCGGAACGATGCCGGTCTCGCGGCATCCCTTGCATTTCAGTTCCTCGTCCCGTGACTGCTTGGACTCAATGACGAGGATGAGCGTCGAGTCGCTCATCCCGGTCTTTCGCTTCCTGTCATGGGAGGGGGCTTCGTCGCATGCCGCATACGCGGCAGTCACCCTCAGGATGATTCCAAGCAGGGCGAGAGCGACGGCGGGCGGCTTGTCGAGCAGAAGGCGGAGTTCTTCGACCGCGAGGACGCCGCATCTTGCAAGGACATGGGCGTTGCGGATCTCGCGCGAACGCCCGTGCCTTTCGATTCTTTGGGCGACCACTTGATAACCTGTGATGCCCGTGATATGATACAACCATGGTTTATGCATTTTCTTCTCCTATGGAACTGGCGGGTTCCCATAGGAGATAATAGCATAAACCACTGGCGAACCAGTCGTTAAGCTGCGCTTAACTGGCTGGTTCGCCTTTTTCCGTTTCTATGTCCGTGCCCCATTATGCAGAAGAGGCGAAAATCCTGGCGCAGTTTGGGCTTTTGACATTGCTCGCTCGGATAATGTGTTCTATAACTTGCTAAAGGCGCATATGAGGCATGTTGAGATTGACCGAGACGTCTCTTGCGGTGATGGAATATCGGTTTATCAGGACGAAGGATGGAAAATTGCAAATGCCGCTATTGGTGCTGAGCCAATAGGAAAGATTACATCGTTAAGCAAGGATCTGAGTAGATGTCGTAGAATTCTTAATGAGTGTTATCAAAAGGGGATGGTAGTTCATCTTGTGCCCCAGTTTACCAATCGAAGATTGGTGGCTCAACAAGGTGAATTCTTATTTCCGTTCAATATCCGACACACATTTGTGCAAAACTTACTTGGATCTATCGGCGGAATGGATTACTCAGGAGAAATTTGTGAATATGGAGACGCGGAAAGACGTCACCAAGCCAGAACGACGATTACGCCTAACATAATCAAAGCCACCATACCATATTCGTTGCGAGATGAGTTTGTGGAGCGACTTCTTGAGATGAACATTTCATACCAGACGCTTTTCCCGGACGAGTTTGGGTTTATGAAATCGCTTCAATATCGTCGCAGCAGCGCGAGAATTTGTCTCAAAATTAGGAATGACAAGCATAAGGGGCAAGTCATTACAGAGAATGAGTTTAACCGCTAATAGAAAGGAGAGATGAAGATGATTATCAATTGTGAGTTGTGTGGCCAAGAGATTGAGGTTCCGGATGATCTTGTCGATGGGCAGCACGTTCTTTGCCCGTATTGCGGGGGAAAGTTCTCGTTTTCAGATTCAAGAGAATGCGTCGCCGCGTCGAT
>JAKSNA010000072.1 GCA_024400295.1 Bacteroidales bacterium | reverse complement strand
CTTTAATAATAAAGATGCGCCGTTTTAACAGTTACAGCGACTATTTCAAACTTGTTTTCGGCGCAATCCTGTTCAATAAAATGTTTTCAAAAGTCAATGAGAGATATTCAAAAAAAATCCCGCCCCGGTTTCATCCGGAACGGAATTTTCTCTGACAATATTCTTGCACTAAGTGCGCACCGACTACATGTTCTCTTCGGCCTGACGCAGCTTCTGGACGTAGATGGCCTTCTGCATCTGTTCACGTTTGATGACAGATGGCTTCGTGAATTTCTGGCGGTTGCGTAATTCTTTCACAACGCCGGTTTTCTCGTACTTTCTCTTGTAGCGCTTCAGGGCGCGGTCGATGCTTTCACCGTCTTTTACAGGAATAATGATCATTTTAATACACCTCTTTCTTTTAATTGTTAAACTAAAAAACTTGCTTATCTTAAGCGGGTGCAAAAGTACAACATTTTTCTTTACACCAAAAACTTTTTTTATTATTTTTTAGTGTGAAGTTTTAAGAGTTGAGAGTGGAGTTATTAATTTCAAACTCCACTCTCAAAACTCCACTCTCAACACTTTAGCTAATGGAGCAGATGTCTGAACAGGAAATTGTCTATCTTCGTGAACAGGTGCATCCTGCATTCGCCGTCGCCGAACTCCTCGTAGCCGCCGTAAATGCCGTGGTTCTTGTTGGGATAAATCATCAGGTCGAACTGCACGTTGTTGGCAATCATCGACTTGATCAGCTCCATCGCGTTCTGGTAATGGACGTTGTCGTCGCCGCTGCCGTGGCAGAGCAGGTAGTTGCCTTTTATCAGAGCGGTGTTGCTCACCGGCGAGTTGTCGTCGTAGCCCGTCGGGTTCTCCTGCGGCGTGCGCATGTAGCGCTCGGTATATACGTTGTCGTAGAATCTCCAGTTGGTCACCGGCGCGACGGAGACCGCGGTGCTGATGACGTCGGCGCCCTTGGTGATGCCGTTGGCAGCCATGAAGCCGCCGTAGCTCCAGCCGTAGATGGCGATCTTGTCGGGGTTGACGTACGGCTGCTTCGCCATGTATTTCGCCAGCGTTATCATGTCTTCGGTCTCGTATTTCCCGAGTTCGAGGTAGGTCATCTTCTTGAACTCCTGGCCCTGCGCCCCGCTGCCTCTGTTGTTGATAGACACCGAGATGATTCCGCGCTGCGCGAGAAGCTGCATCCAGTCCCAGTCGCTGTGGTCCCACTGGTTCATGACGGTCTGGTGACCGGGGCCGCCATAGACGTAAATCAAGACAGGGTATTTCTTGCTGGCGTCGAAATCGGGAGGGAGAATCTGCCAGCCGTCGATTTCAACGGTCGAGCTGTCGGGCATGATAAAAGCCGGGTCACTGATTTTGATAAATTGTTTGTCGCTGATGTTGTATGCGTCAAGTCTTTCCAAAAGTTCGTGGTTGTCTTCAAGAACCCTCATCAGTTTTCCTTTATTTGTATAAAGTTCATAAAGATAAGGCTGCGTCGCCGTCGAGTTTATGTTGATCAGATATTTGAAGGAATTGTTGAAACGGGCGTTGTTTGTCCCTACCTTATTAATAATGGTCCTCATCGAGCCTTTCATGTTCACCGCATAAATCTGACGCTCGATAGGGGAGTTCTTCGCCGCCTGGAAATAAATCTCCTTGCCGTCGAAGCCGTAGATCCTTGTGACGTCCCAGTCGCCTGAAGTGAGGGCCTTGCTTTCGGAGCCGTCGAGATTGCACAAATAAATGTGGTTGTAACCCGACATTTCGCTTGTCATGAGGAACGACTTCCCGTCGTCGAGGAAAGTCCAGTCGTCGGTGATGTCGATGTAATAAGGGTTCGTCTCATCGTAGAAGACATGCGTCTCACCCGTCGTCGCGTCGGCGGCGAGGATTTCGAGATGGTTCTGATGGCGGTTAAGTCTCTGAATCGCAAGGACATTCTCGTTCTTCGTCCATTTCATTCTCGGAAGATAGATGTCGGTCTCCTCTCCGGTGTCCATCTTTGTCGTTTTGCCACTTTCGAGGTCATAGACATAGACTTCGACTATTGAGTTGTCTTCGCCGGCCTTTGGGTATTTGAAGCTGTACCAGTCGGGGTAGGCGGGTTCGAGGCCGATGAACTCCTCCATCTGGAACTCCTTCACCTTCGACTCGTCGAATTTGTAGAAGGCGATTTTCTTGCTGTCGGGCGACCAGAAATAACCGAGCGAGAAGCTGAACTCCTCTTCATAGACCCAGTCGGGAGCACCATTAATAATATGGTTATAGAGGCCGTCGTCGGTGAACTGCGTCTCGTTTCCCGAAGCGAGATCCTTGATAAACAGGTTGTTGTCGCGCATGAAAGCGACTTTCGTGGCATCCGGCGAGAACGTGGCGAGGCGCTGGCTTCCGTTCGCCGAGAGCGGCTTCAGTGTTTTCGCCGCGAGGTCATAGACATAATAATCTGCGGTGAACGAGTGGCGGTAGATGTAATCCACGTTTGTAAGGAACAGGACTTTCGACTCATCGTCGCTCAGCGTGTAATTGTAAGGGCGGATCGCTTCGTTTTGCCCTTCCGGGATCAGTTCGGAAAAACGGAACAGAGTGCTGACCTTTTTGCCGGTTTTATACTCATAAATGTTGAATTCGCCGTTCTCGATGGTGCCGTAAGTGGTGCCGTTTCGCATCGGATTCATGCCTTTTACGCCCTTCGTCTGGAACGTCGGCACCTCATAAAGGTCGGAAAGTTCGAAATTTTTCTTCTCCTGTGCGTTGGCTGTCATGTTGAAGACTACCATTAACGCAATGATTAGCAAGTGTTTAATTTTTCTCATGATTTAACGATTTTGAAAACTCAAAGATAAGCAAAAAAAAATTACAAAAAATGTCACACGTATAAAAATTTGTTGTACTTTTGCACTCGCAATCGGGACGGTAGCTCAGTTGGTTTAGAGCGCATGCTTGACAGGCATGAGGTCACAAGTTCGATCCTTGTTCGCCCCACAGAGAACGCCCTCGAGGCGTTTTTTTGTAAGTGTTTGAAATTGATGGGACGTTAGCCCAGTTGGTTTAGAGCGCTGCCTTCACACGGCAGAGGTCACTGGTTCGAGTCCAGTACGACCCACAAGTATTGATAATCAATAATTTGCGTCAAATATTTTAAAAAAACCGGCGCAAATTCGGCGCACAAATTTAAACGATGTTTTGCAGCCTTT
>JAKSNA010000071.1 GCA_024400295.1 Bacteroidales bacterium | reverse complement strand
TAGTTATTACTATGCTTTCGGAAGATTTCAGCCTAATTTTTGTCCATTAGCCCGAAACAGGATGTTTCCTTGACGCATAAACATCGGAAATGACAGAATGGTTTTCTGTTGTTTCCGATGTTCTTTTTTGTGTTTTAATGTTTTATCTCGCGACAAGGCCGCCGTCGCACAGATAGTGTCCGCCGGTGCAGAAACTGGCTTTTTCAGATGCAAGGAAATAGATGAGTTCGGCCACTTCCTCCGGCTCACCTACCGAACCTCTGGCGTAAAGGCTGTTTTCCTGATTCCAGTATTCCTCAATCTTCTTGTTCTCGACGCGGGCGAAGTCATTGAAGAGGTCGCTCACGAGGTCGGTCCTGATGGTTCCCGCGCAAACTGCGTTCACGCGGATGCCCTTGGGACCGAGATCGACGGCGAGACTCCGTGTTATCTGCCCGATTGCGCCTTTGGTGAGACCGTATGCAAAGCTGTTCGGCTTCCCGACAAACCACTGGTCGCTGTCGTTCAAGACCACGGAACCGCCGCCACTGTCAACGATGTATGGCACTACCGCGCGTAATGTGTGAAATGTCCCGTAAATGTTGGTTTTTACAATCAGGTCAAATTCTTCTATGTTGATGTTTAACATCGTGTTGCAACGATGGATGCCGGCATTGCACACCAAATTATTGATCGCCCCGAAACGCTCGTGAACCTGCTTCGCCGCCTGTTCCATCTCTTCTAAAGACTTCGTGTCGGCCTGAATGAATATAACACGTTCTTTTTCAGGTAGTTCTGCAATAAGTTCCTCGGCTTTTGCCTTGTTGATGTCAGTGAAAGCTACATTGTAGCCTTCGCCGTAAAATTTCTTGACTGTGGCACGCCCGATTCCTTTCGAGCCGCCGGTAATGAATACAGTCTTGTTCATGATTCAAATTTTTTGCCAAAATGAATATCAGATCACTCCGCAGAGGTGATAAAGCACCCGGGCCCCGACGTTGCCGTCCCATTCCGTGCCTTCGCCGGGCGACACCTCGCACAGGTCGAAGCCGATGACCTCTTTCCTGGATCCTTTGATTCTGTTGAGCAGGTACATCAGTTCTTCGTATTCCATGCCTCCAGGTACCGGCGTGCCGGTGTTCGGGCAGAGCTTCGGGTCGAGGCCGTCGATGTCAACGGAGATGTAAACTTTTTCCGGAAGTGCGTCAACGATCTCGTCGCAGATAAGTTTCCACGTGCAGCCTTCGTACATGCGCCGACGGTTGTCACGGTCGTAAAAAACGACGACTCTGCCGTCCGACTCCTTTATTAATTGTTTCTCCTGATGACAGTAGTCGCGGATGGCGACTTGGACGAGCTTTTCGACATTTTTGATTTTCAATACGTTGTAGAATATTGAGGCGTGTGAATATTTGAAGCCCTCGAATTGTTCGCGCAAGTCGCTGTGGGCATCGACGTGCAGGACGCCGTATTTCTCGTCGGTCATGCTGAGGTATTGATGATAGGGGAGCGGTGTGCTGTGGTCGCCGCCGAGCAGCCCGACTTTCTTTCCCTTTGATTTCCAATAACTTATGCGGGCGCGGAGCCATGCGAACATCTGCTCGAAGCCGTCCTCGATGGCCTTGTAACGTCCCTCGTAGTCCTGCGGGTTCTCGTCGGCGTCGCCGTTCTCGATGGCTTCAATTATCTCCTCGCTCGCCGGGATGAGGCTGTCGTGAAGCTCGCGCAGGTGTTTCGGGAACTCGTCCATCCAGATGCCGCGCCGCCACAGGTCGGGGTAGTCGTGGTGGCACAGATCGACTTGCATCGAGCCGTCGAAGACCGCCGCCGGGCCGTCAACGGTGCCGCGGTTATAACTTGTTGTCAGTTCCCATTCCACAGGGATTATGATGATCTCGGCTTCGTCAGCCGTGCATGGCAGCCCGTAGATTCCTGAACCTAAGGCCGCTGCCGCATTGGGGTCAAATGTCTTTTCCATTATCTCATAAAAATAAATCGTGCAAAAATACAAAAAAGTTTTGAGGGCGACATTTTTTTGTTAAAAGTTAAGAGAGTAGAGTTAAGAGAGTAGAGTTAAGAGAGTAGAGTTAAGAGAGTTGAGAGAGAGGGGGCGGCACATGGTCAGACGGAAGCCAGGCTGTGATGGCTGGATTCCTGTTTTAATTAAAACCGCTTGATAAACAATGAATTACCCCTCCCCAGAAATTCAAAAAAATTATCGCAAAATTGTTGGAAATAAGAAAGTAATATGTAACTTTGCGGCGCTGTTTCCTTTTTGGGTTTCGTTCAACGGACTTCGCGAAATCCAGAAGGGCGGCGTGAGTTTAGAAAGAACATAAGTCCATTTAAAAATTCAAAATCACACAAGAGATGAAAAAGAGTATCAGATTATTTACGACATTGATGGTGTGCATGGCGATGGCGTTGTGCGTGTCGTGCAAGAAAGACAATGCAGAGCCGAATGGCGGTGGTAACACGGGTGGAGGCGGGACGCAGACCGTCGCGACTGTGACGACGGCGGAAGTTACGGAGATTACCAAGACCACTGCCGTGTGCGTCGGCGAGGTGTTAGACGATGGCGGAGCCACTGTGACGGCTCGCGGCGTGTGCTGGGGTACGTCGCAGAACCCGACGGTCTCCAATCCTCACACCACCGACGGCAGCGGGACAGGCAGTTTCACAAGCAATATCACAGGACTGACAGCCAACACGACGTACTACGTCAGTGCGTACGCCACCAACAGCAAAGGCACGGGCTACGGCGAGCAGAAGAGTTTTACCACGCAGAGCGGCGGCGGAGGCGGCCAGACCCAGACCTTCACGGTTAACGGCGTGACGTTCGAGATGGTTGCCGTTGAGGGCGGCACGTTCACCATGGGCGGGACCCCGGAGCAGGGGAGTGACGCATACGATGACGAGTTTCCGACGCACAGCGTGACATTGAGTGACTACTGCATCTGTAAGTTCGAGGTTACTCAGGAGCTGTGGCTTGCTGTGATGGGTTCGTGGCCCGGCACGGTGCCGAGCGTCAGCTATGGATTGGGCGATGACTATCCTGCATATTATGTGAGTTGGAACGACTGTCAGGAGTTCATCACCGAGCTGAACCAACTTACGGGGAGGATGTTCCGCCTTCCCACTGAGGCGGAGTGGGAGTACGCCGCTCGTGGCGGAAACATGAGCGGCGGATACAAGTACAGCGGGAGCAACAGCATAGGCGAAGTGGCGTGGTACTATGATAACAGCGGAAGCAAGACTCATGCAGTAGGCACGAAGTCGCCCAACGAGCTTGGCATCTACGACATGAGCGGCAACGTGTGGGAGTGGTGCCAAGACTGGTATGGGAGTTACAGCAGCGGCTCTCAGACTGACCCTACGGGGCCGTCGTCAACCTCCTTCCGCGTTCTTCGCGGCGGTAGCTGGGGCGGCAGCGCGCGGGGCTGCCGTGTTTCGATTCGGGACAACATTGCGCCCGACTACCGGAACGACCACATCGGCTTCCGCCTCGTCCTTGTTCCTTAGTTTCACCAAAGGACATCAGTCTGAAATGCTAAGCTGAAGAGAAAGAGGAGAGGAGAAGGCGGCGGAGCAGGCGGGAACCGCGGGGAAATCTGATGTCGTCCGGCAGCTGTAGAGACGGGGCATGCCCCGTCTCTACATTGTTTATCAACATGCGGTTGCTCCACTCGCTGCGCTCGGTCGCAATGACGTTTTTTTTATAAATAACTGATATTTAGTGTGTTGCGGCTTTGCCGCAACACACTAAATGTTTTTATTCCCCCAAACGACCCCGTCCTTGTGAGCGACCGCAGGGAGTCGAACAATCCCAAATTCCCCACTTTCCACTCTCAACTCTCAACACTTAAAACTCTTTTAACTTTACTCTTTACTCTTTTAACTGAAAAAACTCCACTCTCCACTCTCCAAACTAAAGACTAAAGACTTTACAAACTTTACAAACTTTTTTGTATCTTTGCGCCCGAAAAAAAACATCGCGTTATGAAATACCCAATCGGAACCCAGACATTCAGCACCATCATAGAAGAAGGCATGGTGTATGTGGATAAGACCGACTTCGTTT
>JAKSNA010000070.1 GCA_024400295.1 Bacteroidales bacterium | reverse complement strand
CCAATGCCGACGGAAGCATCAATTTCGACTACTGCAAATATTGTTTCAAAGATGGTGAATTCTTGCAGGATTGTAGCATGGATGAGATGATTGAACAATGTTCACAATTTGTCGATGAAGTGAACAAGCACTTTCCGAAGCCGATGACGCGCGACGAGTACAAGCAGATGATGTATAGTTATTTCCCGATGCTGAAAAGGTGGAGAAGATAAAATGGAAACAGAAAGACTGATATTGCGTCCTTGGGTTGAAACCGATGCAGAAGCATTGTATAAGTATGCCTCCGACCCTGAAGTGGGGCCGCGTGCCGGCTGGCCTCCGCACCAAAGCGTAGAGGAGAGCCGCGAAATCATCAACGGAATATTCAGCGGTGAAGGCATGTGGGCGGTGGAATTAAAGGAAACCGGCGAACCGATCGGCTGCGTGGGCTATCTGCCGTCCTCGGCCTCGAATCTGCCGATTGCCGACGATGAAGCCGAAGTGGGTTATTGGATTGCCAGACCATATTGGAATCAAGGCATCTGCACCGAGGCCATGAGGGCTGTCGTTGATTACTGTTTTGAAGTGAAGTGCTTCACGCGTCTTTGGGGCGATTATTTCCCGGAAAATCTGTCTTCGGGACGCGTGATGGCGAAATGCGGCTTCTCCGATACGGGACGCGAAACGACATGCCCTAACCTCGAAGTTGGCGGCGACCGTCCGGTGAGAATCATGAGTCTGATAAAGATGAAAAAAAGCAAATGAACACATTCTACACAAACGACCGCGCCGAATGGCGCAAATGGCTCGGCGAGCATTTCGAGACGGAGAAAGAAGTCTGGTTCGTCTTTCCCGTGAAGGCGGCGGAAGAGGGAAGCCTTTCCTACAACGACATGGTGGAGGATGCGCTTTGTTTTGGTTGGATTGATAGTACCATCAAACACATCGACCCAACCCATCGGGCGCAGCGCATCACGCCGCGCAATCCGAAAAGCACGTATTCACGTCCCAACATCGAGCGGCTGATCTGGCTTGACGCACACAATTTGATTCATCCGAAAGTCAGGCCTTCGGTGCTGCCTTTGATTCAGACACCATTCGTTTTTCCAGAGGATATTCTGGCGGAAATCAGGAAAGATGAGGAAACCTGGAAAAATTATGTCAATTTTTCGGAGCCTTACAGACGCATTCGGATTGCCTACATCGAAGCGGCCCGCCAACGTCCGGAGGAATTTCGCAAACGACTGGAAAATTTTATCCAGAAAACAAAAGAAAACAAAATCATACAAGGTTACGGCGGAATCGAGAAATATTACAAGTGAGAAAATGAAACAAGAGATAAATCCCCAAGAAACAACGCGAGCTCAAGCCTTTAGTTTTTGGATGTCGTCGCCCATGCCAATGGTGACTTTGGTGAAGACCATCGACGTCTCTCGATTGGTGAAAGTAAGCAAACGGAAACATCTGTCGTTCAACATGTTGATGTGCTGGTGCATCGGCAAGGCGGCGAGTCAAATTGAAGAGTTTTATAAGTTACCGGAAAACGGCAAGTTTTATCAATACGACCAATTGGCTGTCAATGTGATTGTCAACAATAAAAATGGCGGAATCAACTCATGCGACATAGCCTTCACAAATGATTTGTTGCAATTCAGTAAGGATCATGCTGAATTAACGCGAAAAACAACTGACGAATGCAAGAGCTTTTTCCTCGAAGACAAGATGGTTGTGGGCACATCGGCCATGATTGACACCGAACTCGACTGCATTGTAAATCAATATACTGAGCAATTCTGCAATCCGATGGTGATGTGGGGGAAATATCGGAAAGGATTATTCAAAACAATGTTGCCGGTGTCATTTCAGTTTCATCATGTTCAAATGGATGGCGGTCATGGTGCACGATTTTTGGAGAATTTACAGGCGGAAATCAGAAAGTTTTTGACATGAAATATATTGTGCGACATGGTTGAAAAGAAAGATACATTTATGGCAAAACGTTTCGGATGTTCGTCAGGAGACACTAATCTGTCGGCGGAGCTGTTGTTGGAGAATAAGCCGAAACTTGTCCAAAATGCCGAAAAAAACGCAGGTTTGGACAAGTTTTGACTTGACTGATTAATTGTTGTATATGTTGTAACTTGTTTCTAATCAAATATTTAATGTTTTAATAAAACAAATCATCAAGTACAACATTGTTGGCTGAAATTTCAGAATACATGTTTGTTTTTGTTCCGTATGTTGTTATAATTGTTATTTGGAATCCCTTGCGTTGCTTGGTTTCCGACATGAATGTTTCGGCACGGTGTATGATTTTGTTGTATTCATCTTTTTGAAGAGAATATTCGTTTCTGGAGAATTTGATTTCACAGATGCTGATGATGCCGTCTGCTCTGTCGATTATCAAGTCTATTTGGGCGGACGGTTCGGTGGAGGTGCTGCGCCAGGAATAATATTCGGTGTGGATTCTGTCCAAGTGCATTGCGGAAAGAATCTGGTCGATGTGGCACATACAGACTCGTTCGTATGCAAGGCCGTAGAATGTGCTGATTTGCGGCGATCCGATTTTGTTGCTCCAGAAATGCTTGTCGGTGCTTGGCTTCTTGCAAAAGGCATTATGGAATACCGTGTAGAAATCAATCACTTGGTAGATGCCGCCATTGTGTTTTGTGCCGTTGTTGTACATTCTTATGAAGTCGCAATATTGCAAGTCATCGAGCATGCGTGTTAGGTTGCCGCTTGTGGGTATGTTGAGTTTCTCTGAAATTTCGTTGCGTGTAAGTCCTTTCTTGTGTTCGCATAGAAGCCTGATTATTTCCATGTAACCGTTGGGATTCTTGTATAAAGAACTGAATAGGCGGTTGTATTCGTCTTTCATTTCAGCCTCATTGCCGAAGAACAGTCTGTCGATATTGTTTGCCACACTGTCGTTGAAATCGATTTTGCTCAGATAATACGGTATGCCCCCCGTTGTCATAAACATCTGAAGCATGTCCATTCTTGTCCAGCATGTCTTGTGGTTTTTCGCGTAGAGTTCTACTTGTTTCAATGTGAAAGGACGCAGGTGGATGCTGTGGGTTATTCTGTTGTGAAGGCCGCCTTTGTTGTTCACAATGTTTCTGATCATCCAAGATGTTGCCGAGCCGCAGACGACAAACATCATGTTGTCCATCCATGAAGCTTTTCCGTTCCAGAAATAGTCGAGGGCGTGCGTGAAGCCTGAATGTTGGGTGTCGAAGCAGGGGAGTTCATCGATGAACACGACGATTCTTCCGTTTCGTCTTTTCTTTTTTGCAAGCAATGATGCAAGGGCGTCGAACATGTCAATCCATGTCTTGGGTCTCGCCCCTGAATATCCGTGTGTCCGCAAGGCTGAAAAGAATGCATTCATTTCCTCTTCCCGGTTGCCGTCGATGATGCCAGTCGCGTAAAAGTCGAATTTGTCCTCAAAGTATTGTCTTACAAGGAAGGTCTTGCCAACTCTTCGTCTGCCGAATAAAGCAATGAATTCCGCTTTTCCGCTTGATTTGAAATTGTCGAGCAATTCAAATTCTCGTTCTCGCCCTATTATCTTTTCCATTGTCATTCAATGTTTTGAAACAAGCTGCAAAGATAATGAAATTATTTTACATAAAGCCGAAACTTGTCCAAAATGCCGGAAAAAACGCAAATTTGGAAAAGTTTCGCCGGATCGGATTTTGTCATGAATGTAAATTTAATTGAAAAATCCGGTTTGTTTTTGTTTTGTCTTGATAAAAAATCATATATTTGCCGCGTCATACTGAAAAGGTGACAAAACATATATAAAAGCGTTTTGCTTTATTTCTTCTGCTTGAAAATTTGGCGATTTAAGAGTTAATGAAGAAATCAAGTCGCAATGCTCATGCTAATCGCGTGAGCTTGACTTATTTCTGTATTAACTGGGTCACGCCAAATACCTCAAGCAGCGGAAACGAGTTGAGTTTCACGCTTTTTTTGTGCTTTGTCGGAAACAAGATGACAAAATACTGAAGCAAAAACTTTGTGATATGACAACGTCAAACGAACGCATCATCTTGAACATCGGGAAGAGAATGGTTAAGGTCGCCGTGCAGGAAATATTGTATGTTGTCTGCGAAGACTACATCTGTTCTTTGACCGTGTCAGACGGCAGGACATACCAGGTTTCACGTTCATTGCAGTCTGTCCATGAGGAGTTGGTCGGTTGTGGATTTCAGTACATCAGCCGAGATGTGCTGGTAAACATGCACCATGTAGTGGAGCTTCAGCGCACATCTGCCCGCAGGTGGTGTGCTCATTTGAGCGACGGAAGCGTGTTTCCAGTAGCCGCGAGGCGTCAAAAAGGCTTCAGGGAGATGTTCCTGACGACACGCCCGCCAATGAATATGACACGCTCACGGGTGTAAGATGACACGCTCACGGGAAATAATGACACGGATGTGGTTTGCTCTTGTAAAATAGCATAACTTCGGCACCATATGAAATATTTGTTTAAACTAATTCGATTGTGAATATATACGAGCAAAAAATAAATGATATTGTTGATGTTTTAAGCGATTTTGCTAAAACGTTAAATTGTAATATTGGATTGTTGTCTGGCACAACTGGGATGTCTTTATTTTTTAATGTGTTGGCTCGTTTATCAAATGACAATTCACTTTGGAATTTGTCAGAACAATACATTAATCAAACTATTGATAAATTACAGAAAGACGACAATCCGGTTTCGACATATTGTTCTGGTCTCGCAGGAATTTCGTTTATTTTGTCGAGTGATATTATTGATTTGGACGATTTTGAAATTTCAGAAGAAATATACAAATACCTTTATGTATCATTAATTGCATATTTACGGCAGAATAACATTGATTTTCTACATGGGGCAACAGGGGTCATGCTCGGTCTATTATCCTCAAAAAACGAGATGTCAAACCTTGCCATAAACAATTATATTGATTACCTTTGGAATACTAAAGAAGTGATTAATGGTTCATACAGATGGAAAATGATGAATAAAGATAAAAAGGGCTAATGGACAAAAATTAGGCTGAAATCTTCCGAAAGCATAGTAATAACTAT
>JAKSNA010000007.1 GCA_024400295.1 Bacteroidales bacterium | reverse complement strand
GTTTTAAGTGTTGAGAGTTGAGAGTGAAGTTAAGAGCTGGAAAAATTTGGGATTGTTCGACTCCCTGCGGTCGCTCACAAGGACGGCGTCATTTGGGGGAATAAAAATATTGAGTGTGTTGCGGCGAAGCCGCAACCCAATCAATATCAGTTATTTATAAAGCCAACGTCATTGCGACCGAGCGCAGCGAGTGGAGCAACCTCTTGTTGACAAACAGCTTCTTCTCGCGACCGCAGCGGAGTGGAGTAACCTCATGTCAACAAACAAACGTAGAGACGGGGCATGCCCCGTCTCTAAATTTCAAAAAAAACCGCCTTGCGGCGGTATTTGTGGATGCCGCCTGTGGGCTTGCCGGTGAAAACCGCCGGACGCCAGCTTGGTAGCTCGCCCTTGTGGGGCGGGCGCCGGCGCCTGACGGTTTTCACTCCGCACCCTTTCGTTGTTATCTCTGCCCTCTCCCGCGGGGGAAGGGAACTCCTGCAAGAACTACCGAACGAGGCGAACCGAGTAGCCGTAGTCCCGATCGACGCCGTCCACGACCACGCCGCCCGAATTGAAGTACAGGCTGCACGCGTTGCCCTCGAGGCCCTCGAAGGGAGTACCCGACCAGTAGTAGCCGTTCGAGCCGGCAACGTCCACGTCCGTACCGTAGCGGCCGCCTGCGGCCGGGAGGAATACAGCGCCAGAGGACGCAACCAAGGCTGTGGTTGTCACACTGCTTGCAGCGTCAGTCGAGTTGTCAGGGAGAATCACAAGACCAGATACACTTACGTCTGTTAGCGTGACCCAAGCGCGGAGAGACGAGGCGTTGGTGCGGCTGTTCAGCAGATAGTCCCACTCGGCTTTGCTCAACGTGCGCCATGTGCCCGCCGTCTCACCTGCCACATGGAAAGATGAACTGTTCGTGAAGAACTCGTCGGACGTTGTCTGTGTACTATATGAATAACTCGACGCATACGGCTCTTTGCCTGATGCCTGCCAGTCTGTGGTATTGCTCCAGTAGAAATGGCTCACGTGGCTTGCGTCCCAAGTGCTTGCGAAACTCCACTGGTTAGCCTCGAACCTGAACGCGCTGCCGTCCCAGTACAGGTTGCCCGGCGAGAACTCGACAGTGGTGGTGGAGCTCACGCTAAAACACCCGCTGATTTCGCCACCTGTGCCGCCTCCGCCGCCACCTGTGTTACCGCCTCCGCCTGTGTTACCACCGCCATTCGGCTCTGCATTGTCCTTCTTGCACGACACACACAGCGCCATCGCCATGCACACCATCAATGTCGCAAATAATCTGATACCCTTTTTCATCTTTTGTGTGATTTTGAATTTTTAAATGGACTTCTGTTCTTTCTAAACTCACGCCGCCCTTCGGGATTTCGCGAAGTCCGTTGAACGAAATCCCAAAAAGAAAACGACACCATAAAGATAGGAACTTTCCATCATAAACGGCACGGACGCACCGATTTTTTTCATGTAATATTTTTATACATTTCCAAATGATTATTCTCTCACGCAGATTGCGCGGATTATTTGTCCGAGACCTTAAGACGGGAAAAACCGCGGCGGTCTTTGGCGTACCCATAGACCGCAGTGGCTGTATGTTCGTTATGTGATAAATTGCAACCAAATGATTATCAACAGGGAGGTGATTTTAACTTGACAAAATGAACTCAACAACGGGACGGAGCGATGCAAACGTGTTGTTTCGGAAGCTGTCAAAATCTTCGCCATTAATATTAATAAGGTAAACTTTTGATATTCCCTCTTCTCTCTGCGGAATGTTTTTCATGCCCGATGAAGTCGTCATGAGATACCAAGAAGTCCTTTTTATCGTCCAGTTTCCGTTCAAAAGATAGCAATGCCACGTTGCCGGCAACTTGCGGATTATTTTCAAGCCGGATATTCCGGTCTCCTCCTCCACCTCGCGCACCGCCGCCACTTCGGGTGTCTCACCTTTCTCGATATGTCCTTTCGGAAGGTCAGGAATGCCGTTTCTTTCAATCGCAACAAACTGATTGTCAATCATAACGACACCGCCGGCGGCAGGAGCCTGTCGGAATAGCGACTTCACCGCCGAAGCGACCACGGCTCCATCGGCATCACCGAGGTCAAGACATTTATTTTTTTCATCTTCAAGCCACTGTTTTATTCTAACTGAAACATTTTCAACGTCGAAAGAATTTACGCCCACATGGTCAATACCGCTAAAGGTTTCCTCCGAAAAATTTTTCGAGATTAATGTCCTCTCATTGCAAAAAAGTCTGTACATTTGCACGTTATTTTTTAAGTATTCAACAAAATCATGAACGATCAAGAGACCGCATTAGCATTAGCAAATTTTCTGCTGCAAATTAAAGCAATAAAATTGAATCCTGCAAGTCCTTTTACATGGGCGAGCGGACTGAAATCCCCAATCTATTGCGACAACCGCATCACGTTGTCGTATCCGCAGATCAGGACATTCATCCGCGAAGCTTTTTCCAAGATGTGTATTGACAAATTCGGCAAGCCGGACATCATCGCCGGCGTCGCGACAGGCGGCATCCCGCAAGGTGCGCTCGTCGCGCAGGATCTCGGACTGCCGTTCTGCTACGTGCGTTCCGAAGCGAAGTCGCACGGACTGAACAACCAGGTCGAAGGCATCGTGCCGCAAGGTGCGTCGGTGGTGGTCATCGAAGACCTCGTCTCAACAGGCAAGTCGAGTCTCGCCGCTGTCGAAGCACTGCGCGAGAAAGGTGCCAATGTCAAGGGCATGATGGCGATTTTCACCTACCAGCTAAGCGCGGCGACGGAGGCTTTCAAGAAGGCAAACTGCGAACTCACGACAATCAGCAACTACGAAGCATTGATTAAGAAGGCTTTGGAAGAAAATTATGTCACCGATGACCAGATGCAGTCGCTCCTCGAATGGAGAAAAAACCCGCAGGCATGGTCCGACGCACACCAGAGTTAGTAGAAAGTTATAAAGTTTATAAAAGTTGCAAAGTTAAAAGAAGTCAGAATGTTATTCAAGTCGGAATATGTTGATACGAGCAAGAGCGAAAAGGAGTTTTTCGCTTTGGCGAGCGACATGACGAACGTCCCGGCGTTGTTGCCGGAACAAGCCATCAACGTCAAGGCAAACGCTGACACTCTGGCATTCACGGTTCAAGGAATGGGCAGCATCACTTTAAGCGTAAGCCAAAGAGTACCATACAGTCTGGTGCAGCTCGTGCCAGTCGGCAAGATGCCGTTCCCGTTCGTTTTCTCGATTCACATAGCATCGACAGGCGACAGATGCCGTGTCATGTTTGAAATCGACGCCGAGCTGAACCCGTTGATGGCGATGATGGCGAAACGCCCGTTGCAAAACTTAGTGAACATGATGGCCGAAAAGACAACTACATTATAAACCTGATTTCTTTTATATCACACACGAAATCGTGGCCGTTTTTGTCGCACAGACAGAGACGGCCATATTTGTCATATCCGTTGATTTTCAGAGTCTTGATTTCATTATCAATTTCGTAATCCGCCCATTGCCCAAATCTGAACAAGTTATTTTTGTACATTTCATCAACAGACGCTTTCCCCGACTCTGTCCGGAGGCTCTCGACAGCAGTTTTTATATTTATAATCAATTCCTTAAGCAGCAAATCAAGGTCAAAGTCAATGCCGGCCAGCATTTTCATGGAGACAGGATTCGGGATGTCATCGCTGAATTTCATCTGATTGACATTCAATCCGACACCGATTATTGACATCTGCATCATCATTCCGGAGATGGTGTTTTGAATCAGCATTCCGGCAAGTTTTCGGGAGTTGATGTAGATGTCGTTGGGCCACTTTATAAAGGAGTTTGAGGAATTTGAGGAGTTTGAGGAAATTATGAGTTTGAGGGAGATGACGTTGAGAATGGCGATGGCGACGGCCTGAGAGATTTTGAATTGTTCTTCAGCCTTTAAAAAACTGACATTCAATGCAATACTGAAAAGCAGATTTTTGCCACGCTGACTCTCCCAACGATTATTGGCCATACCCTTCCCCGCAGTTTGATGACGCGCCACAATAACGGTATCGTCAATGTCAATACCGGCTGAAATCCTGTCATGAAGAAAGGCATTGGTTGACTTCAGCTCGTCAAAAAGTAAAATTTCAAAACCGTTGAAAGACATTTTCATATTCATAAAATGCACATTTCGTTCCATTACAAGAAACTTAACAAAAAGCGGAACAAAAATAGGATTTTTTTGTTTAATAAATATTAAAAAGTACGAATTTATTAAGTATCTTTGCAAAAATTTTTTGAATTACAAAATGAGAGTAAGACACGAATCTGACAATACCGAAGAAGTACTTTCAACCATTGTTGAGACAATGCTTGAGAGCAAGGCCAAAGAAGTTACCACATTGGATATGAGAGAGATACATTCAGCTGTGACAGATTACTTCGTCATCTGCCATGCGCAGTCGAAGACGCAAGTCAACGCGATAGCTGAAAAAATCATCGACAACGTACGCAACAAATTGCGCGTTCACACATATCACGAAGAAGGGTTTGAAAATTCGGAATGGATTTTGTTAGACTACGTTGATGTCGTAGTGCACGTTTTCCTCGAACCGAAACGCAGTTTCTACATGATTGAGGAGCTGTGGGCCGACGCCGAGAAAAAGGTGTACGAAGACTGATTGAAAGTTTAGAGTTTAAATTTAGAGAAATCTTTGATGGAAGAGAACAACAACAATTTCCAGAACATGAGCGGCGGCAACAACAAGCCGAAGAGAAAAATCGGGTTCTATTGGATTTATATCATTCTCATCGCGTTTTTCCTTGGTTCGCTGTTATTCAGAGGGACACATCCCGCCAAGGAGCTGACAATGAATGAATTGACGATAATGCTTCAAGACCAGGATGTCAAGAAAATCATTTTGGTGAACGGCAAGACCGCTGAGATTTACCTCAACGAGCAAGGCATGAGAAAGTATTTCCCGAACGAAACGCCGTCTAATTTCGGAGAGACGCCGAATTACACGCTTCAGGTTTCCGAAAAGCGTATTTACGATAAAGTCGATGAGGCGCAAGAGGGTCTCAACAACCCGATTGAGGTCATTCCTGAAGAGCGTCACAACTGGGGCGCCGAGGTGCTTTCATGGATTTTACCGTTGGTAATCATACTGTTATTCTGGATTTTCATCATGCGGAGAATGGGCGGTGGTGCTGCCGGCGGCGGCCAGATATTCAATATCGGGCAGTCGAAGGCGAGACTTTACGACAAGGAGAAAGACCAGAAGACGACCTTCAAAGACGTTGCAGGGCTTGAAGAGGCGAAGGAGGAAGTGATGGAAATCGTTGACTTCCTGAAGAATCCCAACCGTTACACACGTCTCGGCGGAAAGATACCCAAAGGCGTGCTGCTCGTCGGCCCTCCCGGAACAGGCAAGACATTGCTGGCCAAATCGGTGGCGGGCGAGGCAGGCGTGCCGTTCTTCAGCATCTCCGGTTCCGACTTCGTGGAGATGTTCGTCGGTGTCGGAGCATCGAGGGTGCGCGACCTCTTCAAGCAGGCGAAAGAAAAATCACCTTGTATAATATTCATCGACGAGATTGACGCCATCGGACGCGCCCGTGGCAAGAACCTTGCGAGTGGAGGCAACGATGAGCGCGAAAGTACTCTCAACCAATTACTTACAGAGATGGACGGCTTCGGCACCAACTCCGGAGTGATAGTGCTGGCCGCCACAAACCGCGCCGACATCCTCGACAAGGCTCTCATGCGTGCCGGACGTTTCGACCGTCAGATCTACGTCGAGCTTCCCGACCTTAACGGGAGAAGAGAGATCTTCGAGGTTCACATGCGCGGACTGAAACTCGCCGAAGACGTCAACAAGGAGTTTCTGGCGAAACAGACTCCCGGTTTCTCGGGTGCCGACATCGCCAACGTATGCAACGAAGCAGCACTCATAGCCGCACGTCACGACAAGGAAAGCATTGATAAACAAGACTTTCTCGACGCCATCGACCGTATTGTCGGCGGACTCGAGAAAAAGAACAAGGTCATCACCTCTTCCGAAAAGAAAGTCATCGCGTTCCATGAGGCAGGTCACGCCACCACAAGCTGGATGCTTGAGTTCGCGCACCCGCTCGTGAAAGTGACCATAGTGCCGAGAGGCAAGGCATTAGGCGCGGCCTGGTACCTGCCCGACGAGCGACAGATCACCACAAAAGAACAGATGTACCATGAGATGATAGCGACCCTCGGAGGCCGCGCCGCAGAACAGATTATATTCGGTCACATCTCGACAGGCGCACTCAACGACCTTGAAAAAGTGTCGAAACAAGCTTACGCGATGGTGACATATTACGGCCTTAACGAAAAAATCGGTAACGTAAGTTATTATGACTCAACAGGTCAGAGCGATTACGCCTTTACAAAACCATTCAGCGAAAAGACCGCTGAAGTCATCGACCAGGAAGTCAGCAAACTCATCGAAAGCGCATATCAGGAGGCGATACGCATCCTCAACGAGCATAAAGCCGGGCTGACACAACTCGCCGAGAAACTCATCGACAGAGAGGTGATATTCGCCGATGACCTCGAAAACATCTTCGGAAAGAGACCATGGACACCGGAAAGCAGAGATTTCACCGACAATTCCGGCAGGGAAAACGAAGCTGAAAACACAGTACGGGAATCAGAAAACACATCAATAGCCTGACCATGAAGAAGTTCTCGTTTACAGGTATGAATGAACGTACCAACAAGGAGCAAATCCTCGCCAAGGTGCGCAACGCTGTCATGTCGAAAGACGAGAACATCTTTTCCGACGTAAACCTCCAGAACGATACGTGGAAGCCTTTCACTGAAGAAGACGGCAGCGAGTTCACCTTCATTGACAGGTTCAAAAAAAACGACGGCATTTTCATTTATTTTGAGAACGACAGCAACTTCATCGACGCATTGAAGCAGTATATCACTGAAAACGAATGGAAACCGTTGTTCTGCACAAGTCGGCGCATCAAAGAACTCATGCAGAATCATCATGCTGAAATCGAGTTTTGTGACGACTTCACGACACCTCGGAAGAACACAGTCTGCATCACCGATTGCGAGTGTATGATAGCACAGACAGGCAGCATCGTGGTCAGTGACAGATGCGCAGGGTCGGTTGAGGCGTTTGCGTTAGCCGACACACTTCTGGTCTATGCCAAGCCGGACCAGTTTGTGATTGGTATGAAAGATGCGCTCGCTTCCATAATGGAGAAATACGGAAAGATGCCCGACACTACTACCATCATCAGCGGCCCGAGCAGAAGCATTGAGTTTGATAATCAATTCGTTTTAGGCGCACAAGGGATAAAACAGATTGCGCTTTTCTTAGTTGACGAAGATATATAAAATGCGACGCAGGCTGTCAATTCATTACATCTTGAATGACAACCTACGTCAGTCTCTCTAACCTTTTATCTCTCAACTATTTCCTCAACGTTGCCATCTGCTGTTCGATGACAGCGATCTTGGCTTCAGCGTCGGCTTTTTTCTTGCGTTCCTTCTCGACGACAGCCGCCGGCGCACCGTTCACAAACTTCTCGTTTGAGAGTTTCGCCTCAACCGACTTCAAGAAACCTTGCGCGTATTTTAATTCTTCTTCAAGCTTCTTCAATTCAGCTTCAGTATCGACAGATTCGGTCACAGGGATGAAATATTCCATCGAACGGACAAGGAAACCGAACGCGTCTTGAGGTTTTTCGGCAACGTAAGAAATTGATTTTACATTAGTTAACTTCTCAATGATGCAGTCGAAATCCTTACAGACATTGCCGTTTTCAACAACGACGAGGTCAATGGCTTCCTTGAATGGAATATTCTTTTCAGCACGGATCTTACGGATGTTATTGATGACATCCATTGTGATTTCAAACTGCGCAAGAGTCTGACTATCAATATTTTTCTGTTTCGGCTGTTGTGCGATGATGATGTCGTCGCCTTCATTTCTTTCGTTTAGGGAATGATAAATCTCCTCGGTAATGAACGGCATGAACGGATGCAGAAGCATCATGAGGTTCTCGAAGAAAGTCACTGTGGCTCTGTAAGTTACGCCATCGACAACCTGACCCATCGGAGCTTTCACCATCTCAAGGTACCATGAGCAGAAGTCGTCCCAGATGAGTTTGTAGATACCCATCAAAGCATCGGAGAGACGATATTTGTCGAAATTGTCGTTCATTTCCGCAAGCACCTGATTGAAACGAGCGTCGAACCATTTCACCGCCATCTTTGCGGTCTCCAGCTGCGCGGCGTTTTCATCGACACCCCATCCTTTCACGAGGCGGAGTGCGTTCCAAATCTTGTTGCAGAAGTTACGTCCCTGCTCGCACAGAGCCGTGTCAAACGGGATGTCGTTGCCCGCCGGAGCCGTGAGAAGCATACCCATGCGCACGCCGTCGGCGCCGAAAGTCTCGATGAGTTCAATCGGGTCGGGCGAGTTACCGAGCGACTTAGACATCTTGCGACCGAGCTTATCTCTCACAATACCAGTAAAATACACGTTACGGAACGGGACTTTCCCGGTATATTCCTCACCCGCCATGATCATTCTGGCGACCCAGAAGAAGATGATGTCGGGGGCCGTGATGAGGTCGTTTGTCGAATAATAATATTTAAATTCAGGATTTTCCGGATTCATGACACCGTTGAAGAGCGACATCGGCCACAGCCACGAGCTGAACCAAGTATCCAAGCAGTCGCCGTCCTGACGCAAATCGTTAATTGTCAAGTTATTGTTTCCGGTCTTTTCTTTTGCGAGACGAAGAGCTTCTTCAGCAGTCTCGGCGACGACGTAGCCGCCTTCAGGCAGATAGTAAGCCGGGATCTGATGTCCCCACCAAAGCTGACGGCTAATGCACCAGTCTTTGATGTTTTCGAGCCAGTGACGGTAAAGGTTCACATATTTCGCAGGATAGAACTGAATCTCGCCTTTCTCGACAGGTTCGAGTGCGATCTTCGCGAGATGCTCCATCTTAAGGAACCACTGCATCGAGAGTTTCGGCTCAATCGGAACATTGGTGCGCTCCGAATAGCCCACCTTATTATTATAGTCTTCAACCTTCTCAAGGAGATTCGCCTCCGCGAGGTCTTTGACAATCTGCTTGCGGACATCCTCACGCGTCATTCCGACATACATTCCGGCAGCCTCGCTGATAGTGGCATCATCGTTAAAGATATTGATACTCTGAAGATTATGTTTCTCGCCGAGCATATAGTCGTTCACGTCATGCGCCGGAGTGACCTTCAGGCAACCGGTGCCGAACTCGATGTCAACGTATTCGTCTTCGATGACCGGAATCACGCGGTTCACCAACGGAACGATGACTTTCTTACCTTTAAGATGTTGATTCTTAGGGTCATTCGGGTTGATACACATGGCAGTGTCGCCCATGATTGTCTCCGGACGTGTCGTCGCCACGATTGCGCAGCCGTCTTCGCCTTCGATTTTATATCTCAAGTAGAAAAGTTTGCTGTGTTCGTCTTTATAGACAACCTCCTCGTCGCTCAACGCGGTGAGAGCCTTCGGATCCCAGTTGACCATGCGGACGCCGCGGTAGATGAGACCTTTATTATATAAGTCGCAAAAGACATGGATGACACTCTTGCTGCGTGTCTCGTCCATCGTGAACGAGGTGCGGTCCCAGTCGCACGACGCGCCGAGTTTGCGGAGCTGCTTCAGGATTATGCCGCCGTGTTCGTGAGTCCAGTCCCATGCGTGTTCGAGGAATTTCTCGCGTCCGATGTCTGTTTTCTTTATGCCTTGTTGCGCCAACTTATTGACCACCTTGGCCTCCGTTGCTATCGAGGCGTGGTCGGTACCGGGGACCCAGCATGCGTTCTTGCCCTGCATGCGTGCACGGCGGATAAGGACGTCTTGGATTGTGTTGTTCAACATGTGTCCCATGTGAAGCACGCCTGTCACATTCGGAGGCGGAATCACGATGGTATAAGGTTCACGTTCATCGGGAGTTGAGTGAAAATAATTCTTGTTCAACCAATGCCCGTACCATTTTTCTTCGGTAGTCTGCGGGCTGTATTTGCTTGATATTTCCATGTGCAGATAGTTTTCAATAAATTTGCAAAAATACAAATTTTCCATCTACATGATTAAGACATTATCATTTTTTTAAATAAAAACAGCAATTTGTGGTGCAATTTAAATTTTCGTTGGAGATGTAAAAAAATTTCATACTTTTGTGCTTCATTTAAAATGACAAATTAGTGTTATTAAAATAAGTTTAATTAAATTTCAAATCAAATGACATCATTATCCATTTTAAATTTGTGGAATACCAACCGCACATTGGTGATTTTGATTGGTATTCTCATTGTTGTCATCCCGTTCTTGGTCTATTATCTTCGCCAGGCGAAGAAATATCACCCCAAGGGATTGGTAGCTGCGGCTTTGAGTAACATGGGTGAGCGTTTCGGCTATTACATCATGAACGCCATCCTTTTGTTGTTCCTGGTTTCAAAATTCGGTTTGGAAGACAAAACCGCAAGTATGATTTATTCCGTGTTCTACTTCGGGATCTACGTATTGAGTTTGGTTGGCGGCATCATTGCTGACCGCACCCAGAACTATCCGAAAACCATCCAATGGGGCTTGATTACCATGGCCATAGGCTACGTGGCTCTTGCCATACCATTGTTCAGCAAGGATGCAAACGGCATCATCCTCGACAACGGTGGGGCATGGTGGGGCATCCTGATCTTCACATGCGCCGCATTGCTCTGCATCTCGTTTGGTAACGGTCTGTTCAAAGGCAACCTGCAGGCTCTCGTAGGCAAGCTTTACGACAAGTTCGAGGCAGAGGCCGCACAGAAGGGTCCTGCGGCATTGGCTGAAGCCAAAGACCGTCGCGACAGCGGTTTCCAGATTTTCTATGTGTTCATCAACATCGGCGGCGTGATCGCCCCGTTCGTTGCTCCTATGCTTCGCACATGGTGGTTGAAAGTTCACAATTTCGTCTATAACGCGGACATGCCGGCGCTTTGCCACCAGTATCTCGCCAACGGCGAACAGACACAGAAGTTCACCGAGACAATGGCCAACTCATTGGTTCCAGGCACCGCAACACCTACCGACCTCGTGGCATTCAGCTCACAGTACATCGATGTGTTCAACACTGGCATCCACTACGCATTCATCGCATCGGTCATCGCCATGATGATTTCATTGGTGGTGTTCCTCTGCACAAAGAACATCTTCCCACAGCCTTCAAAGAAAGAGGAAGCCGAAGTTGTGGACTACACCGAGGAAGAAAAACTCGCCATGGCCAAGGAAATCAAACAGCGTCTCTACGCTTTATTTGCGGTGCTCGGCATCGCCATCTTCTTCTGGCTCTCATTCCACCAGAACAGCCAGTCACTGATGGTCTTTTCACGCGATTTCATCATCACCGACTTCTTCCCACCTGAGATTTGGCAAGCTCTCAATCCATTGTTTGTCATCATATTGACACCATTGGTGATGTTAGGTTTCGCTGCATTGGCAAGAAAAGGCAAAGCTGTCTCGACACCTCGCAAGATTGCTTACGGTATGGGTATCGCAGGTTGTGCCTATCTCTTCCTGATGGTGCTTTCAATCTCCTGCAACTATCCTTCGGGCACAGACTTCCGCGCCTTGGACGCCACACAGATGGCAGAGGCCGGCCTTGCCAAATCCGGACCATGGGTCCTCATTGTGACTTATTTCTTCCTCACAGTCGCTGAATTGTTCATCTCGCCTCTCGGACTTTCATTCGTCTCGAAAGTGGCCCCACGTCACATGGTCGGTCTGTGCCAGGGTTTATGGCTCGGCGCAACAGCTATAGGCAACCTCTTAATCTTCCTCGGACCTATCATGTATAACGCATGGCCTATCTGGCAATGCTGGGGAGTGTTCCTCGCAATATGCCTAATCTCCATGACGGTCATGTTCTGTATGGTGAAATGGCTTGAAAGAGTGACTAAATAGTTAAAAGTTGAAAGTTGAAAGTTAAAAGAGCGCGAAGCGACGATAATTTTCGATTTTCAATACTAATAAAAAAGACTTCCGAAATGGAAGTCTTTTTTTTGTTTCAATACTGTAAAACGATTATAGAAATTTCTTCAGCATCAAAAAGATGCTACGTTCTACTGAATCGAACACGCCGTCAGCAAAGAAAACCTCCTTCAATTCATCAAGAAGTTTGTTCTTATCCTCTTCATTCTTAACGTATTTCACTTTGTTTGCCTGTATTGTCTCTATACGTTCCCTGTCGTTGTCAGCCTCAAACCAGTTGTACACACGCACGAAATCCTCAGGGTCAATCTTCGCGCCGATGGCGATGATTTCCTGCTTAGTAATGTTAAAATCAGCATTTGCCGCAAAAAGCAAGCAATAAGTCCTGAATTCGTCTTTTGTCAAGTTTCTCATGATTAATATTTTTTTCTGAATTTATTACTGTATATCAAAAACACCGCCGGTTTCTTGTTCCAGTCGTATTTTATTGATTTCCAATCTGATATAGGTTTACTGACAATTTTCTCATCCGGCATCGTGATGTCGCACGCCACACAAAGCATGGTGTTAGGATGACAGTTTCTCACCAGTTCCTCAATCATGGCGTTGTTGCGGAACGGTGTCTCGATGAACAGCTCAGTCTCGTCGTTTGCCAGCGACTGTCGTTCCAACGCTTTGATTTTCTGGACACGTTCGGGATTTTTTATAGGCAGATAGCCGTGAAACGCAAACGACTGCCCGTTGAAGCCTGATGCCATCAACGCGAGTATCATCGCGTTAGGTCCGGTGAGCGGCACGACCTGCATCCCCGCCTGATGTGCAAGCTCGACGACGAGCGCACCAGGATCAGCCACACACGGTGTGCCGGCCTCCGACATCACGCCGATGTCGTTGCCTTCGAGTGCCGGTCCGAGGTATGTCATCAGATCAAGATTGCCTGGGTTATGTTTGTCGAGTTCCACAAACTGCAATTCATCGATTGGGCAAGGCATCTGCATCTTGCTCAGCATTCGCCGGGCCGTGCGGACATTCTCCACAACGAAATATCTCAACGTCCTGACGACCTCCAACGTTCCGGCCGGAATGACCTGTTCGGCATTTGTCGCGCCAAGCAGGGCTGGGATGAGATACAACTTACCAAATTGCTGATTCATAGTTGTTTACTGGAAATTACGTTCAATATTCTCCGACAATATCTTAAACTGTTTGTCGGTCTCAAGCATATTTGTGACAGCCTTTATCGCGTGTATCACCGTCGCGTGGTCTTTTCCGCCACATTGTTCACCTATCACATTGAGCGACAGCTTAGTATATTTCTTGGCAAAATACATCGAGAGCTGACGCGCTTGAACCACGTTGCGTTTCCGCGATGAAGTGAAGAAATCCGTCTGGGAAGTGCCCATCTCATCACACACAACGTTGATAATGTAGTTGATTGTTATCTCGCGGTTTGAGCTGTTCACGAAACGCTCAACCATCTGTTTGGCAAGGTTGACGTTGATAGCCTTCTTGTTCAGCGATGACTGCGCCACGAGCGAGATGAGGAAACCTTCCATCTCACGGATGTTTGTCTTGATATGTTCAGCGACATAACTCACCACTTCGTCCGGAAGATCAACGCCCTCGCTGTATGCCTTGCGTTTCAGGATGTTGCAGCGCGTATCGACATCAGGCATCGACATCTCTACCGACAGCCCCCATTTAAAGCGTGAAATCAGTCGCTGTTCCATTTCTTTCAGCTCCGCCGGCGGCTTGTCGCACGTGAAGATGAGTTGTTTTCCAGCCTGCTGCAGGTGGTTGAATATGTGGAAGAAAGCCTCCTGAGTGGCGTTTTTCCCCGCCATAAACTGTATGTCATCGACGATAAGCACGTCCATCATCTGATAGAAATGCACGAAATCGTTGCGGCTGTTAGTCTTCGAATTATTATTTCGGCATGAAGCCATGAACTGCATGATGAACTGCTCCGCATTGACATACAGCACCGTAAGTTCGGGATGATGTTTCTTCGTCTCAAGTCCTATCGCCTGTGCGATGTGGGTCTTGCCCATACCGGTCGGGCTGAAGATGAACATCGGGTTGAACGACGTGCGTCCCGGGTTCTTGGCAATCGCCAGACCAGCCTGATAAGCCACACGGTTACACTCGCCGACAATAAAGTTGTCAAACGAATAATTCTCATTCAAGTTCGACTCGATATTAATCTTCTTGATGCCTGGAAACACAAAAGGATTATGTATCTCCGACTCGCTTTTGTCGAAGTCAATCTGGATCTGCTTCGGTGGATTCTGAGTGTTCGTGCGGTCAACGGACGGCTGAACCATGACTACAGGCTTGTTGACGTCCTGGTCCATCAAGATGTTATATTCAAGGCAAGCATCAGGACCTAAGACCTTGCGGATCGTCGTGCTAAGCTCCCTTATGAAATGACTTTCAAGATATTCGTAATAAAACAATGTCGGCACCATGATAGTAAGGAGTGACCCTTCAAGTTTCACCGGCACAATCGGCTCAAACCAGGTCTTGTACGAATCCTTTTGGACAATATCTTTTATCATCGCAAGGCATTCTTTCCAAACTGTTTGCAAATCCCTGTTCATTGTTTATTCAATCATCTGTAATTCAATGCTTTACAAAAATTTTTCTCTCAAGTATTCAAGTTGCAAATATGAACATAAAAAAGTGAATAAAAAGTACTTTTTTGCGTTGAATGTTAAATATTTTTTACATAAATTACGGGCGAAATCAGAAAAATTTTAAAATTTCACCCGCAAATAATTGATTCAAACGGTTTTAACGTATTTCACATCGACTCCAAACAAACGCTTAAGTTTTTCAACAATCCTGTCGGCATCGTTTTTCCGTATTGACACTTCCACATAGCACCTGAGTTCGAACCTTGGATTCTGCTGTCCAAGATTCTCATCTTTCAGGATACGCATAACCTCATTGAGGAGCGGATAGTCGAACTCCAACGAATAGACCTCATCAATGGTTTTCTCAACGACAGTGCAGTTATCCAGAGCCTCACGCGCCGATGTCTTGTAAGCGTTTATCAGCCCAGGCACGCCGAGCAGCTGACCGCCGAAATATCGCGTCACCACCACACAGACATTCGTGACATCTTTCGAAAGTATCTGATTCAGAATGGGTTTGCCTGCGGTACCTGACGGCTCGCCGTCATCGCTCGAACGGAAACACGACTTGTCAGGTCCTATCATAAAAGCGTAGCAATGATGTTTGGCATCATAATATTTCTTCTTTATCTCAGCAACGCGCAGCTTCACCTCCGCCTCAGAATGCACAGGGAACGCCTCGGCAATGAACTTGCTGCCTTTCTCTTTGTATAGCCCCTCGCCCGCTGCCGTTACTATCTTATAGGTGTCATCAAACATCATCGAAGAAAAATTTTTGCAAAAATAATGTTTTTTTAAATCACCGGCATTGACAAGGAAAGTAATTTTGTATTTTTGCGCAATGGAAAAATCATCGTATTCAGTCAGATTTCTGCGCAAGCATTTCGCCTCATTGCTGGATGCAGCATATAGCCCAGATGAGGCAAACACACTGATTATGATTCTGTTTGAGCATCATTTCAATATAAACAGAATAACAATGGCGCTGAATCCGGAGTTGAGTTTGAACGATACGGAGCATGACATCATCGAGAAATCCGTCAACGAACTGCTCACGAACCGTCCGGTGCAGTATGTAATCGGGAAAGAGGTTTTCTGCGACATGGATTTTTTTGTAAATGAAAACGTTCTGATTCCAAGACCGGAGACCGAGGAACTCGTTTTCCATATAAAGCAAGAATTTGAAGGCAAGACGGATGCCAATGCCGACTATGAGGTTTTGGACATCGGCACAGGCAGCGGCTGCATCGCCGTCAGTTTAGCCAAATTACTGAGCAACAGCCACATAACTGCCATCGACATTTCAACGGGAGCTTTGGAAGTTGCGAGAAGAAACGCCATTGCCAATCACGCCACCGTTGATTTCATCCAAGCCGACATCTTGTCAAGACCACAGCTCGACCGCACTTTCGACGTGATTGTCAGCAATCCGCCATACGTCTGCGATTGCGAAAAGAAAGACATGCGCGCTAACGTCCTCGACTTCGAGCCTTCAACAGCATTGTTCGTCAGCGACGACGACCCGCTCTTGTTCTACAGGGAGATAGTCAACCTTGCACAACACTCACTCAAGCCTGACGGAACTGTCTGGTTTGAAATCAACGAGCGTTTCGGAGAAGACATGGTCCTGTTGTGCAGGAATAATGGTTTCAGCAACACTTCGGTTTTCAGAGATTTCAGGGACAAAGACAGATTCATCAGGGCAAGAAGGTGATGTCAGACAGCTTCTCATCCTGAATCTGTTTCTCAACAAATCTCGCATAATCCGCGCAGAAGTTATGCTTCAGCTTCACCGAAATCCTTCGCAACAAGTCGATGTCAAGCGATTCTTTCTTTAACATCCTGTTGAAATTACCCGGGTCACAATGGACATTCTTCGCCAGCCAGACCTCAGTGCGTCCTTCACTCTTCAAGTGCTCTTTGATTAAATTCCCAACATGAAATTCCAATGGTTCCATCTTTTCAAACATTAACTCACAAAATTATACAAAAAATTGTTCTTATCACCAATTAACAATAGCGTTTTTGACAATTAACAATGCCAATATTTGCTATTTTAATATTCTAAAACAACAATATTAATTGTATGCAGTTTTTGGTCAGAGACAATTATGGCGCGAAATTATAAAAAAATTCCAAAACACAGAAAGCATTTTGGAATTTTTTATGGATAAAATTTGCAATTATCAGAAGAAGATCAGCTGTACGATGACATATACAGGAAGCACGTAGATCAGCGCGAACTTGTAGATATACCTGAAGAAATCGGGCATCTTGACGCCGCTCTGCTCGGCGATTGCCTTGACCATGAAGTTAGGGCCGTTGCCGATGTATGTCATTGCGCCGAAGAACACGGCGGCTGTTGAGATTGCCTTGAGCAGGAACTCCGGGATGCCAGCGACCATCGTGCCGGTGAACGTCGAGTAATCGAGGCCGAGCGCCACGCTGTGGAACGCCAACGCCGTCGGGGTGTTGTCGAGGAACGAGCTCAAAGCACCTGTGGCATAATAGAACTGCCAATCAAACTCAATCCCCATGTTTGGTGCATTGATTTCCAAATACTTGAGTGCCGGCACCATTGTGACAAAAATTCCAAGGAACAACGCCGCGACTTCGAGAATCGGTCCCCAGCTGAATTTATTGTCTTCAAAGCGGGTTTTCTTGCTTGTCATCACCATCGAAAGCAAGGCGATTACTACAAGTGCTCCGCTTTGGATGAGTTTCAAGGTGTTGTCATCGAAGCCTTTGATATACTGGTTGTTGATGAAAGCGACAGAGGCGATAACGGCAAGCAGAAGTATAAAATTGATTTTCCCTTCTATCTTAAGTGACTCTCGTTCGAGGGAATCGTGCAGAAGGCTGTCCGCATCTTCTTTTTTATACATTATTGTGTCGTAGATGAAATATATCAGCAGTAGCAGCAATCCGGCGGTGAGCCATTCGGCGAAGAGACCGAAGAACCAGCCGAACGATGCGCCGCGGAGATATAGCATGAAGAGCGGTGGGTCACCGAGCGGTGTCAGAAGACCGCCGCAGTTTGCCACCACCGCGATGAAAAACAACACCGTGTGAACCGTGTGCTTGCGCTGTTTGTTGATATTCAGAAGCGGTCTGATCAGCAGCATCGCGGCGCCCGTGGTGCCCATGAACGACGCCAGCACCATGCCAATCGCCAACATTATAGTGTTGTTTATCGGCTTGGCCTCTATGTCTATGTTAATGAAGATGCCACCTGTCACAATGAACAACGACAGCAGCAGCGCGATAAACGGCACATAATCATACACAACCTGATGAACTATGTTGTGTGTCATGCCGTTAGCCGCAAAAATGGCAATCACCGGTATCGACAGGATGATTGACACGATAAGTTTGTTACGGTTGTTCTCCCAAAAATGCTCGGTCTTCTTGACGAGCGGGAACACTGCTATCGACAGCAGCATGAGAACGAACGGGACGAGAGTCCAAATCGGAATAGAATTTTCACTCATATATTGATTTGTTGATTTTTCAAAAAACGTGCAAAGTTACGTCATTTTTTGCAATGTAACAATTTAAAATGAGAAAAGTTTGCAGAAGGCCAAACAAAAGAGCTTGTCAGCTCTGAGGTCTCTTGTCATTCTCCATGTGAAAGCGACAAAAAACGAAAGAGGCACCTGGTTTCGGCGTCTCTTTCGGCTTATTGTCAATATTTGTTTACAATTATGCGTCGATATTGGCGTAAGTTGCATTCTGTTCGATGAACTCGCGGCGTGGTCCGACATCATCACCCATCAGCATGGAGAAGATATAGTCGGCTTCTGCTCCGTTTTCGATGTGAATCTTACGCAGCGTACGGAACTCAGGGTTCATTGTCGTCATCCACAGCTGCTCGGGGTTCATCTCACCAAGACCTTTGTAACGCTGCACGTGGGCGTCCTGCCCCATCTCTTCGAGAAGTTGCATGCGCTGTTCCTCTGTCCAGCAATAACGTTCCTTCTTGCCTTTTTTCACAAGATACAACGGCGGTGTCGCGATATAGACATAGCCTTTCTCGATCAGTTCAGGCATATAGCGGTAGAAGAACGTGAGGATCAGTGTTGAGATGTGGCTGCCGTCCACATCAGCATCGGTCATGATGATGATTTTATGATAGCGCAGCTTCTCGATATTCAACGCTTTGCTGTCTTCTTCCGTGCCTATCGTGACGCCGAGCGCGGTGTAGATGTTTCTGATTTCCTCGCTCTCGAAGGCGCGGTGTTGCATTGCTTTCTCGACATTCAGAATCTTACCTCTGAGCGGGAGTATCGCCTGGAACTTACGATCGCGGCCTTGTTTTGCCGAGCCGCCTGCTGAATCACCCTCAACGAGGTACAGCTCTGTCATCTCGGGGTTGCGTTCCGAGCAGTCGGCGAGCTTGCCCGGGAGACCTGCGCCGCTCAAAGCTCCTTTGCGTTGCACCATCTCACGCGCCTTACGCGCCGCATGACGCGCCGTCGCCGCCAAAACGACCTTATCGACAATCATCTTGGCTTCCTTCGGGTGTTCCTCAAGATAATTCGAAAGGTGTTCACTCACAATCTTATCGACGATGCCCATGACCTCGTTGTTGCCGAGCTTCGTCTTGGTCTGTCCTTCAAACTGCGGTTCCGGCACCTTGACGGAGATGATGGCTGTCAACCCTTCGCGGAAGTCATCGCCATTGATTTCAAATTTCAGTTTCGAGAACATCCCTTCCTTGTCGGCGTATGCCTTAAGCGTACGTGTCAATCCGCGTCGGAAGCCTGCGAGATGCGTGCCACCTTCGTGTGTGTTGATGTTATTAACATACGAATGCAGATTTTCGGAATACGATGTGTTGTATTCAAGTGAGATTTCCACCGGAACATTGTCGGTCTCGCCCTGTATTGCAATCGGTTCAGGCGTGAGTTTCTCGCGGTTTTCATCGAGATAGTTGATGAAATCCACAAGACCGTTGGCCGAATGGAATGTCTCCGACTTGCCCTCTTGACCTGTCTCCGGGTTGATGCGTTTGTCGATCAACGTGATAGTGATACCTTTGTTAAGATATGCAAGTTCGCGCATACGTGCGGCGAGGATGTCGTAGCTGTATTCGTTTGTGATGAAAATCGAGTCGTCTGGCGTGAAAGTGATTCTTGTACCGTGATCTTCAGCGTCACCGACCACCTTCACTGGATAGAGCGGTTTGCCGAATTCGTACTCCTGGACAAAGACCTTGCCTTCACGATGCACCTCAGCCTTCAGATGTTTTGAGAGCGCGTTGACGCAGCTGACGCCAACGCCGTGCAGACCGCCTGACACCTTGTACGAACCCTTGTCGAATTTACCGCCTGCATGAAGCACCGTCAAGACGACTTCAAGAGCCGAACGTTTCTCTTTTTCGTGCATCCCCGTCGGGATACCACGACCGTTATCAACCACCGATATACTGTTCCCCGGTAGAATCTCTATCCCTATCGTATCGCACCAGCCCGCCATTGCCTCATCTATGGAGTTATCAACGACTTCATACACAAGGTGATGCAGACCTCTGACATTCACGTCACCGATATACATGGCAGGACGCTTGCGCACCGCCTCCAATCCTTCCAACACCTGGATGTTATTGGCACCATAATCGTTTTCAGCGTTCTGGATTTTTTCTTCTTCTGTCATTAATTTCTTATTTTTTCAGGTTCTTAAAAACGTGCAAAGGTAAGAAATTTTCCACAAATATTCACCAAAAATTTTGACGAAAATACAAAAAATTTGCAGTATGGAAAGTATGTCAAAATTTGTATTTCAGACCTGCGAACAATTCAAACCCCATGCTCGGATAGTTGTAGTAGAGCTGATATTTGTCATGGAAAAGATTATGGACTTCAGCAAAAGCCGAAAAATCTTCATCTATCTGATAATCAGCACCTAACTTTATATCAAATACCGGTTTCAGCTGGATATTCCCGCCGCATTCATTCATCGCCCAACGTTTTCCCACAATCGACATCGAGGCATCAAGCTTCCAGAACTCATCATATTTGTAACCACCGCTCAAAGTCATCTCGAAAGATGGTTTATAATACGGAAATTCAATTGAATATCCATTGTAACTCAATGATATGGCAGCGTCAGCCTGTTCGTTGATCTTCCAGTTTGCGTCAGCCATGACATTCAGCACGTTGTAATCCATGAATGTCACGCCAAATGTCTGAAGGTGATAAATTGTCTCATCTCCGTCGTATTCAGCGAAGAAATCAAAGTCCGGGACAAAGAAAAGTCCGTCCTTGACCACACGGTATCTGATGCCGACATGGATGTCTAACACCTTGGCAACATTCATCTTAGCGCCGAGACCGAGGTCTATCTTCGTCTTCTCATAGCCGAAATCACTCAAATAGCTGAAGTCTGTCGTCACGAATGGGTTTTCCTTTACGACCGACTCGAAAGTGTTGATCTTCGACTTGCCTCCAGCCTTGACATAAAGCTCCAAGTCATTGTCCAACAAGAACAGACTGCCTTTCACATCAGGATATATGCCGACCTTGTCATCAGTCTTAAAATCCAATCCAAAGCCGAGACGCACGTTATACATATCACCACTCATGTTAAAATTCGGCCTCAATGCCATCATAAACAGATTCTTATATATGTGGCCGTAATTCACGTCAACATCGCCACTTACAACGTATGAATCATCAGAATAAGCCAGATGAGCCTTCATATTCACCTGACTCTCATGTGTTCCGCCCACAATGCCGGCGTATCTGTAGTCACCACTGAATTCCTGATACAGCTGCCTATAGCTTGTGCCGACCGACGACCATTTTGCCCCAACCTTTACGGAATGGATATTGCGTCCGTTTTTGTTTGTCACTGCATTACCATCAGCGTCGCCGTATGAGCGCAGGTGATACATATCATAATGGTAATCGCCGGATACGCACAGCTGACCTGTCTTAAACTTATTGACAGTCATCACATTAACTCCATTATTCATGAAAGTTGATTTCTTATAGTCCTTTTGGTCAACCCATGATGAATAATGATCGACACCGACATTCAACATCATTTTTTTCGTCAGTTCCGATGAATGATGGAACGAAAGTACCGGCGAGAGCCGCGTGCCAAGTGCCAGTTTCAAGAAATTGTCTTTACCGTAATAATCTGATGATGAAACGTATGGAACAGCACTCATCGTCTCGACTTCCATGTCAAAGCCGAAGTCAAAGTCTTTTGTCTGTGCCTTGTAATTTGGAATATTGAAATCGTTCTGTGGAATTTCTGGCGTTTTCACCAAACGCTCCGAGCGTTTTATCTGCGGACGGAACGAGCCTTCCACGGTGACTTGTTCATTATGTTCTTGCGCTGTCGCCGCCATCGGCAAAGCCGCAATTATACTGACAATCAAATATTTAGCAAATCTATTCATTTTCATCATCAACTTTTTCTAATTTTGAAAGTTTGTTTTGAGCTGCTTCAACAATCTCGCTCTTATGCTGGTCATCGGGGTAGTTTTCGATGACGCTCTTCAAGGTCTCCTTTGCCTGGAAGACGTTGTCCTTTGCCACATAGACATCGCTCAACACCAAGAATGCGCTGGCAATCAAATAGGTATAATCACCAAAATTGTCCGATATGTAAAACACTTTTTCCTCTGTCTTATCCAAATCCTTCATGTTCCAGTTTGCCAAGACATCGTAATAGGCAGCCTCGGCGCCAAGCTCAGTCCTGTCGTTATGTGCGCAGTCATGGAGTTTAACCGCCGCCGTGACATAATCCTTCTGCTTGAACAACGACACACCGACAACATAGTTTATCTTGTTTTTCTGCTGCTGTGTCAGGTCAAGATTAGAGAGTTCCCTGCCACTTTCAACCGCAGCGGCGAAATCTTCAAGTTTAAACTCACAATACATCTTTTTATCGAGAGCTTCCGTCTTAATCTTCTGGTTATCAGTAATTTCCAAAAGCCTCGTATAATATCCACGGGCTTTTTCAAAGTCTGAGTCATCGTATGACATCTTTGCAATCTTCAGCAAGGCATTATCACTATAGTCGTTGTCAGGCTGGGAAATGATATATTCGAGATAAGGCTTTGACTCCTTCGCTCTGCCGAGTTTCTCCAACGAAACGAGTCCGAAATAATTTATCTTCAAGAGATAAGCGCCTTCAGGATTATTCTCAATATATTGATTTACAGCGTCCAATGTCTGTTCATATTTACCTTCCTGATAAAATCTCTCCGCCGTGGCGAATGCCAGTGAATCCTGTTCCGACACGCTTGTGGCGATGCCGTTTGCCGTCGTGTATTCAAAAAACTCCTGCGTACGGTTTGTTTCCATGTAAATATTCCTTATGATATTCACGGCCTCACGCGACTCATCGGTGTTGTGGTAGTCTTTCACGACTTTTTTCAACGATGTCAGAGCCTGTTCATACTGGTCGTTGCCGTAATAAAGCATTCCGATTTTTACCTGTGCCTGACGCGCGTACGAGGAGCGCGGGCGTTCTTTTACAAGGCGGTCGAAAGCGGCTATGGCGGCGCGTTCGTCATTGGCGCCGAGATGAGCCATCCCGGTCTCGTACAAAGCGCGGTCGTAGAACGAAGAGTTTTTATATTTCTCGCATAACGCATTCATACTGTTTACCTTGCCGTTCATATCACCTAATGCGCCATAGCCCATTCCAGTCTGAAACATCGCATAATCCGCGTTTTTCGAATCGAGCTTCGTGGCATTGCCGTAAGCCGTGACCGCCTTGTCGTAATTGCGGTTCATGAACAGGCAGTCGCCGATACGCATCCATGCATCCGACTCGTATGTCTTCTCCACATCGTTTTGATTCACAAAGTAATTGAATTCCTTTATGGCGTTTGCGAAATCACCCTTCTGATAGAAGATATATCCGAAGTCATAATACGCGAGCGGGAACATCTCCGACTGTTCGGCTCCGGGCATTTTCATGAAAGCCATCAGACTTTTCTCGGCGTTCGCGAGGTCTTTTTTCTGCAAATAAGCGTCAGCGATCCAATAGGCTGCATCACTGCGCAGCTTGGCCGAAGCCCCGGCATTGTTGATTGTCTTGTTGAGATACTTCACCGCATTGTCATAATCCATGCCGGCCAAAAATTGAATGCCCATGTTGTATGTCAGCTGGGCATAAATGCCTTCCATCTCGGCGGTCATCCTCGGGAAACGCTCTATTGTCTTCACGGCCTTATCGTAATCTTTTGCGTTCAGCAGCAGATGTACCACAAGCATCCGAGCCTCGTCAGCACGCGACGAATGCGGGTTTTTATCAAGGAAATCAGTGAGTTGCGTAACGGCTTCACCGAATGGGTCAACGCCTGGCATCATGCTGAGTCTTGCGTAATTGAAAAGCGCATCCTCGCTCATCTGATGGTCGAAGTCGGCCTTATACGCCGCGAAGAAAGCGTTACGCGCAAACTTCTCCTCGTGCGTCTCGATGTAACATTGCGCGAGGTAATACGAACCGTATTGTCCGAGTTTGTCATCCTTGCGTTTTGTAGCATTCTGGAAATAAGTTACAGCACCCTCATAATCAGCGGCTTTCATCTTGCAGAATCCGATTCTGAACTCCACTTCGCGTTGGAACGAGCGTCTTGTGCTTTTACGGGCTATATCATAATATGTCAATGCCTTGGTATAATCTTTCTGTTGATACCACGACTCCGCCAGCATCAGCGCGATCTCCGCCTTACGGTAACCGTCAGCCTTCGCGAGAATCTCGTCGGCGCGGTCTGTCACAGCCGAAAAATCGCCGTTTGAGAAATTCATCTGCATCATGTAAAGCGGCACGATATCCTTATATCTCGTGGTGTTTTCAAGCATCTTGAAATTCTTTCCCGCTTCGTCATAATTCTTATTAATATATTGAATATGGGCGTAATAATATCGGGCATCGTCTTGAAACGCGCTTGGCATCAACATTGAACTGTGAAACAGCGGAGAAGCCTTCTCCACGTTGCCTGTCTGATAATATGCGAGGCCTTTCTTGAAGTAATACTCCGCTTTGTCGTTGTCTTCCAACGACTCTGCGTCAACCGACTCGTAAGCCTTCACCGCGTCGCGGTATTTCTTGTTCTCCAAGAGAATGTTGGCGTACAAGAAATTGGCTTTCTGCGACAGTATGCTCGTCGGGTTCTCGCGGACGAAATCGACAATTTGCTGCTGCCCGGCACCTGTGTATGCGGCACTCACCGCCTCATAAAATCTTGCTTCAACAGCATGGTTGCCTTCCTCGTCGCCGGCGAGCTGGAGATATTTGCTGAACAGCGCGGCTGCGGCACTGTAATTCTCGTTCTCAAACAAAGTCTTCGCCTCATTGAACAGAGACTCCGGTTCATATTGCTCAAGACGTTTCTGTGCTGACAACGAATTAGTTGCAATCATCACGAGCATCAAAAACGCACAAGTTTTTTTCATCATGTCCATTTAAAAATTTTCTGCGAAATTACTAAGAAAAACGTCATTCCCGGTGGTTTATTATAAAAAATTTTGCCTTTGGATGTCGGTCACCCAAAGGCAAAAGAAAAGCGTAAGCGGGATTCTGTTCTCATTTCTGAGTGACTGTCATTTCTCTAAGCCAGCCGTCACCGGAAGGCTTTAGCAACCCACCCACCCGACTCGGACGAGCAGCCCTCTCGGCCCGAAGGCCATCATCGGTATATTTGGTTTTGCAGCCCATAAGGTTTACCCCAGGTCCGTGTCACCACGGAGATGCGTGAGCTCTTACCTCGCGTTTTCACCCTTACCCTTTCGGGCGGTTATTTTCTGTGGCACTTTCTTCCTCTGTCTCCAAAGGCTTCCCGTTAGGAAGTATGTCGCTCTGTGCTGTCCCGACTTTCCTCACGCGTAATAATACGCCCGCGACAGTCGCTTTTCGGGCGGCAAAATTACAAAAAATTTGAAGACAGCAATGATATTTTTCATCATTTTGTGCTTTCATTATTATAAAATGTGTACTTTTGCATCCAAAAGTCGCCCGAAAAAGTGCAAATTTACGTAAAAAGTCGCCCGAAAAAATGCGAATTTACGTAAAAAGTCGCCCGAAAAAGTGTAAAAATATTTTTAAATCAATAGTATTCAATATTCTATGTATAAACGAAAAATTGAAGATATTTTGCAGAAATGGTTTGACACGTCTGGTCACAAACCTATTGTCATAAAAGGCTGCCGTCAGTGCGGAAAGACGTATTCTGTTGTTGATTTTGCAAAAAAACATTACAAAAATGTGATTTACATTGATTTTCACGAACATAAGGCATATAAATCATTTTTCAACGGCGATTTGGATGTGAATACGATAGCCACGAATATAATGCTTGGTATTCCGGGGACAAAATTTGTTTCCAAAGAGACGTGTTTGATTTTTGATGAGATTCAAGATTGTCCTTTCGCACGTTCGTCGTTGAAGTTTTTCAAACTTGACGGACGTTATGATGTGATTTGTACCGGCTCGTTGTTGGGCGTAAGTGGTTATAAGACAATGGAAGAACAATCGGAGGAGGCCGAGGCATCGATTCCGGTCGGATATGAATATGTTGTGAACATGTATCCGATGGACTTTGAAGAATGGCTGTGGGCAAATGATGTACAGCCGGTTCATTTTGAATTGCTGAAGAAATATCTTGCGGAAGAGACTCCGGTGCCGGAAGCTGTACACAAAAGGATGAGGGAACTTTTGCTTCAATATGTCATTGTCGGCGGAATGCCTGAAGCTGTCAAGGCTTTTCTGACAACTCGCAATATTTCAGAAGTAATTGATGTTCAACATGGTATATTGGAAACATATAAAAGTGACATGGTAAAATATGCCCATGCTTCTGATAAAGTAAGGGTTCGTGAATGCTTCGATTCTATTCCGGCGCAATTGAGCCGTGAAAACAAAAAATTCACATATTCGCTCGTCAGGAAAGGCGGACGTAGCAAAGAATATGTCGGCTGCTTGCAATGGATTGAAGATGCGGGAATCATCCGCAGATGTTACAACTTAAACACAGCCGAACTGCCATTGGACGGAAATTGCGACCGTGACAGCTTCAAGGTTTATATGGCTGACACTGGATTGTTTGTCAGTATGTTGGAAGAAGGCACACAATGGAGCGTCATGCAAGGCAACCTGATGAGTTACAAAGGCGCGATTTTTGAAAATCTGGTCGCTGACATTCTTGGAAAAATGGGACGTAAACTTTATTATTACCATCCAAGCGACAGCCTTGAACTCGACTTCGTGCTAAGGTACAAAAACGAATGCACACCATTGGAATGCAAAGCAACGACCGGCAATGCAAAATCGTTAAAAACAGTGCTGAATCATCCTGAAAAATACAACATCCACAACGCACTGAAACTTGGCGATTACAATATCGGACGCAACGGCGGAATCTTGACATTACCAATGTATATGTGTTTCCTGTTGACCGACGTATGATTACGACTACAAAATTACAGCTTAAACGTCTCCCCTGGCTCCGGAATCACGATGTCCTTGAAGCCGTTCGCCGTGGCGAGATAATGCGCGTATTTCTCCTGGACACCGCGCTCGCCGTGGACAATAAACACTTTTTTCACCTTCTCCGGATCCTGACATTCGAGATAACGCGCCATCTCCTTGTAGTCGCCGTGGCCGCTCAACGCGTCGATCCTGAAAATCTCGGCGTTGACCTTGTGCGGCATTCCGAAGATGGAGACCTCCTTCTCGCCGCTCAAAAGCCTCGCGCCCAAAGTCGTAGGAGCGCAATAGCCGACACAAAGTATCGTATTCCTCTCATGGTCAATGCTGTTGGCGATATGGTGCTTCACACGGCCGGCCTCCATCATGCCCGAAGCGGATATGATGATGCAAGGCTCCTTGGTCGTATTCAACGCCTTTGAGACATTGACGTTGGTGACGTAACGAAGCGTGTTGAAGCCAAACGGGTCGTCGTCGTATTCAAGGACTTCCGCGACATCCTTGTTGAAGTCGTCGAGGTGCATCTTGAAAATGGCGGTGGCGTTGGTCGCAAGCGGACTGTCAACATAAACCGGAATACGAGGCAGTTTCCCTTCGTTGTAGAAGTTATTCAGCAGATAAACAATCTCTTGTGTCCTGCCGATGGCGAACGACGGGATAATCAGTTTTCCTTTTTTCTCGACGCAGGTGTGATAGATGATGTCTAAAAGTTTCTGTTCGGTGCCGGTTTTGTCCTCGTGGAGCCTGTCGCCGTAAGTGCTCTCGGTGATGAGATAATCGCATTGGAGAAAACGCGCCGGCGGTTTCAGCAGATAGTTGTGCTCACGCCCGATGTCACCTGTATAGCCGATGTTCGTAACCTTGCCGTTCTCCTCAATTCTTATTGTGGCACAGGCACTTCCAAGCATGTGACCGGTGTTGTAGAACTTCACGCTGATGTCTTTGTCTATATAGAAACGGCGGTTCTGTTCCACCGAGATGAACAGTTCCATGCACGCGCGGGCGTCTTTTTCGGTATAAATCGGCTCAACCGGCTTCTGCCCCTGACGCGAGCGTTTCTTGTTGAACCAATGTACGTCGTTTTCCTGGATGAAACCGCTGTCGGGCAGCATTATAGAGCAAAGCTCGCGTGTGGCATTGGTGCAGATGACCGAGCCGCGGAAACCTCTCTTGTAAAAATAAGGTATCAGGCCTGAATGGTCAATGTGCGCGTGGGTCAAAATGATATGGTCAATCTGTGTCGGGTCAACCATGATGTTGCGGTTCATGGCATCAGTCTCAAGGCCTTTGCCCTGGAACATCCCGCAATCGAGAAGTATTCTCTTGCCTTTGTCAGTGGTAATCAGATGTTTGCTTCCCGTGACTTCACGCGCCGCACCGATAAACTTGATTTTCATAATTTTATCTTATTTATTTGACATTGATTTTCTTTACTATATTCCCGTTTTCAGTCACAATATTTACGAAATACATCCCTTTTCCGGATGAAGTCAGATCGAGCCGGAGTTCTTCATTATCAACAGTTTCATTCAAAACAACTTGTCCGACCATGTTGATGACTTCAACATGCAGCATTGCCCCTGCCTTGATGGTGACTTTTCCTGATGTCGGGTTCGGAAAGATCGAGACATCGCCCGCCAGATTTTCCGTGACGGCAGTGTAATCAATCACCTCAACCTCTATGTCCAGAGGATCCGACTGGCATTCATTCTGATAAAAGGCGATTATTCTGTAGTAATACAGACCCGCTTCGCTGACGACATCCATGCATTCGTAATGCGTGATAGACGGAGTGTTGACAACACGTTTCACCATTTCGTAGTCCTCGCCGTCGGCACTTCTATAAACCTCAAATCTGCCGAGTGTGGATTCGTATTCCGCTCTGTCCCATGACAGATGTGCGCCGAACTCGCCTTCATCATAATAGTTCTCGCCCGCGAAATTCTCCGGCGACGGGCAAGATTCATCAAGATTAGATTTTAATTCCTGTGCGAATGCCAACTGCATGAACATCATGCAAAAAAACAACAACTGTAATTTCTTCATTTTGCAAAATATTTTCGCAAAGATAAACAAAAAAAGGACGCCGACAATCGACGTCCTTTAATATTTTCAAATAATTTACAATTATTTTACAATGACTTTGCGGACCGAAGTGTTGCCGTTGGCGACAACCTTGAGGATGTACATTCCATTGAGGCCGCTGACGTTGAGCTGTGCTTCGCCGTTTGCCTTGCCGCTCATCACTACCTGGCCGATGCTGTTGACAAGCTGATATTCGACCTGACCGTTTGAAACGATGTTGAGGACGTTTTCGGCCGGGTTAGGATAGATCATGAAGCTGGCTTCATTTTCTTCGACACCCGTGTAATCCATGTCGATCTGCACTGCTGCCGGCAATGATTCGCCTTCTGCATACACTGCGACGACCATGTAAGTGTATGAACCTTCAACAAGCTCTTCATCGACGAACGTCGTCTCCGTGAGAGCATCAGCCACGACGGTGCCATTGCGCTTGACGATGTATGAGAGTGCGTTTTCCGGAGCATCCCATGTGACGACAGCATTATGACCGTCGGCAATTGCTTCAAGGTTCGTGACAGGATTCAAGACGACCGAGCCGCCGCCGCAGTTGACATCAAATTCGCACTGTACGCCCTGAGTTGGTGTGCCGCTGCTTGCATAAATCTGCTCGCCGCCTTCGTATTCGATCTCGAATGAACATTCACTATTGTATGAACCAGAGACAAATGAGACCGTGACATGAACGCCGCTGCCGATTTCGAGTGTGTAGTCGGCGGAATTACCCGTAGATATTGTCAGGTCTTCCTGTGGTGTGCCATCGCTGTAAACGACGCGAAGTTTTGCACCGTTCCAGCCGTCGCCCCAGCTGTCGTGGAGATGGAACAGAACATTGCATGAGTTCTTCAACACACCTTCGCCTTCCGCCGAGACTTCATTGTCAGCAACCAATGTGAACACAAGAGGAATCTGTTCCGTTGACGGGCAGCTTCCATCGATGTTGACGCTGAACACAGCCGTACCCGTTCCTTCGGCTTCGATGGTGCCGATTTGGAATGTCTCGCTGTCAAATGTCACGTACTCGCTTGTTGACGAGATTGTCACGACAGCATTTGTCGCCATATAATGACCTGTATTCTTGAAGTTGGCGACGACGGTTGATGTCGTGCCTGGCTCGTAGCTGCCCGCGAACTGGAAGCTGTCGAAGCCAATGATAGGAGCACCAATTGTGACAATGGCCTTGCCTGTCCAGACCTCCGAACCGCAGGTCATCGTGATGTTGATCTGAGCTTTCGTGCCGTCTGCGACACCGGCTGCCACCGTGTAGGCGAACTCGTCGGTGAGGGTGACTGTCTCGTCAGCGGCGACGACCGCGAATGAACCTTCACTGTCTGTCAATGTGATGGCATCGCTCTCGCAGCTCAATGCCACTGTCGTCGTTCCGGCTGTCGGGTCAACGCCGACGTTCTTGAATGAGATTGACATTGTCTGTTCCGAAGCCGCCGGGACGTTTGCCGGGGTGTAACCTGACACTGTCATGTATGGACCTTCGGCGGGAAGTATCTCAAGAGGTTCATTGTAAGTCACTCTGTTGTAGCCGAGGACGACGAGCTGCGCCGTGCCGACATTTGAGAGCGGCGCGAACGACATTGTGCCCTGGCCGTCAACGATGTTGCAGGTGGCGATGACTTCGCCGTCCATTGACAGTGTGGCAATTGCGTATGCGGCGTCAGCTGTGATCTCGAGTTCTGACATTCCGAGCATCAATGCTGCCGGAGCCAGCGACACGTTCATGTCGGTCGGGTTGTCTGTCCTGACCATCAATGTCGGGTCGCCGAAGAGGATCCATGTGTCGTGGCATTCGGTGTCGCCGCTCTTGTCGATGACGCTCATGTTACCGTTCAACGAAGCGCCCGCGAGTGTGTGCTTGTACATGTCGGCTCCGCTCCATTCAGTCAGGATGTTCACCATCTCGTCCTGACCATACATTGGTGGGACCCATGGCTGTGACATCCACGAGAACATGCCGCCGATGGCACCTGTAGGTGCACCTGTCGAGTTGTCGGTCGCACGCATCCATGCCTCTGCGAAGCACTCCGAACCATAGTTGAACTGGCCGTTTTCGCAAGCCACCGACCAGACTACAGGCCACATGTTGTCGTTCACCAAAGCGTTGACGTTGCTGTTGCTGTAGGAAGCGACGCCCCAGCTTGTCGGTGAACCATGGTTGCAGTAGTTGATGATGCTGATACCTTCGTTGATGGTCGCGCTGATTGTAGCCTGTGACGCGTCACCGCCGCTGCCGCCGTGATGTTCTGTGACCTGTGAATATGTGTAATGAAGCAGTGTGTCGCGGATGAGGTCTATATGACGGTAGTCGTCTTCGCCATAGTGACCTGAACCTGCGCCGTAATAGCCGATACCCATGCCTTTGTCGCCCCATGTGATGTCGCTCTGAAGGTCACGCTCGTAAAGAAGAACCTTTGCGACATGATTGGCCAAGTGAGCGTCTGTCTCAACCGAGAAACGTCCGACAAAGACCTCCGGATAGTGGTCGGAGCCTTCAATCTGACCGAACCAGTTGTCCGAACGTTCGGAACCGAGTGAATGCGGTGTGATATGTGCATAGTCGCCGACGAACAGGACATAGACGAGGTTGTGTTCTGGGTCGTTGTACATGTTCGTGATGTAGCTCTTGATGCCGGTGTCGCTGTTGCCACCCGCCTCTGTCACGCTCACCATCGTTGTCGGACGGCCTGACTGGTTCTTCCAGTTCACGAACTCCTCCATGCCGGCCATGAACTGGTCTGCACAGATGACGAGCATCTCGCCGCCGTCTTCAACGAAAGGATAAGCCTTGGCCGCATCGTCGAAGTTGATGAAACGGCGGCTGTATGAAGCCTTGAACTCAGGTGATGTCTTCACCGCATTGCTCTTGCGGGCTGCCTTCTGGTTCACGCCGTTGTTGCTGACCTTTGTCATCGCGATTGTCATGTCTGTATAGACGCGCAATGTCTTTGTGACAGGGTTGTATGCGAACGGACGGACCAGGATGTTCTGGCCGCGGAAGTCTCTTATGATGTACGGTGCGTCGAGTGAAGCCTGTGCCGCCGGCCAGAAAGCGTCCTGCTGATACATCGCGCCGTAGGTGTAAGGCACGTCTTCAGGGTTAATCTGACGGCTGAAGTTGCCCTTTGAAGGGGCGACCTCGACATTCTCGAACTCGACATACTTTGAATTGACGACGTTCACGTCCATCTCCGCCATGTCACCGATCATGACTGGGATGACTTCGTATGGGAGCTGTGGTGCGCCGGCTTCAAGTTCCAAAGCCATCTTGCCCGCGCTGACGGTCACCTGCGTGCCGTTCGGTGTCTTGACGTTTGTTGTGTAGAACCCGCCGAGTTCAAAATTCACGACGACTTCATTCTCTGATGATGACACTAATGTTGTCACCGGTGCGGCCGGGGAATCTTTCGTAATCCCGTGCCATTCCTGTGCCATTCCCATGAAAGAGAACAACATGAGGATTGCTGTTAACAGTAATGATTTTCTCATATTATTTAAAAAATTAAGAATTTCCATTTTGGCCGCAAATATACACAAAAAAGGGACGCCGACAATCGACGTCCCATATTTTTTTGAAATAATTTCAAATTATTTTACGACGACCTTGCGGACTGTAGTGTTGCCGTTGGCGACAACCTTGAGGATGTACATTCCGTTGAGGCCGCTGACGTTGAGCTGTGCCTCGCCGTTGGCGTTGCCGCTCATCACTACCTGGCCGATGCTGTTGACAAGCTGATATTCGACCTGACCGTTTGAAACGATGTTGAGGACGTTCTCGGCCGGGTTAGGATAGATCATGAAGCTGGCTTCGTTTTCTTCGACACCTGTGTAATCCATGTCGATCTGCACTGCTGCCGGCATTGACTCGCCATCTGCATACACTGCGATGACCATGTAAGTGTATGAACCTTCAACAAGCTCTTCATCGACAAATGTTGTCTCTGTGAGAGCGTCGGCCACGACGGTGCCGTTACGCTTGACGATGTATGAGAGCGCGTTTTCAGGGGCGTCCCATGTCACGACAGCATTGTGGCCGTCGGCGATTGCTGCGAGGTTTGTGACAGGATCCAAGATGATAGGAGCTTCACCCGCACAGTTGACGTCAAACTGACATGCTACGCCTGCGGTCGGTGTGCCCTGGCTTGCGTAGATCTGCTCGCCGCCTTCGTATTCAATCTCGAATGATGTCTCGGATGCATATTGACCGACCTGGAATGTCACTGTGACATGAACGCCAGTCCCAATTTCGAGTGTGTAGTCGGCGGAATTACCTGAAGCAATCGTGAGGTCTTGTGACGGTGTGCCGTCGCTGAATGCAACGATAAGTTTGCAGCCGTTCCAGCCGTCGCCCCAGCTGTCGTGGAGATGGAACACGACATTGCATGTGTTCTTCATGACGCCTTCGCCTTCCGCTGCCACTCCATTGTCGGCTGTGAGGGTGAATGTCAGAGGCATCTGTTCCGTTGTCGGGCATGACGGGTCTATTGTCACATAGAACAATGCCGTGCCTTCGCCGCCGGCTTCGATTGTGCCGACGTTGAATTCTGTCTGTGCAAATGAGAGATATGAGCTTGCGCTTGAGATTGTCACAACGGCGTTGTTTGCCATGTAGTGACCTTTGTTCTCGAATTTAGCTATGACAGGATATGTCTCGCCTGGTTCGAAGAGGCCGGCCCACTGGCAGCCAACGTAGTTGACAATAGGAGCGCCGACGACGACTGTGGCCTTGCCTGTCCATGTGTCAGAACCGCATGTTGATGTCACATTGATGGTGATCTTAGTGTTGTCAGCGATGCCAGAGGCCACGATGAATGAGAACTCGTCTGTCAGAGTAATTGTCTCATCAGGATTGATGGTGCCGAACGAACCTTCGCCATCGACAATTGTGAGGTTGGTGTCGTCGCATGTAAGAACGACGTTTGTCGTGCCTGTTGTCGGGTCAGCGCCGACGTTCTTGAATGTGATTGACATTGACTGTTCCTCGTTGCAAGGGACGTTGCCAGGAGTGAAGCTGTTGACCGAGATGAATGGGCCTTCCATTGCAGCGGCCGGGATTGTCTCGATGCTCGGGATGCAGTTCGGGTGTGTGACGCAGATTGTCACATCGCCGCCGCTTGTGATAGGTGTCAAAGCGATGTTTGTCGTGCCTGACTCGTCGATAGTGCCGGCGCCGTAGAGGACACCGTCCTTTGAGATGCCGACGTATGAGCCTGGTTCAGCCGAGACCTCGAAGAAATCCATGCCGATAGGGAGGATCGGGAGATGGCTGACGTCGTTGGCGACAGGCTGTATTCTATACGGGAGGACAGAGCCGTCACCGAGGACGTGGTAGGCTTCCCAGCAGTAGAGGGTCGCGACGTGCAATTCATAGCCGAGTGCGCCTGCTGCATTGCCGGCGAGGTTGCCGACGTACGGGATGGCGCAGACCGTGTTGTATGCGTTGTCTGTCCAGATGGCGTCGTAGCAGCCGAATGTCGTCTCTTCGTATGAAGGCATCGTGCCGTCAGCGCGGCTTGTGGCGCCGACTGCGAAATAGTAGTCGTTGAGCCAGTATGTTGAAGGGCATGAGCCGATGTAAGCGTAAGCGGCTTTGTTTTCAGCACGCACCATTGTCTCGCCGAAGCACGCGCCTGAGTAACCCCAGTCGGCGGCCTGGCAGCAATTACCCATTGCGAGGAAGTACTTGCCGGTGTTTGTCAGGTTGTTGACATCGCTGTTTGTCAGGCTCGGGCCAGCCCAGCTTGTTTGTGAGCCGTGTGCCGTGTAGTTCACGAAGCCGACACCTGTGTTAAGGTGGCTGTAGCAACCGCTCCATTGACCGTGGCTGTATTCATAGACGTTGGCGAAGCCGTGGTCTGTGTTGTAGTAGTAGTTCGTGGCGTACCAGATAGCCGGTCTGCCCACCGTGACACCCCAGCCGCTGTCATCACCGGCGATGAGGAGCACGTTGCCGAGGTAGCTCGGGTCCGGCATCGTCAGCTGCTCGTACTGCAACGACTTGTTGATCATCGCCTGGAACTGCGCGACGTTTTCAGCAGGGAAACGGCTGTGGAACATCTCCGGGAACTCGTCACCGTCGATACTCATATAGTTGAGGTCTGACACGCAGTTTGTCGTCGCCTGGCTCGCTGTCTTTGACGGAGCGACCTGGTCCTTGTCGCCGATGATCATGACGAACGTGGGAGCTTCCTCGTTGTACTTGCTTGTGATGAAGCTCTTGATAGAAGCGGCTGATGTGCCTACCGCCGACTCGTCTGTGTAATGTACATCGACATAGAAACCTTTCATGGTCTTCCATGCGATCCATTCTTCCATTGCCGCCTCGAACATGCGGTTGGCGACGACCAGCATCTTGACAGGTGACTGCCAGAGGTCAGGGTGCTCGTCATAGATGTCGTTGATGGCGCGGCTGTTGAAGAACTGCGAGTAGATTGTCGTGTAGTACGGGCTGAACGTGCGCGCGAACTCGCCGTAAGCGACGGTCTCGTCATAGTCGGCGAAGCTGACTTCAACTTCGATGTCGTTATGCACTCTGATCGTGTTGCTTGCCGCATCGTATTCAACAGGATTGATCGTCAATGCGCCGATTTGGATGCCACGCATCGTCCCTTCGATGGCGAAGTTGTAGATCGGGCGTTCAGCGAAGCCGCGGAGGTTGTAGGCCTTCTCGTTGTATGAGAACGGGATGTCTTCCGGCTTCTGGTCTTTTCTCAACGGGATCTGCATCGGGGCGACCGTGCTGATACCGTAGTCTGAAAGGTTATAGACTGTCGTTGTGTAGTTCTTCACTGTCACCTTGACATCTTTCACGCCGAACGGGACGGCGATGAGCTTGTTGGCCGTCGGGAGGCTCGGGTCTCCGATGTTGCCGGCCTGGTATGTGTTGTCCATCGTAAGTGCGGAGAACACACCTTTCTCTGTTGTGACATTCTGGCTCTCAATGCTGTTGAATGAGAACGTTGCCGAGAATCCACTTGCGGTTACGTTTGTAGCCTCTTGTGAACCCTTCTTCTGCGGGTTGAGGTCGATACGACCCTGTGCAAAAGCCTGGAAACCGAACAATACGGCCACCATGGCAATCGCGAGTTTTCTGAGTTGATTTTTTCTCATTTTTTAAAAAAATTAATGAATATTAAAAATTAATTGTAATTTTCCAATTAGTTGTTTTAGGAGTTTTAGGTTTTCAGTTCCAAAATACCTTAAACTCCTAATTACCTGATTACCTGATGATTATTTTCTTTGAAATTATTTTTCCTTTTTCATTTATGTTGACGAAATACATTCCGGCGTTCAAGTCGCTTGCATCTATCACATTTGGACTTGAGACAACGTGTTTGACAATCTGACCTGAGACATTGTAGATGTCAACATTTTCAACATCGACACCTTTTATAATAATATTGCCGCCCTCTTGATAAACGCTGACTTCCGTCGCCGCACTTTCACCGACACCGGTGATGTTCACCACGACGTAAGGGACACCTTCCTCTGTCGTCGCCGGCTCTGACTCGCCGCCATCATATACGGCGATCACCTGGTACAGATAGCCGCCCTCTTGACCTGTCATGTCGTCAAAATACTCGGTCTCCGTAGTGTTTCCGATGAGTTCAAAATCCGTTGCGGTGACGCCTCTATAGACATCGAACGATATTTCATTCCCTGTTGCTGGTGTCCACGAAATCAACGCGCCGTAAGTGTCGCTTTCATCATTCCAGACATATTCCCCCGTGAGGTCTGTCGGTGCCAAAAACGGATTCTCGACCACAGGCCCCATGGTGCCGTCCTTCTGTATGTTCTGTCCATACAAGCCGTTCACTTCATTTCTTCCATCTTGGAAAAAGACAACATATTGACCATCAGCGTATTCGTATGCGCCTTCGGCTATCTCTTTATCTTCGGGGAGACAATGATTTGTGTTGAAATCCTTCTCCCACAGCACCGACATGTCCGGGTCAACGGCCAACGCTCTGATCACGCCGTCGTCGAAGCTGTTGGCATGGCAGTAAAGCATGGTGATGCTTCTGTCGGGTGCGCACGCCACTCTGAACTGTCCGATGTTCGCCTCTGTCACAGGGACGATGACGGTGCCGCCTTCGCCGTTGAGCAGCTCGCCCGACTGTGACACCCTGACGACTCTCATTGAGTTGTATGCTTGATATTCCGCGTCCGTCTCAAGGAATGCGAGGATGAGGTCGCCCGTCACCACATCGTATGTGCCTGTGCCCTGGATGCGGTAGTAATATGCATCTGTCGGGCTGACCTGCACGCCGAACGGGTGGCTGTCGTATGTGGTGCAGTTGCCTTCCGCGCTGAAGTGCATGGCGTAGATGTTGAAAGCATCGACGGCGCCGCCGCAGTGCTCGATCCAGCACCAGCCGCCGCCCATGCCATCGGAGATGATACTCATGAATTTCCACCCCTGTATCGTGGTTGTGTTCATCATGGTCTGCGTGTTGACGATGTTACCGGAAGCGTCTATTTTCGTGACTTTTATTGTCTCGTCATACGCTGTCCAGCCCTGTGCCGCGTCATACGACTGGTATGCCACGAGCACGCCGCCGTCGTTTGAGGCCACCATCTTCTGGACGCCGCCGAGCGCGCCCGTATGCATCAGAATGTCATCGCCCATCGTGCCGTCGGCGGCGATATGGCGGACGTGAATGTCGTTCTCGAAGTCTGTAGTGCTGACCCACGCGCCGCCGTTTTCGTCAGCGACGACCTCGGTGCGGCACTGATAAGCACCATCCGGGAGCTCCGCCGTCTTGACCGGCCCCCAGACGATTTCACCCTGCGCATTGACTTTGTACGCATACGGCCCGTAACCGCCCTCTTCCCTCGCGAAATGCGAGATGGCGCAGCAGTCGCTCGTCGCCGCCATGCTGACACCTGTTGACATCGTGGAACCCGACTGCCCCAGAAAGACAGGCTCGTCCCACATCGGGACACCTTCCTTGCTGACGTACATCAGCTTCGGGTTCCAGTCACCGCCGACGAAATTGCAGAACTGGACGAAGAAGTCACCGTTCGGACATCTCGACTGGTAAATCTCGTTGTATTCACTTTGTCCTTCGTGAATGAAAGTGTTTGCCGAAGGGTCATCAACCCACTGCGCACTGGCCGACAAAGAAGCCAGCATCACGGCAAAAATTGATAAAACTCTTTTCATACTCAATTTATTTTCAAGGAGTTAATTATGCTTTATTTATCTATTTTATCTTATTTTTTTTGACCACAAATTTACTAATATTTTTTAATTGATGCATTTACAGCCGTTATTTTTTTAAAAAAAAGGGAAGCCGCCATCGACCTCCCTTAATTTCAGTGGATTATCATTTTGAAAGACAACGTCATTTCCCTAACAATCTGTCGTATTCCTTTTTATTTTCAAGCACTTGTATCGCCTTTTCAATAACCTTGTCTTCTTTCAGCACAACCTGATAATATTTGTCGATGTCCCATATATTTCTCGCTATCAGGGCTTTTATCTGCATCAAGACCCATGGCTCCGAACGTTGGAATTGCTCGTCGTCCCACTCGACTTCTTTTTTCTCGGCCATTTTTTTGAAATCGGCGAGCATGTTTTCATCAATGTTGAATACTTTGTTGAAGTCAGTGAAATCTGCATATTGCCGGTTGATTTTTTCTCTGTTTGCCAGGACGTAATCGATTGTATAGCTGTTGAAGACGCCTTTGCGGACAAGGTTTGTGTAAAGTTTGGTCGAGAACGTGGTGTCGGCCGGCACAAAGATGTCGGGCATGATGCCGCCTCCGCCATAGACGGTACGTCCGCTGTTCAGCGTCGCAAACTTCAGTGAGTCGGGGAATTGTATACTGTCGGCGTGGAAATATTCGCCGTGGTCGAGGCGTTTCTGCATTTCCTTGTGATATTCCTCGACGCCATCTTCGTACGAGCGTTGTATGCAGCGTCCTGTCGGGGTGTGGTAACGCGCCGTGGTGAGTCTGATCACCGCCCCGTCGGGGAGTGTGAACGGTCTCTGTACCAGACCTTTGCCGAACGAGCGGCGTCCGATGATGACACCTCTGTCCCAGTCCTGAATCGCGCCGGAGACGATCTCGCTCGCCGACGCGCTGCCTTCGTCGATCAGGACCACAAGCCGCCCGTCGCGGAAGCCGCCGTTCCTGTCGGTGTCGTAAACCTGTTTGGGGCTTTTCAGGCCTTCGGTGAAGACGACCGTCCTGCCGCTTCCAAGCAGCTCATTGCCAAGACCTATCGCCGTTTGCAGGTAACCACCTGAGTTACCGCGCAAGTCGAGAACCAACGACCTCAGTCCATGTTTTTTGAGTCTCATCAACGCCTCGACGAACTCCTCCGTTGACTGTTGCGCGAAACGGTCGAGCTTGATATAACCTATATTTTTCGTGAGCATGAATGTCGCATCAATGCTGTTCAACGGAATCTTGTCCCTTATCACCTCGAAATCAATAAGTTCAGACTCGTTGCCGCGTTTTATGGAGAGCACTACTTTCGTGCCTTTCTTGCCGCGCAGATGGCTCGTCACGAAGTCATTGTTGACCTTCTTTCCGAATGCGTCCTCGCCGTCGATCTTGATGATCCTGTCGCCAGCCATGATGCCGACTTTCTCGGACGGGCCGCCGGAAACGGGCGACACCACGAGGATCGTGTCACGCAGGAGCTGGAACGTCACCCCGATGCCCTCGAAACTGCCCACCAACGGCTCGTTGGTCTTCTGCACGTCCTTGGCGGAGATATACGCCGAATGCGGGTCCAACTCCTTGAGCATCGCCACGATAGCCTCCTCGGTCAGCTTCGGCATGTCAGCGGTGTCAACATAAAAATTCTCAATCAAATACATTGTCGTCGCCATTTTCTGCGACGTGGCGGCAATCTTCGCATTATTTTGCTGCGCATTGCACAACAAATTGGCCGCCAATAAAATAACAATTAAAAATATCCTATTCATTTCTCGCATTTTTTCTACGGATGTGAAACCGCTACGCGGTTCTCCCACCTATTACCTAATCACCTGATGCCCTCAGCTTCTCAAAACGTCAAACGTGTTGTCGTCCTTGATTCTGATGATCGTCGATGCTTTAGGTTTAACAACGACATCATGGTACAAACTCACGACATAATCAGCCGACTGTTTCATGTTTTCAGTGATGTCGGCGAAATTCGCCGGCGACGGTTCACCATGGAGATTTGCCGACGTCGATGTTATCGGGGCGCCGAGTTTTCTTATCACCGCCTTGCAAAATTCATTGGAAGTCACTCGCACACAGACACTTCCGTCTGATGAAAGGTTTTTCGCCAGCCCTTTCGACTGTTTAAAAACGATGCTGAGCGGATTTTTCGCCGCTTTGATCAGGTCGGCCGCAACCGGTGACGGATCAACGACGTAGTCTTTAAGCCGCTCGACGGAGTCCACGAGTATTATCAGGCCTTGTCCGGCGGGACGGTTCTTGATTTTGAGAATCCTGTCAACAGCCTTGGCATTCGTGGCGTCACAGCCGATGCCCCAGATCGTATCTGTCGGATACACAAAGACCTTACCCTCTTTCAAAAGTTTGACGCACAATTCGACTTCTTCTTCAAAAGTATTCATAATCATTAACCTTTGTAAATATCATTCAACTGCTTTGCAATGCTCTCATCATTGAATTTATCGAGATGTCCGGCGTTTGCAACTCGCATTTTTTCTCTTAATTCACTGTCACACAACACATTGTTAATGGCATCCGACATTTCTTCCACATCTTCCGGATTAACATACACAGAGCCGGGGCCTCCGCTTTCCTCAAGGCAGCTGCCTGTCGCGGCAACGACTGGCAGTCCGCTATAAAGCGCTTCAAGAACCGGAATGCCGAATCCCTCAAAGAGTGACGGGAATGCAAACATTGCCGCCGACTGATACAGTGCCGGCAGGTCGTCGGTTTCAACATTATTGACAATGAAAACGCGGTCACGCACATCAGCCGACATCACCGCATTTTCAAGCTCCTCCTGATATTTCGACTTCCTTCCGGCTATGACAAGCGGGACATCCTTCAGACGAGCGACCGCCTCAATCAGACGCACCTGGTTTTTCCTTTCTTCGATGGCACCGATGTTAAAAACGAAACCTTCCGGAAGATTGTATTTTCTCCTCACCTCAGCCTTTTCCGCTTCAGAAACCACATTCAAATATCTCGGGTTACATCCTTGATACACAACAGATATGCGACTTTCGTCAATATTCCAGCACTCCATCAGATCGCGTTTTGTCCGCTCGCTTACCGCTATGATATGGTCGGCGGCATCACAACTGTGACGGTATTTTATGTTGTACATTTTCCTGTCGAAATACGGGAACATCTGTGGATATTTCACGAAAATCAAGTCATGCATCGTAAGCACCTTCCTGACCCTCGTCTTCTCTATTCCAAATGGCAGCTCATGACTCAAGCCATGATAAACATCAACATCCATCTCATTGATTGTCTTATACATAAAACTCGACCTCCACAACGATGGCATTGATTTCCAGAAGAAACCGGAAGGAGCTATTATCTTGCAGTTTTTTGGATAATCAAACGGTATCAGAGGTTCACTCTTCGGAGAAAACATCAGAATCTCATCGTCCGGATGACTTTGTGCAACAATTCTGATTGTATCGCGGCTATAGTTTCCAAGGCCACGATGGTTGAACATCGCACGTTTTGCATCGAATCCAATTTTCATACCGTTAATTTTGTGCAAAGATAGACAAATACACAACATCGCAATCAAGTTTTTATTATTTTTGCAGCAAAAATTTAAACCATGAATCTATTACAAGGAAAAGTTGCCGTCATCACAGGAGCTGGTCGCGGCATCGGAAAGACGATAGCATTGACATTCGCGGCTGAAGGCTGTGACATCGCATTTACAGATTTGATTATCAACGAGATGGTCGAAGAGACCCGTGCTGAGATTGCGGCTCTCGGCGTCAAGGTCATCGCTTATCCGGCCAATGCCGCGAGCTACGAGGACACGCAGAACGTCATCGCGAAGATCATGGATGACTTCGGCAAGATCGACATTCTGGTCAACAACGCGGGCATCACGAAAGACACGGCCCTGAAGCGCATGACCGAAGAGCAGTGGGACGCGGTGATCAACGTGAACATGAAGTCGGTCTTCAACTACACGAAGGCCGTGCAGATGATCATGTGGAAGCAGAACCACGGCAGCATCATCAACATGAGCAGCGTGGTGGGCTGCGCCGGAAACACCAACCAGTGCAACTATGCGGCATCGAAAGCAGGCATCATCGGCTTCACCAAGTCGGCGGCGAAGGAGATGGGCGTGCGCAACATCCGCAACAACGCCATCGCGCCGGGCTTCATCGAGTCGGACATGACAAAAGACATTCCGGAGGAAATCAAGAAACAATGGGCGCAGGCGATACCGCTCAAACGCGCCGGCACGACTCAGGATGTCGCCAACATCGCGCTGTTCCTCGCTTCCGATATGTCGGCCTACGTCACCGGTCAGGTCATCGCTGTCGATGGCGGAATGAACATGTAATATGTCACTGATAATCATCGCAATAGCAGTTGGCCTCGCATACGCGGGACTGCTTTATCTCTTCAACCGCAGACAACATTACGGCAAAACGCTAACTGCAATGTTGTTTGCGTTGAGATTTATTGTCGTCGCTGTTGTGATGATGCTTTTCTTCAATCCTTATATCAAACAGAAAACCAGTAAGACAGAACAGCCTATCATTGTTTTCGCACGAGACGAGTCAGCATCAGTGACGATGACGAGAGACTCCGTTTTTTACAAGGAGAAACTGCCGCAAATCGTTGATTCTCTGTGTAATACATTTGAAAAAGACTACGACATCGAGACTTTTGAGTTCGGAGGAAACAGCACCGACATCAGCGAGGCTTTGAACACGATAAGGCGCCATTATTACAAGAGAAACGTCGGTGCGGTCGTCCTGTTTTCCGACGGCATTGTAAATCAAGGTGTTGAGCCGGAATACAACACCGAAAACTTCCCTTTCCCGATTTATTCGGTGACACTTGGCGACACTGTCAACCACCCTGATTTGATGATTCAGGATGTGAGATACAACAAATCCGTCACGGCATTGATGTCGTTTCCGCTGAGAATAACCGTCAACGCGAAAAACGCAAAAGGTTCAATGATGGCAGCGACAGTCAAGATGGACGGCGCAGAGGTCGGAAACGCGACAGTGCCCGTCAGCAGCAACAACTTCTCGAAGACACTCGATTTCAACATCACGCCAGACGGCGAAGGCATAAAACAGATTGACATTCAAATAGATGGACTTGAAAAAGAGACACAGTTGCTTAACAATTCGCGACGTATTTTCGTGGAAGTCATCGACAAGAAATACAATGTTTTGTGTTACGCAAAATCGCCACATCCCGACATTGCGGCAATAAAGTCGGCACTCGGAGACCACTTTGAGTTTGAAACAATTTTTGAAAAAGAGAATGACAAAAACCTCTCTGGAAACAAGTATAACCTATTGATTGTCCATCAGTTGCCAATTCCAGAAGAAATCAATGGCATAGACACAAAGGAGTTGCCGGCACTTGCAGTCATCGGGTCTTCAACAGACATCAACTATTTCAACGGCTCGCAGAATGCCCTTGAAATCAAGAAAGGTGCCGTCAGCTCGAATCTTGACATCAAGACGAGATACAACAGCAATTTCGGGCTTTTCACAGTCAATTCAAACATAAAGAATGAGTTAAGTTCGTATCCTCCGTTATCGCTTCCGCATTATGAAACAGCATTCAAGGCGCATCATGACGACATGATGTTTATGAATATCATGGATTTACAGACACCAAATCCTTTGATGTCATTCACGAATGACGAGAATGGCAGGAAGATGGCTGTTTTATTCGGCACAGGTTGTTGGCGATGGAAACTTTACGAATATTATCATCACAAAAACCATGACGGTTTCAACGAGATTTTCAGCAAGACGGTGAAATATCTTTTGACGGAAAGAAGCAAAGAGTTGACTGTCAATCACAAAGACAGATACACAAACACAGAGTCTGTCGGTTTCACGGCGGAATTGCGCAATCCGAGCCGCGAGCTTGTCAACGAGCCTGACCTGCACATCAGGATTACGGGCAGGCAGACGAAAAAAGTTTACGACTACGTCTTCGCGAAGGGCGATGTCAATTACAGCCTTAACATCGGGGTTCTGCCAGAAGGTGTTTACGCTTACACCGCCTCGGCAAGCCTCGGCGGTCTCGAGTATTCCGCCACGGGCAGCTTCACCGTCGTCGCGCTCGGCATTGAGGCGCAAGACCTCACGGCGAAGACAGACAGGATGAAGCTGATTGCTGAACAGACCGGCGGCAAATACTATTATATCACTGACATTCAACAACTTGAAAAAGACCTGAACGCCGACACACGCATCACGTCGATTTCGAGGGAAGAGACAATATTTGACGATTTAATCAATCTTAAATGGCTGTTTTTCAGCATTTTAGGATTGATAACGATTGAATGGGTCTTGAGGAAGGTGTTTGGAGGATATTAGGGGTTTGAGGAGTTTGAGGAAATTTAGGAATTAACAATATTATAAATCATTAAAAATGAATCGCATAGCGATTCCACATCAGTAAAATGAAAGTAGCAAACAACACAGTAGTCACATTGACTTACACACTGCACAACGACACGATTGAAGGCGCGGTCATCGACCAGGCCACGAAAGAACATCCGCTTGAGGGCATTTTCGGCCACGGGATGTTCCTGCCGAGATTCGAGGAATGTCTGCAAGGCCTTGAGCCAGGCGACAAATTCGGTTTCCACCTCACGCCGGCCGAGGGTTACGGCGAGCGCAACGAGGAGATGGTTTACACGGTGAAGAAAGACATGTTCCTAAACGAAGACGGGACACTCAACGAGCTTTGCAAAGTCGGTAACACCTTGCAGTTCAGCGTTGACAACGGAAACATCATCCCCGGCACCATCAAGGAAATAAGCATTGAGCTTGTGAAAATCGACTTCAACCACCAGCTCGCCGGCGTGCCATTGTTTTTCGAAGGCGAGATCTTGGCGGTCCGCGAACTCACCGAAGCCGACATGGGCGGCGGCTGCCACCACTGCCACCACGAAGACGGCGGCTGCGAAAGCTGCGACGGCGGCTGCGACGGTTGCAAATAAAAAAAAGACTACCGAACGGTAGTCTTTTTTTTGTGTTGAACTGTTAACTTAGAACTGATAGACGAAACCGACTTCGAGAGCTGTCCTATAGTTGACACCGAAGCCAAAGTTGGTCTCTTTCTTTGTGTATTCCACATCGTCATCACGATAATACTCGAATTCATCAAGATCCTTTGTTATAGTCTTTGTCATGTTGTAACCAAGGCTGATGAGGTTCAATTTTGCGTTAAGTGCAATATTGTCACTAATCATGAAGTTGATACCTGGAACGATGTTAAAGCCAAAGTTGGAAACCTTGTCACCATCAAGGCTCGCAGTTGCACTACCCTCCGTCACGCTCACTTTAGCCTTGCCGCCACCGAAATTGATTCTTGCATCTGCATAGAGTGACACTCTGTCAAACTGACCGAAAACCCAACGGAAATAAGGGGCAACGAGCCATGCGTTAACGCTTTCTTTGTAACTATAGTCCTCGTCTTTCTCTTTGTAGTTTGAAACGCCAAAACCGAAGTCCAAACCGATACCGATGTTTTCATTGAACATGAAACCGATGGTAGGAACAATTTCAAATGTTGTAGTCTTTGGAAGAGTAATAGATTCAGAATAAGTGCCTTGTTTAGCTGACACGGAACCGCCTGTCACGCCAAAACCGAGGTCACCACCAACAAAAAGTTGTGCTTGGCAGAAGAATGCTGCTGCCACGAGTGAAAGTGTTAAAAATACTTTTTTCATAGATTTAATTTGATTTAATTACGCCTACTCTTTGACGAGATTTTCGGCTTCCTCTCTTTAAAATTTGCGCAAATATACACATTATTTTGTAACTAAAAATATTTTTTTTAATTTTTCACCAGACGCCTCAAATTTAACATTAACCTATCTTCTTCCGCCGCCAGACCTTGAACTACTTGAGCTTCTTGATGAAGAACTGCTTGAAGACTTTGATGATGAGCTTCCTGACGAAGAAGACCTTGACGTTGATGAATTGGAAACCGTTGATGATGAACTACTTGACCGTCTTGAAGACGACGAGGTCGAAGGGGAGTTGTTTCTCGAATTTGAAGGATTTGAGACGGAAGAAGACCGTCTGTCGGATGAAGACGACGAGGTTCTCGCCGAAGACGATGTCCCTGATGTCGTGCGTCGCGGCACAGATGGTGTCACGGAATTTCCCGAAACCGAATGCGCTCTCCTTGACGAAGATGACGTATTAGAAATACTCGTACTATAATGATTGTGAGACACTTTCGGTGCCGACGGCCTTTCATTGATGTTCACGACATGGTTGTTTCCGCCATTATAATCATTCACATTCCCATTAATGACAGTGTAATAATTATTGACGCAACAAGGGTTATAGCCATACGCGTAAGCCCAGCCCGGAGGCGGCGTGATGTAATAATAGCCATAGACGGGAGGACGCTGCAACCGCATGTCGTAATAATAATCAACGACAGGCGCAGGCTCGGCGGTGACAATCAAATCCTGGCTGTACGACGGAGAGCTCAGACAAAGCATCAGAGGTGAGAACTGCTCGTAGGCCGTAAGCGGATACCATTGATTATCAAACTCATACACAGGAAGAACAGTATAAATCGAATCATAATAAACCATACTCAAGTCAAGTTCAATCCTGATTCTCTTCACAGCACCAGCCTTGACTTTGATGTTTTTCTTGGCATAGAAATGGTCAACATCAGGCTCCATCAAAATGACAAATTCACCTTTATACGTCTCGGAACCAATGTTTTTCACATCGAAATAAAACTGCACATAGTCGCTTTCGCCCGTGTCGTAAAACTCCATCTTAGGTTGTGAAATCATAAGCAGCTCCGGCTCGTAATAAGTCTTGGTTTCAACTTGCGCAACTGCCGACAACACACTCATCATGCTGATTATCAGCAATAAACATTTAATACTTTTCATAACGTCATATTTTATTCACGCCGTCGGTGCGATATACGGTCGCTGTCCTGGCGACATTGTAAACTTTCATTGTCACACTTCCGTCAGTCATTTCTGACGGGAAGACTGCGTTCTCATCAATATTCTCAAACCCTCCGAAACGCTTTCCGTCGGTGCTGAAGACAATCCTGTAATCGCCTGACTGTTTGACATTTATCTGATAATCAGGCGATGATTTCTGACCGAAATTGAACACGAAAATGAGGTTATTCCTTTCAAATACGATTGTCTTATTCTCCTCATCAGCATTCAGAAGCCACGCATAGCCGGACGACATCAGCTTAGTCTTTTTCACAAAATCAAGCATCGCCGCATCAAAGTCATTGAGCCAGTGATACTTAAGATTCTTGTCATCAACGAGCGACCATTGGCGACGTGCATGTTTATAACTCCAGTTGTTGTCACGACGCGGAAAGTCGATCCATTCGGGATGTCCGAACTCATTTCCCATGAAATTCAGCCAAGCGTCACCGCCAAGCGCGATGGTGAAAAGCCTGATCATCTTGTGCAGGGCGATACCGCGGTCGATAATGAAGTTGTCATCTCCAACCGACATCGAAGTGTACATTTCCTTATCCATCAGTCTGAAAGCCAATGTCTTATCTCCGACAAGCGCCTGGTCGTGCGATTCCGCGTAAGCTATGGTTTTCACATCGCTCATCCTGTTTGTCATCGTGAAGAAAAACTCGTGCATATTCCATTCTTCATCGGTTTGGTCTTTCAAAATCTTTATCCAGAAGTCAGGGAGTCCCATGCCGAGCCGGTAGTCGAAGCCCAGTCCGCCGTCTTCAACAGGCGCGCACAGGCCAGGCATTCCACTCACGTCTTCAGCGATTGAAATATTGTCTTTTCCAAGAGCATGAACCAATTCATTTGCAAGTTGAAGATACGTAACAGCATCATTATCAATTCTTTCACCAAAATATTTCCATGGGTCATCAAATGTAACTCCGATGCCATGGTCAAGGTAAAGCATCGAAGTCACGCCATCGAACCTGAAGCCGTCAAAACGGAAATCTTCAAGCCAGTAACGCAGATTCGAAAGCAGCAGTTGAAGTGTTTCAAGTTTTCCGTAATTGAAAAGCCTTGAGTCCCACTGCGGATGTTCACCGTCTTTTCCTGATTTAAGATATTGACAGTCAGTGCCATCGAACAGATTCAAGCCCTCACGGATATTCTTTACCGTATGCGAATGAACCACATCCATAATGACAAGCAGTCCGAGTCGATGTGCTTCATCAACAAGCATTTTCAGTTCTTCAGGCGTGCCGAAGCGCGAACTCGGAGCAAAAAGGTTCGAGACGTGATAGCCGAATGAGCCGTAATATGGGTGTTCGGCTATTGCCATCAGCTGAACGGCATTATATCCTGCGGTCTTAATCCGCGGTAATATATTGATTCTAAACTCATTATAAGTCCCGACACCTTCTTTCTCCTGCGCCATCCCGACATGAGCCTCATATATCAGCAACGGCTCATCTTTTGTTTCAGGCCTTTGATATTCAAAGATATACGGTTTTTCGGGATTCCAAAACTGTCCACGGAAATCTTTGGTGTCGTCATCCTGCAACACCTTATTAATATATACAGGTATCCTCTCCTGCTCGCCAATGCTCGACTGCACCAACACCTTCAGGAGGCTCCCGTGAACGAGCCGCCCTGAAAACTCGGCATCGGGAAGAAAAATCTCCCAGACACCATTGTCAATCTTCTCCATCGGATTGTCGTAACGTTTCCATCCGTTGAAATCGCCGAACAGCGAGAGATAATGCGCCGCCGGTGCCCACTCGCGATACCACCAGCCGTGACGGAATTTGTCATAATGAAAACCGAGAAACTCGTGCGCTGAAGCGAAGTTCTTAAGGCTACCGTATTGACTTTCAATATTTTTAAGGCAATTACGATAACGATCATAACGTCCCTGCACCTCATCAGCGACAGGATTCAGCCAACTGTCTTTTTCAACTATCTTCATCATAACTTTATTTTCAAACAACCGTCAGACGGTGCATGCACCGTCTCTACTTTATTTCACACAACCGCCAGACGATGCATGCACCGTCTCTACATCTGACATTCAAAAGGTCAACAATTTTCACCTCACCCGGGTTCAATTCGACACGATACTCATTTCTGCAACCTCCGGCCAACTCCACCGCATCATCGGGTATCGTCACCGATACCTTACGGTTCTCATTCAAATTGAAATTGATGACAATCAATAACTTTTGTTCCTCGCAATAACGCAGAAACGCATATACATATTGTGGGTCAAAGTCAGAATACCAAGGATTCGCCCACATCAAATCATAAAACGCGCCATCCCGAATCGCTGGATTTTTCTCTCTGAAATTCAATAACTTAGAATAAAACTCATAAACATCAGAGTGTCTGTCGTCTTTCAAGACCGATTTCATTGAGACGTAATCAAAGATTGAAGTCCGCCCGTCGTCACCGCTGAAACCTGCCGCGCCGTCGGCATCTTCTCCATACTCCTGACCGTTGTAAATCATGAACGGTCCCTTGTTCATCAGTGCTGACATGGCTACAAACGGGAAGGCGTTTCTTGCGTCTTTCATAAAATGTTTTGAAGCAAGTCTGACCTCATCATGATTCTCCATAAAACGCAACATATTGTCATCCAAGCCGTTAAGTCGTTTCCAGACTTCAGTAACCGTTTCAGCGCGTTGTCCGTGCCTGTAAATGTTTTCGAGCGTATTGTACAGCCCAACTTTATCGTAAAGATAATCAAAACCAGCTTCGATATATGCCTTATAAAGATCCGGCTGGTAAATCTCGGCTATCATCATGATATTGAAGTCTTTACGTACTTCAGCAATTACCCACCGCCAGAACTCGACAGGCACCATCTCCGCCATATCGACACGGAAGCCATCAACACATTTCGAGCACCAGAAACGAATGACATTCAGCATTTTACGCCAAGTATCCGGAACAAACCCGAAATGCCTGCTGCCGTCACGACAGTCAACGCCGTAATTGAGCTTCACAGTGTCGTACCAATCATTGATTGCAGGATTCGGGCGGAAAACATCATTTCCGCTGGCTTTCGCAGGAAACTCATGATATTCATTTGTATCACCTATCGGATTGACATACAATTCATTAGGGCAGTAATAGAAATTATTGGCGGGAGAAAACTCAACGTTCTTATCATCATTGACACCGAAATCGCTGATGTAATCAGGTTTGCAAACCGACTTATATTCTCTCGCCAAGTGATTGGGAATGAGGTCGATAATGACTTTCAGCCCGTGTTTGTGAATCCTATCGACAGCAGCTTCAAACTCAGCCATCCTGTTTTTCGGCTCTGCCGCCAAATCAGGATCGACATCGTAATAATCAAGAATTGAATAAGGTGAGCCGGCCAAACCTTTGGTTATCAATTTGTTCGTTGGTTTAAGACCAATACCCGAATAATCAGACGATGTGGAATGCCTTATAACGCCCGTAAGCCATATATGGCTGATTCCCAATGATTTAAGACGATCAATTTCATCGTCGGTGATGTCGTTGAAAGTGCCACAACCATTTTGTTCGCGTGTGCCGTATGGCTGCCACGCACCGTTTTTGTTACCAAAAACCCGAACAAAAAGCTGGTATATGTTCATAATCAGATCAGATCGAGCATGAAAGCGTATTCAAGCGCAATTTCCTTGAACGGTTCAAAACGGCCTGATGCGCCGCCGTGTCCGAAATCCATATTGGTTTTCAGGAGCAGAGGGTTGTCATCGGTTTTAAGCTCACGCAGTTTCGCGACCCATTTCGCCGGTTCCCAATACTGCACCTGACTGTCGTGAAGGCCTGTAGTCACAAGCATTGCAGGATAGTCTTTTGCCTCCACATTGTCGTACGGCGAATACGAAAGCATATAGTCGTAACTGTCTTTCTCGTTCGGGTTGCCCCATTCGTCATATTCGCCTGTCGTCAGCGGGATGCTTTCATCGAGCATTGTCGTCACGACATCGACAAAAGGCACCTGTGCGATTATGCCTCTGAACAGTTCCGGTGCCATGTTCGCGACTGCGCCAACAAGGAGTCCGCCGGCGCTTCCGCCCATCGCGAACATCATCTTGCTATTGGTAAATCCTTGATTTATAAGATATTCACCACAGGAAATGAAGTCGGTGAAAGTATTTTTCTTTTTAAACAGCTTGCCGTCCTCATACCATTGACGTCCCATTTCCTCGCCGCCGCGGATATGTGCTATCGCCCAGACGAAGCCTCTGTCGAGGAGGCTGAGACGCGCCGTTGAGAAATAGGCGTCAAGGCTGTTGCCATACGAGCCGTATCCGTAAAGCACCAACGGATTGCGTCCGTTTTTCACAAGACCTTTTTTATAAACCAATGACACTGGCACAAGCACTCCGTCTTTCGCCGGAGCCATAAGACGTTCCGTCACATAATCCGACGGATTGTAACCGCCGACAACCTCCTGCTGCTTCAGGAGTTTTGCCGTCTTGCCGACCATATCATATTGATACACAGAGCTTGGCGTTGTCATTGAGGTGTAAGCATATCTCAGCAGATGCGTGTCGAACTCCGGATTTGCCGAGGCTCCGACGGTGTATGCCGCTTCACCGAAATCGATGTAATAATCAGTCTTCCTGTCCCACGACAGCACCCGCAGATTTGTCAGTCCGTTGATCCTTTCCTCAATGACGATGAAATCAGCGAAGATGTCGATGTCTTCAACGAGAACATTTTCGCGGTAGGCAATGAACTCCTCCCAGTTTTCTTTTTCGGTCGCGTTGACCGGCGTTCTCATCACCTTGAAATTCCTGGCACCGTCGGCATTTGTTATGATGTAAAAATATTCGCCATAATGCCCGATGCCGTAAAGCATGTCATTCTGTCGTTTCTGAAAGACCTTGAACTCATCTTTTGGCCTGTCGGCATTGATGAACCTTATCTCCGAACTCAAAGTACTTTCTGATATGATGACGATATATCTGTCTGATTTTGTTTTAGTTATATACGCATAAAACGTCGCATCCTGTTCATAGAACACCTCCACATCATCTTTCGGGTCGGTGCCGACTTCATGGCGCATGATACGGCAGGAACGCAGCGACTCGTCTTTCATGCTGTAGAAAATCGTCTTGTTGTCGTTGGCCCAGACCATATTTCCCGTCGTGTTTTGGATGACTTCGGGGAACATTTTGCCTGTGGCTATTTCTTTCACGAAAATCTGATACTGCCTACGGCTGACCGTGTCAACGCTATATGCAATCAGTTGATTGTCAGGGCTTACATTATACGCGCCGATGTCAAAAAACGAATACCCGCGCGACATCTCGTAGCCATTGAGCAAGACCTCTTCAACGCCTTGTCTTGCCAAATCGAGGTAATCGTCGTTCAAGGCGCGGCGGCGGCAGTAAATCGGATATTCCATGCCTTCCTCAAAACGCGAGTAATAGACATAGCCTTTATGTCTGACAGGTACCGATACGTCATCTTGTTTTATTCTTGCGACTATCTCCTCAAACAACTGATGCTGAAGCGATTCCGTGTGTTTCATCATTTCCTGTCCGTAAGCGTTTTCAGCTTTGAGGTAGTCAATGACTTCAGGATTTTCACGCTCGTTGAGCCAATAATAATTATCTACACGGGTATGACCGTGAATTGTCATCTCGTGTGGTATTTTTTTCAGAGAAGGTTTTTCCATCATTAGAATGTTAGGGTCAAGCTTACGCTCGGCATGATTGGCAGCTGATACATTGTCTCGCCTGAGACGATATCGACAAAGAAAACGTTATTTCTGTTGTAAATGTTCGTCACGCTGAGGTCGAGTTCGAGGTTCACGCGGTCGCTGAAGTTGAACTTGCGTTTCGCATCGATGTCGAACCTGTGGTATGTAGGCAGTTCGCCTTTGTTAAGGTCATCGTAGATGAGTCCGAGGTTGCCATTGGCTCCGATGAAGTTATCGCCTATGTTACCCAACTGATAATTCTCATAGAATCCGCTGACTTGTGTGAACGGGAAGCCTGAGCCGAAGTTCCAACGGCCGCTGAGTTCCCACTGTTTGCGTGCGCCCGCGCTGTAAGTCACGATGACATTGATGTTATGGCGGCGGTCATAGTGTGTCCGGTAATTCACGAGCTGTCTGCTTTCATTTTCATAGTTCTTATTGACATGGGCGTATGAATAGGCGGCCCACACATACCATCTGAACTGTTCGAATTTGAGCGAGAAGTCGATGCCGTATGCCTTGCCGTTTTCGATCATGAAGTCTTTCTTCAGGATGTCGGGTGTTCCGTATGGCGCGTTATTCTCGGCAAAGAGCTGGTTTCTGTTCATATTCGACAGCTGCTTGAAGTCTTTGAGATAGCCTTCAATGTTCAATGTAAGATTGCTTACGACATCGAATTCAGTGCCGATGATGTAATGGTTCGCCTTCTGGAGTTTGGTCGTCACCTCTTTGCCATTGAATTTCTTCGGCAGGTTGTCGGGTCCGGAAAGGAAGCCATAGAAGAGGTTCACCACGTCGCGGTCGCTGTTTGCCGCTATGAGATTCTGTGAATACATGCCAGCTGCGCCCTTAATGCGGAACCAGTCGGTCACGTTGTATTTTACCGCAAGGCGCGGCTCAGGCGAGACTTCCGCCAAGGATGCATACCATTGCAGACGGAAGCTCGGCTCAATGATGAGTTTTTTGAGTTGCCATTTATATTTGATGAACGCACCGAGTTCGGTGGTGTTCTCCGTCATGTCTATATCTATTCCGTTCGCCTTTCTGTAGTCGAAAACAGTCTTGAAACCGAGTATCTCAACACCATATTTCAATGTGTTTTTACCGAGAAAATACGAAAAATTGAAGCCAGCGTTGAAGCCGCCTATCGAGCTTGAGCGCGGATTGTTGTTTGCCTCGTGGAGTTCAGCGATATAGTTTGAATACGCAATGTTTCCTTCGACAAGGACCGGCGACTTGCCGGGGATTATCACCATGCTTGCGCCGCCGCCGTATGATTTCCAGTTGAAGTCGGATATTGACTTGTAATTGTTAACCTGGTCATTAAAGCTGAATCCGAACAGGTTAACCTTGCTTCCGTTGGCTGCGTTGAGTGATATTTTGCCGTATAAATCCTGATATTCATACGGCAGTATGCCGCATTTTATCATCGGGTTATATATGTTCTTACTGGTCTCTTCGAGGTATGACGCCTTGGCGGAGAGGATGAACGAGAGGCTCACGTCATTGTCCGACTTTGCTTTCTTGAGGGGTCCTTCAAGGAGGACTTTCGCGCCGAAGGTCGATGCGCCGACCTTACCTGAGATGCGTTTCTTGTTGCCATCGCGGGTCGTGATGTCCATCACGGAAGAGACGCGTCCGCCGTATTCAGCCCCGAAACCGCCGGTATAAACCTCCGCATTCCTGATGATGTCGGTGTCGAAGACGGAGAACAAACCGATGCTGTGGAACGGGTTATACACGATCATTCCGTCAAGAAGCACCTTGTTCTGAATCGGGGAGCCGCCGCGGATGTAAAGCTGACCGCCCTGGTCGCCTGTGAACACGACACCAGGTATGACCTGAAGATACTGGGCGAGGTCGGCCTGACCGCCTATCGACGGTATCTTGGTTATGGTCTTCGGCGTGATGTTCACCACCGAAGTCTTGGTCTCCGTCCTCGCCTCGATTTTTTCGGCGGTAACGCTGACAGCCTCCAATTTTATCGAAGCCTCACTCAGATTATATTTTTTTGACACTATCTGATTGCCTTTCAATGTGACAGGGTCTTTTATTGTATCGCATCCGACCATCGTCACCATCACGAAATAGCTGCCGTCGGGTATTCTTGTGATGCTGAAATACCCGTTGATATCTGTCGTTGAGCCTAATGTCGTGCCCTCAAGATACACATTTGCGAACATCATCGGTTCGCCGGTTGCGGTCTCATAGACGAAACCCTTCACGGTGTTATCGCCTTGGGCAAATGCAAAGACACTGTTAATCAATAAAATGAGTGTAATGACAATCCTGTTCAAGATGCGAGATTTATTCATATCTTATTTCGCTGTAAAAATTAATAAAACGTGCAAAGATAATGAAATAATTTGAAGCATGAATAAAATTAATTGACCTATAGGTCAAAATTTTATTTAAGTCGGCAACAAATATTTGAAGAAAAAGTGATTAGTTCAAGCCTGAGTGATAACAAAATAAAACCCCAAGGGCTGTAAAACACCTTTGGGGTTCACGTCAAAATGGAGCGTCAGCCCCCTTTGACTTTTCAACTTCCTACTTTTTCCTTTTCTTCGCCACGGCGTAACCTGCGCCGAGTGCGGTAAGGATAAGGATGCCGGTGCCGAGCGGCGCACCCGACTGGTCTTCCGTATATCCGTGACATGGAAGCCCTGGCATGTCAAAACCGTTGCCGTTGTCTTCTCTGATTTCATTTTTTTCCCATTCGCTGAAAAAACCGTCGCCCTGCGCTACTGCCGGAAACGAAACCATCGCCATTACAGCTATTGTCAAAAATATCCTCTTTCTCATAACACTACAATTTTCTGTGTTTTAACTCCGTTTCCACTCACAAGACGAACAATATACGCTGCATTTCTTAAATTTGAAATATCAACCGAATTGCCGCTCAACGTTTCATTTATCACCACTCTGCCGGTCATGTCAATGATTTGGATTGTTCCGATTTCATTGATATACAATTGATTTCCCGACTGATGTGCAAAATTTTCATTATCATCGATTTCGTTATCGCCGGAAAGTCTGACGATGAAACGGTTCACGTTGTCACCAGCCAAGGCGTGGAACTTGTATTCGCTTTCAAGAAGCATGTCGGTGTCTTCGCCGGTCATTCTGTCGATGAGGTGAATGTAACCGAAATCGCCGCTCGGTTTCATTGAAATGGTGTAGGTTCCAATCTCCTTCGCGTCGAAGCAGAGCGGGATTTCCTTTACATTCTCGTTATAGTTGGCGATGCCGTACATCTTGTTGTCGCTGACGGTGAAGATGGTGGCGATACCGTCATTGAAATTCGTGAGTTTCGGGAAACCGTCATCTGTGCCCCCGCTGAAATTCAAGATAACGTTGTCGCGGCCGTCTTTGTTGGAAACCGTGAAATCGATGTGCTTTGACGTTCCTCTCGTTGATTTTGAATCACTTGGATATGACAGTGACGGCCATTTTCCTGTCGCCTGCACGAAGAACCCCTGCCCCGCTTCGATGACACCTTCGTCGCTGTTATAGACGATGCTGTTGGTGGACGGGTCTATCGTGGCAAAACCGGAAGCGACCTTCGACCTTTCAAAGTCGCATGAATTGATGTCAAAAGGGAACGGGTTGCCGAGGAGATTGAGGTTCTCCCATTCGCCGTTTTTCTGGCCATAGACGTCGAAATCAAAGCCGTCTTCCTCCAAGTTTCTTAACGTGCCTGAAAAAACGGCTGCACTTGCTGTCTTGTACGAGACGAGATAGCCGTAGCCGTATTCATTCTCACAATTCAGATACTGACTGAAATAGTCCTCGTAATCTTCATCATCAGAGTGACTTTTGTAGTTAATCCACTGCTCGTCGGCGAAGCCGTCCCAGATGTACAGGTCATAGTCGGTGTCTTGCGAGATGAAGCTTTCTATCGTCGTGTTCTCAATCGGGCTTGAGATGAACTGCCAGCCATTCCTCGTGCTTCCCCAGACCGACGGGTTGGTGATGCTCTTCCTGAACGTCGCTTTCACGCCGGCATTTGTTTGGAAAATCTGTCCGCCGTCGTGGAGAATCAACTGGCTGACATCGGTGTCGGTAAGTTTTCCTTTGACGGTGAGAATCCCTTTGCTGCCGATTTCAACAGAACAATTAGCGTTGATTGTCATGTTGTTGACTTCCGCAACGACACCATTGTCAATGATTGTGACGCCGTTTATTTCAACATCCTTGTTGGCAAGGTCTGGCATTGCAGTCGGTGTCGAACCGTCAGGATTTCTCCAGTTGCCTGGCTCATCCCACTGTCCTTTTCCCACATAAGTGTAAGGAAGACTTGCTGATGTGAAACTTAACAACTGAGGATTTTGGGTGCTTCCCATGCTTCCGTCGGTGATGAAAGTGATGCTTGCAGGGTCTGATGTTACAATCATCTCGGAATCTGTTGAGTGATTCCACACCCTCATTGTCATGACGTGACCGGTTTCTCCGTGAGGATAAAGATACCAGATGTATTCATGCTCGAAAGCGGAATAATGCGTGGCTCTGATGGCGGCGCGGCATTCATCTCCGACAAAGAGCCCCACCTCAATGTCGGTGTCAAGCTGCTCGACCCCGTCGATGACAACGTAACTGGTGATGGTCATTGTGTTTGGATATGTATAGATGTCCGGTGTCCAGTGTGTGGGCAGCTCTTGGGCCTTAATAGTCATACAACCACAAATACAGACTAAAATCAATAATATTTTTTTCATTATCAATAAATTAAACTACTTAACAATTATCTTTTTGCATGTAAGGGGCTAAAAAAGAAAAATACATTTTAAAAAAACGCAAATTTTTGATTTACAATAAATTACGATGTTTTGATAAAAAATAAAAAGTACAAAAAACTTTAATTTGCTTGTATTTTGCTTTAATAAAACCTCAAAAAAGCGCAAGAAAAGTTTAATAAAAGTTTAATTAATACAAATTATGCTTGCATAAAACGCCCTGAAGCCGTTATTTTACAACCATTTAAACGATTTTTGAACGGCGGCGCAAAACCGTTTAAACAGCAGCCGAAAACATATAAAAAAGCCTCCCGGACTCACCGTCTGGAAGGCTTTTTTATTGCCGCCTATTTTGACCTGATTTGCCGAGTTAGCCCCGAGTTAGCCCCAAAACTGGCTCCATCTCGACCACATTAGACCACCCTTGACGGACGAAAAAACTCAAAAAACGGAAGTTTTGCACGAATTAACCTACCCGATAATCCATAATTAGGTAGGGGGATACTTCCCCAATAAAAATAATGTAAATATCTGAAAATCAGCAAAATAAACCTAAAATATGCAGAAAAATCGGTTTTCGCAGATTTTCTTGGCTATTAGCACCTATTAATCATCTATTTTCCAGTAAAACCCAAATTCATTCCTCTCTTTCTTCGCATTGTGAAGAATTGAACGAAAATGATTCTTTTTCTCTTTTGATGAGTTGTCGTTCTTATCAACACTTCTCGGAGTTGATTTGTCAACAATCAGTATGTCTTTCTTCGGAAAACAACTCATCATTGCTTCCAAGAAACGGTATTTCCCATTTCTTTCGTCATAGTTATTTGATGAAACTAAAACCCTTCCCGTGGATAATCTATAAAAGACTACTTTCATCGGTTTTCCATTGTGATAGTCAAAAATTCTGAAACATCCTGAATCAGTCGATTCTTTGAAATCTGATAGAGCAATAGCACACTCTAAATCTGATAATTTAGAAACATTTTCGCCCCTGACCTTTCTTGTAATGAACTCAGCACCCCCAACTCCAATAGTGGGGTCTGCATAATCATATAAAGCCTTTAGTAATTTTGCTTTGTCAATGTTTGTAATGTCAAATTCCATAGTTTTATACCTTTCCTTGTTCTATTATTGATAATAAACGGTCAATTTGTTTGTCTTTTTCTACTAAAGTATCCTGCAATATATCAATGAGACGAGAAATGTTGTCACTATTCTCAAAACAACCACCTTCTTGAGAGTTTTCCAGCAACATTTCTCCACGTCCTGTTATAAGCCAATCCATGTTGATTTCCGCAAAGTTTTGCGATATTTTTTCCAATGTATCACTCCTTATCGTAGTGTTTTGGGTGAGTATTTTGCGAATTGTACCCTCTGAAACCCCTATCTTTTGAGAAAAAAGATTAGTCGAAATATTATAATAATCAATAAGTTGCTTTAATCTCTCTTTCATATTCGTAAAAATTTGCGAAATAATTGTTGTTTGTTCGTAAAACTTTACTATATTTGCAGCGTGATTTCATCATTAAACCACGCTACAAATATACAAAAAAATATGAATAAGCAATTACACACGAAAAAAGGTACCGGAAAGGCCATCGCGAAGCTGCTTGGAGTGAGCGAGCAGACGGTGAGTAAGGCCATCCGCGGGAAAAGTGACACCACAACAGCAAAAAAAATCCGCACTATAGCCGTGCGCAACTACGGAGCAGTAGAGATTGAACTTTAAACATTAATAAATAAAGGAGAATACACCATGAACAAGAGACAACTGAAAAAATCGATCGGGACAGCCGTGTTGTGCATCGGACTGTTCCTTGCTATTTGCACGGCAGACGGCAGCAAGTGTGAAATCAGCCTCCGGCTGGCAGGCGTGGCATTGTTTGCCATCGGCGCCGGCTTGGCCGAAGTGTACGATTGGCAGAATTAACCGAGTGATAACCTAATAATAATACACCATGTACCAATACATCAACGGAAATTTAGCTATAAGCGTAAACGACTGGAAGGAAGCCGGACTGACTTACAAGCAGTTTAACCACGACAGCCACGACGGATTACTGGAGATTGCCCACAGAGGCATCAACGGCAATACGCTAATATGGGTTAACAGCATAAAACGACCAGACAGGATGAGGGCGATAGAGGCGGCATTGGGCAAAGCCTGCCCGGAGCAGTCGGACATCTATGAGGTGTCTGTAAACGCTGAGGCGCGGGAATACTTTAGCAAATACTCCAAGCCAGACGGCACAAAACTGGACGCGGCCACCATCGAGCGGCTGGTGATGAAGGCCAGTCTCTTTGACGCTATGCGCCACGGGATGGAACGCCAACAGGCAGCCAGGGCAAGAGCGGGAAAGAAACTAAATAAAAGCGAATGGCTGAAGACGATGCTTGACTGGCAGATACAGCAGTGCCTGGACAAGGATGGGGTGGCTTACGGGATACTGAAACCATACACCAACACCCGCGGCCTTGAAAGGGCGTTTAAAGCGTATTTATACAAGAGCTATCCGGCGTTGCTGAACGGTAATATAGGTAGCGACAATGCCCGCAAGGTGAGCAGAAATGTAGAGAATCTGATACTCGCATTGTGGAGGACAAACGACAAACCGTTTGTACATCGTGTCTGGGAACTGTATATGCAATTCATAAACGGTTGGCTGGAAGTTTACGATATGGAGACAGGCGTGGCTTTCGACTGCCTGGAGACAGACTCTGATGGTAACCGGATTTATACGGAACTAAGCGAGGCGACAATCTGGAACTACCTGAAGAACGTGGTGAACACTACAGCGGTGTATGCAGACCGCAACGGCCACTTCGACTACCAGAACACGCTGCGCCCGAAGCACCATCGCAAAGTGGGCAATTACAGTCTCTCGAAAATCTCAATGGACGACGTTGCACTGAGCCGAAAGGCTAAAGTGGCCGGAAAAGACGTGTGGGTCTATAAGTACATTGCCGTGGACGTTGTGAGCGGCTATTATTTCCGCCCCGCCTACATCATCGGCAAGCCCAACGAGCGGACCGTATATGAGAGCATGAGGAACGTGTTCTGCGAGTTGTGGAGCCTCGGACTGCCGATGCCCGCCGAGCTGGAGGTTGAGCACCACCTGATGAGCGACATTCCATGGCTTCAAGACGCATTCCGTTTCGTGCGTTTCTGCGAAAGCCCAACGGAAAAACGCGCCGAGCATAACATCCGCTCGCTGAAGTGGGGAACGGCAAAGGACATGGGTCACACCCGCGGCCGCTGGTACGCGAAGCACGAGGCCTACCGCGCCGTGCGCAACAAGGTGGAGGGCGACTACGTGGAACCCGCTTACGACCCCATGCAGATCATCGCCGACGACCTGGCCGACATCGAGCGGCACAACAACGAGCTACACCCGCGCCAGAAGACCTATCCGGGCCTGACCCGCAGGGACGTGCTGACCAAGCAGGCCAACCCCGACCTGAAGTCCATCGACATGGCCTACCTGATGCAGTTTATAGGCAACGTGACCGAGACGAGCATCCGCAACAACGACTGGTGCATGGTTGACAATACTGGCTTCGAGCTGAAGGACTTCGGCAGCCTCAACCGGCTGAAGCCGAACAACTACCGTGTGACGGCCTACTGGCTACCATCGGATGACGAAAGCGTGGAGACAGTCTATCTGTATCAGGACGGGGTGTATATCGGCGAGGCGGAGAACCGCGAGAAATACGCCTACAACGAATGCGAGGCCGAACGCACCGAGAGTGACGCGGAGGCCATGCTGCACCAGCAGAAGCGCGTGGCGAAGTTCGACAAATTTGTGAAGGAACGCAGGGCGGAACTGCCCAAGGTTGGCCACATGGACGCTGAACTGACCAAAGCCATAGACGCAACGCCTCTGGAGGTCGTTCCGGAACAGAACGAGCAGCCCAAGGGCTATGAGGAGGACGAATGGAATGCCGAGGACTATGCAGCCTTGGCGATAAGCAGACTATAAACCAATTAAAAAAATACACCAATGATGACAAACGAAATGAAAAAGAAGGTGCTGGCGGCCTTGGCCGAGGCACGCGAGAACTTCGCGGGAAGCGACGCGAAGTTCGCCGTGAGTTTAGGTATCAATTCAGCACAATACAGCCGCGTCAAGAACGGCGAGACGGAGCGCGTATTGAGCGACCAGAACTGGATTAGCCTTGCGAGGCACTTAGGCGTGAACATGACCAACGCCCCGGAATGGAAAACGGCGGCCACGCCCGTGTTCCAGTTCATCACGGCACAACTCGACATGTGCCAAAGCGCATCGATGAGCGCGATGCTGTGCGACCTGAGCGACATCGGTAAGACCTACACGGCGCAGCACTACGCCAAGACGCACAAGAACGCGGTCTATATCGACTGCTCGCAGGTGAAGAGCAAGACGAGACTTGTAAGAACGATAGCCAAATCATTCGGGGTGGGCAGCACGGGACGCTTAACCGATGTCTATGAGGATTTGGTGTATTACCTCAAGACGCTGCCCAACCCCTTGATTATACTCGACGAGGCTGGCGACCTGAACTATGAGGCCTTCCTTGAGATCAAGGCCCTGTGGAACGCGACGGACGGGATGTGCGGCTGGTACATGATGGGAGCCGACGGGCTGAAGGCAAAGGTGCAGCGTGCCATCGACAACCGCAAGGTGGGCTATACGGAGCTGTTCAGCCGCTTCGGGAAACGCTATCTGACAGTTGTCCCGATGGAGGCCGAGGAACGGACAAAGATGACGCAGGCCACGGCCATGATGATCATCAAGGCCAACTGCAAGGAAGGCACCGACGCGGGCGCGATACTGCGCCGCACGATGGGCGAGGACGGCATGCCGAGCCTGCGCCGGATACACAAGGAACTGATGAAAGGGGCATGACCATGAAAAGGGCGTACAGCGTGAACAACATATTGACGGCAAAGTTCAAGACACTGCCCTTCACGGGGCAGTGGCACGATGCCGTGGGCGACCCGGAACTGACAGGAACATGGGTTATCTACGGCCCGCCGAAGAACGGCAAGACCTCGTTTGCCATGATGCTGGCCAAGTACCTCACGGAGTTCCGCCGCGTGGCCTACGACAGCGTGGAGGAAGGCAAGAGCCGAACAATACAGCTTGCCCTGGAGCGGACGGGAATGATGGACTGCGGCGGGAAGTTCGTGCTGCTTGACAAGGAGAGCGTGGACGACCTGAAGGAACGCCTTGACAAGCACAAAAGCCCCGATGTGGTGGTGATTGACTCGGTGCAGTTCATGGAAATGAAATTCGGCGAGTACAAGGAGCTGAAGGTGCGCTATCCGCATAAGCTGTTCGTCTATGTAAGCCATGTTCAGGGCAACCTGCCTGAAGGCCATGTGGCGCGGCGCATCTGGAGGGACGCAAACGTGGCGTGGCGCGTGGAGGGCTTCAGAGCTTTCCCCGTAAGCCGCTACGGAGGCGGCTGCTATATCGACATTGATACAACAAAGGCAACTGAATATTACGGAATAGGACTATAAAAACATCAACAATGAAAACACCAGGACATAAAATAACATGTGTGATATGCGGAGGCACTTTCGAGGAGTATGGCAACAATGCCCAACCAGTTAAGAAAGGCGTCTGCTGTGACAACTGCAATTTGACAGTTGTATTGCCCGAAAGATTTAAAAGAATACGAAACAATTAAGACTATGGAAACAGCAATCACCGACAAAATCAGTGACGCACAGCGCAGAAGCCTGTTCCTCAACTTCAAGGCTCTCGGTCTTGATGATGATGGCCGTCACTACTTCATCAGCGACTTCACCAGAGGCAGAACCAGCAGCTTGAAAGACCTCGGCTATATCGAGGCGCAGGATCTGCTCCGCTACCTTGGGGAGCTTCGCCGCAACCCACAGGAGCGCAAACGCCGTGACGACCTCGACCGCAAGCGTAAAGGCGTGATGCGTGCCATCGGTCGCTATCTTGACCTCTGCGGCATACAGCACACCGCCGAATACATCAAAGGCGTGGCGGTTCGCGCAGCAGGTCTGGTACCGACCGAAGTGAACCACGACTTCAACCGCATTGACGGCGCAACGCTCACGCGGATCTACAACGAGTTCTGCCGCAAGCAGAGCGTGCAGAGGGTGAAATCATCGGTACCTACGGTATGTCTTAACTGAACGGAGGCGCAATATGACAGAACAGCAGATAATGTCGATTACGCACGATGATCTTGTGCAACTCTTCGTGCTCAGGCGTGACGACCTCAAAGCCGCGAGCAAGGAGGCGGTGAGGATCAGACACAAGGAGCAGCAGAGGATCTGGGACAAGAAAAGGCTCGCCGACGAAAATTACAGGATACTGCACAACGAACGAAACAAGAAGTATCGCGAGAATCACAAGGAGCATATCAGGGAACTGCAGAAATCGTGGTTCGAGAAGAATAGGGCAAAAAACGCCCAGAAGTGCAAGGAATACAGGTGTAGGAAGGCTCTCGAAAAAGCAGCAGAATGTCATGCGAATGTTGCACAGTTCACCCCTCACATCATCATCACGCCGGAGCTGCTGCAAATACCTAAGACGGTCAAGCCGGAGAGAACCTCATCGGGCGCATTGCCAATCCCCGATTTCGAGCTGACGCAAGTCCGCACAGACAAGGAGGCGGCGGCGTACTGGCGGCAGGTCATCGATGATTTGGAATACAGGTACTTCGCAAAGGAGATTGATGTCGAGGCCTACTTCAGCGGGCGCAACGCGGCTATGAGCCACCTGCTCGCGGCGGAGGAGAGAATGAAACCGAAAAGAGTGAGAAACTATTAACTATCAAAAATTAAAAACTATGGCAGAATTAAAAGCAATATTACTCATCACGGCATTTGTCATATTGACCCTCTTGTTGGGCGGCGTGCTGCTCCTTGTGGTGGTCGAGATCATGATGGCCGACGAAATCAACAGTAATGACTTCCTGTCGGATTTTTACGACAGAAACGATAATTCAGACGACGATTAAACAACCTTTAAAAATCATTCAAATATGGAAGAACAGAAATTCATGTATATCCTTGAAAAAGGATACTGGACAATGACCGACCTCAAGACCAAGGCGATGAAGGCGGCGTATGACGAAGCCAAGAAGCACGACAGGAAAATTGTCTATCCTGACGAGATTGTCAACGCCCTAAAAAAAATAATGGATGATGCCGTGTTTGCGGCAGCCGGCAGCGGCGGCGTGAAGATGCCGGAGATATACAGGTCAAACAATGAAATACGCATGGAAGGCAACATACTCATGCGTGCTGAAAAACTGCCTGTAGAAAGGCATACGCCAAGATGTGTCATTAACCACGATTAATCAACTTTTAAAAATCAGTTATATGAAAAGTAAAAGAATGAAATTAACGCTTGTGTCTATTAGACAGTGCGGATACTCCTGCGCGAAGAAAAGCACCAATACCGTTGTGGATAAGCTTGTTATCATCGGTACCCGTCGCAACATTGAAGATGTAATCAAAGAGGAGGTGGAGAAAGACAAGAAAATCCTCGAAACTAATGATGTGATTGTCTCCAATGGCTATTGGGTAAAATCGACGTATAAGATTGACGGTGAATTCTTTGTTGACAGATGTGTCAAAAACTTTACAGACAACGATTAATCAACTTTTAAAAATCATTCAAATATGGAAAAAGAAAAACAGAACGTAGCAATGACAGCGGAGGAGATCGCCGAATACAGGGCGTACCTCGCTGAAAAGAAGAGAAAGGAAACAGAGGAAGAGGAAGCCCGCCAGCGCGAGATGTACCGCGGCATGGTGGACGAGGAGATCGAGACGGTGATGCCGGTGCTCGAAGACCTCAGCCGCGACATCGCGTCGGTGAAGAAGGGCGTGTTCGACAACTTCAAGTCGATACTCGACCTCAAGAGCGAGCTGATGATGATGAAGAGCGACAACCAGCGCTCGCACACGTTCACCAACTCGGCGGGCACGATGCGCATCACCCTCGGTGTCTATATGCTCGACGGCTACACCGACACGGTGGAGGACGGCATCGCGATGGTGCGCGAGTACATCATGAGCCTCGCCACCGACGAGAAGTCGAAGATGCTCGTCGATTCGGTTCTGCGCCTCCTGTCGCGCGACCAGAAGGGCACGCTCAAAGCGAGCCGCGTCATCCAGCTGAAGAAGCTCGCCGACCAGAGCGGCGACGAACGCTTCCAGAAGGGCGTGAGAATCATCGAGGAGTCGTATTCGCCGACGGTGAGCAAGCAGTTCGTCCGCGCCGAGAGGAAGGACGAGAACGGCTCGTGGAAGCCTGTGCCGCTGGGAATGACTGAGTCGTAGGAGGAATTATGGGTTTTATCAACAACAACCACGAGATCTGGGCGGTGTGCCCCGTCTGCGGGACGGAGTACGACAGGCGCATGACGGGCGAATGCCCGGAATGCGCCGCACGCCTGGCACGGGAGATAAGGAGGAATGCACATGAACACAAAAGAACTCACTGAAGAGGCGATGAAGCTGTCGAAGAAAGAGAAGAACGCGCTTATCAACGCACTTCTCCAGTCGATGTCAACCAAGGCGAAGACTGAAGGGAAAACGTCAATGCCGGTGTATAACGGCCTTCTGGAGTTCGCCGACATGTACAAACGCCTTAAACACACTGACTACAGCGACAGCTTCAGCAAGGCGGACTTCAGGTATATGAAGTCGCTGCTGGAAAAGCTCAACGCCAAAATCGTCGCCCATTATGACGACCCGACAATCACCGCCGCCACTTCCGACGAGCTGATGAACAACCTTGACGCATTCATGCTGGCGGTCGCCTCGATGCCTAACAAATGGTATTTCGACAACAGGTTCACCATTCAGGCACTCGCGACGGACTTCGACAAAATCTACGGTCAATTGACAAACGTGAACGGTTATGACAGAGCAAAACGCGCTATCGATTGTCTCTAAGGAGACGCTGACACCTGCGGCATTGTCGATGGCTGTCCGTGAGGCCGGCATCACCACGGTGCGCCGGTCGATTGAGAGCGGCTTCCCTTCGATCGGCAGCATCGTCAGGCAGCTGGGCTACAAGGAGACGGCGGCGCTGATGGTGGCGCACATCACAAGGCTCGAGACGATGCTCAACGTGTCGCGCCCGATGCAGCCGGAGGCGATGGCCGAGACCGCGAAGACTGTCATCGACACCTGTCTTGAAAGCGGTGTCAACATCAACGCCGCCGACATCGAGATTGTGTTCAAACGCGCCAGGCAGGGCGCATACGGTGCGTTTTACGGCGGCATCGGCTGCGCCGATATACTTGGATGGTTCAACAGTTACATCAGCGAGAAATCCGAGGAATACGTGCGGTACAACATAGAGAAGTCACAACAGTACAACACCGGTGACGAGCGTTCCTATGACAGAGCCAAGGCGAAAGACAGGGAGGCGCACCAGGCAGCAGCTGAATACTTCAGACAATCCGAAATCAAAAAACATAACAATCAAAAAAATGAGCAAAACAAATAAAATTGAGATACCAGAGACCGCTAAGGTTTTTGAGTTCACGCCTTTGATAGAAATGTGCGGTGACTGCGGCGGAACCGGTAAAAAAGACGATATCTATACACGTACCTGCTCGTTATGTAACGGCAGCGGCAGAGTTGTCAAGACAAAAACCGTTATCATAGACATCAAGCCTTATAAGTAATGAGAAAAAGCAGGGCTGCGATAATAAAGGAAGTGTGCAAAATCGCCGAAGAGCATTACGAGTCGGGAGACCAGTCGAAATGCTACGCGGCGGTCTGGCGTAACTACGTGTACCCCAAATACAGGATACACTATCGCACTTTTCTTGAATACATATCCGTCCCTGCAAGTGAGATTAACCGGATTCTTGACGAGCATAAAGACACTGAACCCGACAATCAGCTGAAGCTGTTTGAAGACTGAAAAAGCCTCCGAAATTTCGGAGGCTTTTTCATTAAATGTGGTCTCGCAACCTGCCATCACAGCTTGACGGTAACGTCGGGAACATCAATGTAAATGTCAACGTCATCATAATCTGGGTCGATGGTGCATGTCAGCGTTATCTGGTGATAGTGATAATACTCAGATGTCACCGGCACGTCCTGATGTAGTTTTAAAACACCGAAAGGTTTGCCGGGTCTGATTTTGTTTAAACATCGTTTAATCACGTTTAAATAGTCAATGTACTTCAAGCCGTCATCCTGATGCTGGGCGAAGTTTTCAGTGTCGGCTCCGAAGTCCTGGAGACAGTGCAGGTAGATATAGCACAACCCCTGGCTATAGTCGATATTGTAGTCAAAGAAGATGGCCGGATTGACAAACTCGAAATCGCCAGGAGCCACAGGCTGCCCGAGGTAGACATCTAATGTTTCTGGCGGCTGCACCCCTGCGTCTTCAAACTTTTGTTGGTTGGATGTCAGAACATCCTGAATCTTTTTAAACAATCTGTTCATATACTATGTTTTTTTAATGCGCGGACGAGTTCCGCAGTTATCATTAATTCAATGCGCTTGTTCAATGTGGCCGACTCGCCAATGAACCTGCGTCGAGGCATTCTCATGTGCCTGGTGTGCGCACTCACTCTTGTGGATCCATTCCTGGTCCGCCTGGTGTGGGCTTTCACACTTTGGATGCCGTCAAAACCCTCATTGTGTATCTCGGCGTACGGGACATCGGTGCCGATCAACACCCTGTCCTTTGATACAGAAATTATTCTGACGCTTCTCTTCAAGCGTCCGCTGTCAACCAGAACAGCGCCTTTCTGACGTTTTGCGCCACCGCGTCTTCTGGTCTTGCGTTTTTTCCACGCTTCTTTGCCTTCATCCTTCCACGCCTGTTCCTGAAACCTCTCCTTGCTGAAGTTTACGGCTTCAGTGGCCACACGCTGGGGGACAGTCTCAATGGCTGCCGTCAGGTCTTCAACCAGTTGGGAGAAATCATTCATATCAATAAGACAATTCGACGTTTCTGATTGCTCTCATAAGAAGCTGGCTGAAATAGTCCGACAGCTGGTCACCGCCCATATTCTTGACCTCGTCGCCTTCAGGGACTATGTTGCCCTTGTTAAGCGCGTCGATGTTGATGGTGATGTTGCGTATTTGCTGTGCGCTGCCTACCACCGAGCCTGTGACATCCTGCATCGATGCATCCGGTGCCAGTGGCTGTTGTACGCTGCCACCATCAGCTTCCGGAATAACATCTTCAGAAGCCGGTTTGTTCTCTTCAGCCTCTTCCTGTTTGCGTTTCAGACTCACATTCTTCCAAGCATCAGATGTCTGTTTGGCACGAGCGACACTGTCCGTGGCAAACGCCTGTCTGTTAGCCTCGCGTTTCTGTTTTATTTCGTCGATTTCAACACTTGCGCTCGTTTTAATGTCTTGGCTAAGAATATCCTTTGCCTCGCTGAAATTGCCCTTCAGAGCCGCTTTTATGGCCTTCCCGATGTTGGAGAACAGTTGACCTACATATTGCCCAAAGCCTTTTATCCGCAACCAGAAAATCTGTATATCGTACCACAGTTCAGTGAAGCCGAATTTCCAATTCTCTACAAACTGTTTGAACGAGTTCACGAGTGTCACCTTGGTGGCGTTCCAAACTGTTGTCCATCCCTCGTAACGTCGGCAAACCACCACTATGGCACCGACGAGCGCACCGATGGCTGTTATTATAAACCCTATTGGGTTTGCGTTCATGGCGGTATTCAATGCCCATTGTGCTGCAGTAAGGACAGCGTTCTTTATCGCGAGCGCGGCGGTGGCTACTGTGGTCGCTATCAACTGACCGTGTACCACCGCCCATGCTCCGGCAATGCCTATAATAACCGGATACCATTCGGATATGAATCCTTTGACTTTGGAGATAGCCGGAATCAGCCAGCTGGTGAAAGCAGCGGCCCATTCGCCGACCTTTCTGATAATTGGAAGAAAAGCCTGCCCGATGCGTATCATTATATAATGCACATTGTTAAGCGCAATCTTCCAGCCGTCAGTTGACGTGAGGCTGTCCTGGTATGCACGGTTCAACGCGCCTTGCGAGTTGGTTGTCGCGTCGATGATGCCCTTAAGTTTCTCTGTATCCTGCGTCATGACCGCAAACGCCGACGATGCCATCTGGTCAAGCCCCAATGAGGCGAGTGCCTGTGCCTTCGCCGAGTCGTTCAATCCGTTCAATCGATTGGAGAGCTGCTCTATGATATTGACCAGCGGCAGCATCTTCCCTTTGGAATCGTAAAGGCTTATGCCAAGCTCCTTAAACTTCGACACCTTGGCAGGATCCGCCAGCGCACGGAAAGCGCCCTCGAGCAAGGTTGTGGCAGCTTCAGCCTTCTGACCTTGTGCGGTGAGGAATGCAAAAGCACCGGCTGTCTCTTCGAGAGCGAAACCCGCGTTCTTTGCCACTGGCACCACTTTCGGAAGATATGAAGCAATGTCACCCATCTCGGCAGCACCCTTGTTGAGGGTTGCGAACAGGACATCATACACTGTGTTGATGTCGCGACCGGAGGAGTTCATCACGTTGACACCGGCTCGTGCCACGGTCGCCACATCGACAAAGCCCGCCTTGGATGCTCGTAGCGTTGGCTCCAGAGCCTTAAGCGATTGCTCGGCGTTGAGACCTGCAGAAATGATTTTGTTGAATGCGTCAGGCACTTCCTGAAGCGGTGCTACATTGCGCCTGCCGATGTCAAGCAGGTTGTCGCTGAGTTCTGATAGTTTGTCTTTTGACAGCTGTGCCGTAACATTCACCTTGGCAAGTCCCTCTTCCCAGCCCAAAGCGTCTTTGGCGCATGCGACACCTGCGGAACCCAATGCAATAACAGCTGCAGTGGCTGCCACTATCGGGTTCCTGATTAAATAGAAAACGCGGCGAAGTCCAGGCACTTCTGACATGATGCCATTGATGGATTCCGAGAATCTGTCTTTAAGCGAATGAAGGTGAACCTTCATGTCAGCGACATTATGTGCCAGGCTGTCGCGCATCCTTACAAACGACGTTGAAGCCGCAGCACTCATGCTGTGGATTTTCTCCTTCATCTTCTTGGTGCTCCTGGTGACATTGTCTCGCGCCTTGGTGAGGCCTGTTGTCATCCTGTTCTTGATGTCGAGCAGAAGTTCTACTTTGGATTGTGCCATGGTTATAAGGTTTTGTAAAGGGCTATCTGCTCAAGGTATTGAATGGTGGTGTTAAGCTCGCCGTTCTTTATCATTTCCTTGAGAGACCGCTTGGATTTCACTACCGGTTTGCCCTTATAGTTCAACACGAGGTATTTGTATCCTGTCAAGTTATGGAACTTGTTTGCTTTCTTGATGGCGTGCTTCAGACGAAGCTGTTGAAATAATTTTTTAAGTTTTTTCATTTTTTTGTTGTTTGTATTAAAATAATTTCTATTTTTGCAGTGCGGGGGGTGTACCGAAAGGAGCCTCCCGTTCCTTTTTATAAATCCATTTCAAATATTATACAATCATACTCAACACAGATTATCTTGCTGAATTCCAGATATTGCCCATCATGTAACTTTTCAAGTCCATTATATCTTTTGATGGCTTTTTCTAATATTTCCTGGTCAAATCCGCCATTGGGATAATGTAAAACCGCAATCTCTGTAGTTTTCTTGGATGCACAATGCTTGAGTCCGCGGAGTATGTTGTTTTCGGTGACCGTCTCGCAACTTGCTATCTCAAAACTGCAATTATCCCATAAACCTTCTGTAAATCTTTCACCGATTACATTACTTTTTTCAGCGCCGAAAATAACAGAACGACCTTTTTTGAATCCAGCTTTTTGAACGTCTTTTTCATAAGTCCCTTTTGCTTTGTCGAAATTGTGGTCTTTATGCGTGGCCTTGAGGCCTCCATTCCCCCAGTCAAAATCGACATCGGTATAGTCTTTGTCAGCTTTGAGCCTCTGGTACTCTTGAGCGTTGTCGAGAATACGTCTGACTTCCTCCCGGGTCGTTTCCTTCAGTTTATATTCGTACTCTTTCGGCAGACGCTTGAAATAGGCGTGTCCGGCTGGGAATGCTATGCCGCGTTTGCCGAAGTTGACCTGGAACATCTTCGGCACCACGGGTGGAATGATTTTCTCGCTCGGTGTCTCTTTGGCGGCTGACGACGGAAGCTGTATCACCTCACATCTGCAGCCCCATCCGTTAGGCGGCATGTAGATGTCCCAGAACGGATCATCGACACATTTCTTCACACCGTTGAGTCTGGCATGGTCTTCACGAGTGTTGCTGTCCATCACCGCCTGGTACTGGAGCATAGGCATTGCCTTGGCGTTTCTCTTGAACTCGTTCCACCGGGCGCCACACTGGCTTGCGGCTATTGCCTGGTTGTATTCGGTGCGCAACCAGTTGCCGTTGTATTTGGCATCAATCTCCTCCACGGCTTTTCGGAATTCCTCAAAGCTTCTTATCCTGTCGCCGTCGCGCAAGGCATCGGTCATATCGCGAAGCTCATGATAGTTCTTTGCCGCCGAGAAACTGTAAACGTTTTCCGTTATCTTTGCCAGCATCTCCCAGTCCGGGGAGTTGTATGCCACGTCGTTTATCCCCATTCCATAGCCTTTTTTGACAGCCCCAATCAATTGCGAAGCTGTTGCTCTCAACAAATCCATTTGGACATCGGTTGAGCCAGTCTCGTATATCTCGCGTGCGGCTCTCTCGATGGTTTCAGCGACATCCTTTGACACGGATATACCGGCAGCTATCGGCAAAGTGCCACAGCATGGCGATGGTGGATATAGCATGGGAAGCAGGGCTTCACCCTTTCCTTGCTTCCCTAACGAAAATTTTCCGAAAGGTTATCCGTCTGGAAAGGGTTCTCTTTCACCCCGGTTATCGGAATGTCGAAGGTTTTGCTCACCCATTCCTGGTCTATGTCATAATGCCGCAGTGCGGCGTTAACTATTTCCCAGTGTTCTTTCAGAGTCAGCTCGCTGCCGCGGTCGAACTCGAAATAATCGGGCTAATGGACAAAAATTAGGCTGAAATCTTCCGAAAGCATAGTAATAACT
>JAKSNA010000069.1 GCA_024400295.1 Bacteroidales bacterium | reverse complement strand
ACCTGAAATTCTTCAAACACCTAAGCGATATCATCCGATCCGTTTCCCGGCTCCCGTTTATGCTTTGACGGTTTTCCGTATGCCGACAATGAGCGCGATGAAGTACGTCAGTTCCACCAGCATCAGCACCAAAAACGCAATCGGCTGATCTGCGCTGACGATCATATTCGTGACAGAATGGATGATGACCGCCAGAGAGAAAAGGGCGAAGGTGCCCGTGAAGAAGAGCTTTCTCTTCTTGTGAATAAAGGTCGCGCCGAAGCCCACGAGCAGCGTATTGCCGCCGTGAATGATGCCGCCCCATATGCTACGCAAGGCGATTGCATAGAGCTGCGTGCCTTCAAAAATGCCGGAGGCCAGAAAGTTCAGGTTCTCCATGGCAGCGAAACCGATGCCCACAGAGAAAGCGAATTCCAGCAGGAGTCGGTCGTCCGACTTTGAAAAGAAAGCGAAAAGAATCACGGGCAACAGCTTGAGCGTTTCCTCTATGATCGGCGTACCGATGATGGTCAACGGCTGCATCTCCGTGCGAATGCTGGAAAATACCATGCCGCTGACCTCCGCAGAATAGCACGCCATGAAGAAGCCAATCATCAGCGCAATCAGCGTCACGCGGGCGCTGCCGTGGAAAATCGGCAGCATGAGCACCATAGGCGCGAGCAGGCAGAAAAAGAGTGCTAAATTAACATTTCCCATAATTCAATTCCTTTTTTACAAGCGTAGATCAGGCCCGCAGCAGAAAGTGCAAGCATCACAGAGAAAGCGGAGCCCAGCATCGTCGTTTCGCTCTGCATCATGCATGCCCAGCTGAAAGCGATATAGACGAGTACAGCAATATTGCAGCGCCGGGTCATGTCCAAAAAGCCCATAGCGTCCGTCGGGAGCAGCAGGTGCTTCGCGCTGAAATATGCGGCGGGCAGCGCAGGCAGAAAGCTCAGCCCCATCAGCACAGCCTTCGCCGTCTGTCCAGCAAGAAAACTACGGACGACAAAGAAAGCAAGCAGGGCTCCGGCGACAGCGGGCGCAAGCATAGCCTGCCGACATGCGCTGCGGCCGGACGTGTCGCCCTCGTCCACAATGCTGTCCAAATGGCCGTAATTGGCGGAGCAGAGGAAGCACAAGCAACCGAACGTGCCCAACAGGCTGAGATTCGGCTGGCTCATGCCATAATACAAGGTATTGACAATGCTCCATAACTCCCGCATAGAATGACAGCCGACAGCGAAAATGAAGAGCAGAAAGCACATCGGTCCACCCTTTTTCATACGGAAAATACCGTAGAGAAACGCAGCGATAGCGATGCAGAACGAAAGAATGGAACAAACCAACGGAAACATGTGTAGAATCCTTTCTCAAAGCAAATCGACAGGTGTCGACGAATATTGTGCTATTTAATAAAAAAAATACGAAAAGGGATACGCCCAGTATCCCCATCGCAATGTTTTTTCAGCTTACTTCTTCTTGGTCTTCACGACAAAGTACACAACCGCTGCGACGATCACAACAGCACCGACGACGATAGCCGTCGTCAGTCCGGCACTAAGTATGCTATATTCCGCCATATCATTTTCCTCCTTTTTTCTTCAGTTACTGTTTGAGTTAAATTTCTTATTTTGATACGAAAGAGTTGCAGTAGACGCTATTATATTCGTATGTCTCTTTTTTATATACTGTCATCCCATCCGTGCAATTCGCTGCAGCCGACGATTTTCGACTTCGATTCGTCAGGTGCATTGGCATCTATTTCGCTGTCAGGGATGACATTCATATCAATTCCGGGAATGCTTGTCCCGGATATTAATGTATTGCCGAGTCCGCCGTTTACCTTTTCAAGTTCTTCGTTATTCAATACTTTCTTTTCTTCCATGGTTAATTCTCCTTATGGCATTTACTCAAATACATCGAAGGAATCATCACCTATGTTGATTTCCTTCTCCTCTGTGCTAATCTCTGTGATTTCCCCGGCGGCGGCGACCATTTCCAGATCATCATCGGAAATCTCCGTTGCCTGACGTGCCTCCGTTTCGGCGATGAGCTTTGCAAGGCGCTCGTTCTGCTCAAATTTCTGATATTCAAAAAGCTTTTTCAGTTTATTTTCCATCTTTCTGCCTCCCAGCATCTCTTTATACGATCGAAATGATAAAGTGGCTACTCGTTTTCTAAAAAATTTCTTAGAAAAGCAAATGCTTTATTCTGAATTACCTTTACATATGCATAGGAAATTCCCATGTTATCGGCAATTTCACGGAGCGTTTTACCGTCGTAAAAGCGAAGGATGATTACGTCGCGCATCCGCTCATCCATCTGTGAAAGTGCGTCTGCCAACCGTTCCATCATTTCGCCGTTTATCACTTCGTCCTCGGTGCTTTGCTCGCTTTGAATTGTCTCGGGTATCTCCGAGGTGACCCTTCGGGTGCGGTAATAATCGGTCAGCGTATTGCGGGCTATGGTATAGATCCAAGTGGAAACAGATGCCTTCGTTTCGTCAAAGGTATCCGCTTTTTCATAGATCTTCAGAAAAACGTTCTGACACAGATCCTCTGCCAGATCACTGTTCTGTACTTTTGAGAGTATGTAGGAGAAAACCTTTTGCCGGTAATCTTCGTAAATCTTTTCAGTATTCATTCGCCTTACTCCGCATCTATATCTATTCTCTGGCGCTTAACAAGCTCGGCAAACAGACCGTTCTTTTCTATAAGTTCTTCGTAGGTGCCGTCCTCAACGATTTTACCCTTGTCAAGATATATGATTCTGTTAGCGTGACGGATGGTGGAAAGACGGTGAGCAATTACGATTCTCGTGCAGTCGAGCTTGTCTATGGCATCGGTAACTTTTTTCTGCGTGATATTGTCGAGAGCGCTGGTTGCCTCGTCAAACATCAGAATTTTCGGTTTGGATGCCACAGCACGAGCGATCATCAGACGCTGTTTCTGTCCGCCCGAAATACCGCCCTGCCCCTCACTGATGAGAGTGTGCATACCCATCGGCATATTACGGATATCATCGGCGATTGCGGCAATTTCAGCCGCCTCCCATGCTTCGTCAAGAGTAAGCTCCGGTGCCGAAATAGTAATATTTGAATAAATATCGCCTAAAAACAGCTTGCCGTCCTGCATAACCGTTCCGATTTTACGGCGCAGGGATTTCAGATCAATGCTGCTGATATCTTTGCGATCATAGTAGATCGCTCCCTTCTGCGGCATTTCAAAGCCGAGAAGCAAACGCATCAAAGTGGATTTTCCGCATCCGGTAGAGCCAACGACAGCAAGATATTCACCGGGGCGAACCTTCAGAGAGAGATCGTCGATGACATTGGGCATGCTGTCATCGTATCGGAAAGATACGTTTGCAAGTTCAATGCCGCCTTTCAGCCCGGTAATGACCTGCTTACCCTCCGCGACCTCCGGTTCCGCCTCCATAATGGGCTTTGCCATATCGAGAGTCGGTTTAATGGTGGCAAAAGTGGTTGTCAAAGATGCAAGGGAGGCAAAAGCCGCGGAAATCTGACCGTACGAGGCATTAAATGCATAGTAATTGGCAACGCCGATATTTGTTTTTACCGCAAGATAATACAGCAGCATCGTACCGAAAAGAGAAATGGCGGTGATAATAACGCTGCTCATCTTTATGAGTAGCGGAGGATTGTAGGTAAGTGCTGCCTCTTTGGCATAATTGTCTGCCCAGCGGGAAAACATACGCTTCTCTGCGCCGGAAAGCTTGATTTTCTGAATACCTCTTATCGTGGAATAGGTAAGACCGCTTGTTTTTGCGGAAATCATCATTTTTCTTTTTGTGATCTTAATCTGTGCAAAGGTCGTGACGGTTGTTACAACTAAGGTTGCAAGTGTGATCACAATAGAGGGGAGCACAAGAGAGGGAGCAAACTGAAAGATCTGTCCCACATAAATCAGCGAGAACAACGATGTGAGACCTACCGTGCCGATAGAATTCATCATCGTTGAGCAGAGGCTCTGCACCGCAGAGGCATACTGGCTGAGCTCGCCGGAGGCATAATCCTTAAAGAAGGAAGCCGGAAGGCTCATAATCCGCCCCATAACCGCCGCCTGAACGGAAATGCTTTGCTTTGTCCCGATGCGTGCATTAACAAGGGACTGAAACGCACTCAGAAGTAATCTGCAGACAGAATAGCAGATCATAAACACGGCAAGTGCCATCAGCATCTTTTCGCTGCCGGATGCTAAAACATCATTGAAAAGCCACTTGGTAAGCAGCGGAGAAATAAGTCCCACAACACTCATTACAGCCATCATGCCGACAAACAATACCACATCGGACACGCTGTAGGTATGTGCCATAAAAATCAGCAAATCCTTGACTGTGAGTTTTGTCATCGGAAGCGGCTGATAGAAGCATACGGCTTCGCTGTCGATCAGGTCCTGATTTTTTCGGTTTACCCGGATTCTTTTCCCGGTGGTAATATCTAAATAGGAATATCCTGATATTTCTCCGGGTATAAGCGCAATGGCTCTGCCGTCCTCTTTCATTGTGCCGAGCATTGCCCCGACGGCATTTTTATACCAACCGCGATCAAGCTTTACGGTACGCCGCATAATTCCAAAGGGGCGCATACGGTACTCGATCTGCTCGTCTACGGTTTTCAGCGATGAAGGGATTTCATCGCTTTTTACTTTGCAATGATAGTATTTAAGAATTTCATCAATCGCGCTGTTTGCGATTTCGTGCGAGGAATACGCCTGCGTAAGTCGTTTTCCCATAACCGCGCCTGCGACAGATGAAAGTGCTTCTTCAAAATTGTTGTCGTCGCTTTGCTTACGGGCTTTTAATTGTTCTTCAAACCAACCCATGGCGATCCCTCCTTTACTCCGAAGTTACAAGCTCTTGATAAAGCTTGCTTGTCTCCATAAGTTCTTTATGGGTGCCTCTGTCGATGATTTCGCCTTTTTCCATCACAACGATCTCATCGGCAGAGCGTATTGTTGACAATCTGTGTGCGATAACGATACAGGTTATACCGCGATCGCGTATGGCACGAACAACATCATATTCGGTTTTGGCATCCAGCGCACTGGTCGCCTCGTCAAGAATGATGATGGTGGGGTCCTGCGCCAGCACTCTTGCGATTTCCAAGCGCTGACGCTGGCCGCCCGAGAAGTCCTTACCGCCCTCAAGAAGCTTATGCTGATAGCCAAGCGGGCGCTGCATGATATCATAATGCAGTTGTGCATCACGGGCAGCGAGGATCATTTCAAAATCCTCAATGCTGTCATCCCACATCTTTATATTGTTGGCAATCGTGTCTTCAAAAAGAATGATTTCCTGATCCACTACGGCAAGGGAGCCGCGGAAAACATTACGGCTGATCTCCTTCAGCGGTTTTCCGTCAAACAGTATTTCGCCCGACCAA
>JAKSNA010000068.1 GCA_024400295.1 Bacteroidales bacterium | reverse complement strand
CTTTTTAGTAAATCGTTTATAATCAATGTTATGTTTTCATCGAACTCACGTTATTTACATCTTTTGCATAAATACGCATTTTTTGTAATTACGCTGCAAAGGTACTGCTTTTTCCCCACATACTTACGAAAAATCAATAAAATATTTCCGTTTTCCGTTAGTCTTTAGTCGTTAGTCTTTAGTCGTTAGTCATTAGTCCGTTGACTCTAAAAACTAAAGACTAAAAACTAAAAACTTTATTCCATTTTCCTGAACTCCACTTTCTCGGGGCTGTAGAGCCTGATGGTCGTTGTGCCTTTCGTGACATCCACGGCCGGGCAGTCGGTGCACGGTGTGCCCATCTCGCCGAGGCCGGAAGCATAGATTGCCTTTGCTGAAGCGATGGCGGCGAGGGCCTGCTCTTTAAGGGCGTTTATCGTCTCAACAGAGGTAGCAGCGTTGATAGCATCAACGGCATAGTTTGCGATGGCTATAATGTCGGCATTGGTGACGCCTTCTATGGCAGCGTTGATGGCGGCAATGGCAGCCTGTTTTATGCCGGTTATGTCATCTTTAACGACTGCATACCGCTTACCAGCCAAATTGATTGCGATATCGTAATCGCTGGTGTGCGGTATTTCAACCATAGGAGGATTATTGTTGTCTGCATAAACGGTGAGTGCAGCAGCCACCTTGATGTCCCAGCCTGAGCCGTATTGTCCGCCGCCGATACCGGCAGACTCCTTTCCTGCGGTTGCGGTAACCGTGCCGCCGTCAATAGTGATTTTAGAGCCGTCTCCCTTCCATCCGCCACCGATGCCGGAAGCCCAATCCCCGCCGGTTGCCGTAACAGTACCGCCTTTGACAGTGATGTCAGAGCCGGATCGTTCTCTTCCGCCGCCGATACCGGCGCCATAGTTATCGCCTGTAGCTGTCACTACACCGTCATTGATGGTGATATACGAGCCTGAGCCGTATTGTCCGCCGCCGATACCGGCAGATTCCTTTCCTGCGGTTGCGGTAATCGTGCCGCCGTCAATAGTGATTTTAGAGCCGTTCCCCTTATATCCGCCGCCGATACCGGAAGCCAAATCCCCGCCGGTTGCCGTAACAGTACCGCTTTTGATAATGATGTCAGAGCCGGATTGTTCTCTTCCTCCGCCGATACCGGCAGCACCGTCTCCACCGCTTGCAGTAACTTCACTGCCAACAATAGTGATGTCAGAACCGGAGCCTCTGTTTCCTCCGCCGATACCAGCACCGTAGTTGTTACCTGTAGCCGTCACTATACCGCCTTTGATGGTGATGTTAGAGCCGGAACCGTATTGTCCCCCACCGATACCGGCAGATTCCTTTCCACCCGTTGCAGTAACGACGCCGCCGTAAATAGTGATGTTAGAGCCGTTCCCATTATATCCACCGCCGATACCGGCAGACCAATCTCCACCATTTGCAAAGAGTTGGCCGGTTTGAGCAGTCTGACTATAGACAGTGAGTGAGTTGCCGTCGCCGGAAACTTGAATACCGGGGGCGTTTGCACCCGTCGCCGTAAGTTTAGCCCCGTCTGCGAGGATAAGGCGGACATCTCCGTTGCAGACTGCACCACATGCGAGTTGCACATCAGCATCATTTACGACATACCATGTTGTTGTGCCGGCAGTGCCCCAGGTAACAGGAATAGCAGAGTGTGTGACTGCGTTGGCATCAGTGGTTTGCTCTATGCCGTTCTCATCAATGTATGCAACGGAAACAGGAACAGGAAGAGCCTTGGAGGTGATGACAGCATGGCCCTTACCTGCCAAATCGTTTGCGATGTCGGTTGAAGATGTGTGTTCGGGAGCAACCTCTGTCGCAGGAGGATTATCATTACCGGCTCTCACAATGAGGTCAGCATCCACTTTGATGTCAGAGCCAGAACTTTTGTCTCCGCCACCGATGCAGGAAGCATCCTGCCCGCCGTTTGCAGTGACTGTACCGCCATTGATAGTTATGTGCGAGCCGGGATTGTAGTGTCCGCCACCTATGCCGGCAGCCCAATCTCCGCCGTTTGCCGTAACCACACCGCCATTGATGGTGATGTTAGAGCCGGATTCTCTATTTCCGCCACCGATACCGGCACCACTTGAACTTCCAGTTGCCATAACTATACCGCCATTGATGGTGATGTTAGAGCCGGATTCTCTATTTCCGCCGCCGATGCCGGCAGCGCAGTTTGCACCAGTCGCAATGAGTTGACCGGATTGATAGGTTTGACCATAAATAGTGAGGGAGTTTCCTTCACCGGATACTTTAATACCGGGAGTGCCATTGTCGGAATGCTCAGCGCACGTACCCTTCGCCGTGAGTTTCGCGCCGTCGGCAAGGATAAGGCGGACGTCTCCGTTACAGACAGCACCTTTTGAGAGTCGCACATCGCCATTTACGATATACCAAGAAGCCGTATTTGTAATGCCCCATGTAACAACAGTGTTAGAGCTGGTAACCGGTATGGGATTGCCGTCATAGAACTTTGCATACACCGAAATAGCGGCATCGATTACGGTAACGGTGTAAGTTTTATCGTTTAAGTTAACACCGTCGATAATTGGAGTTTCAAATGTGATCTCCTTGTAGAAACCAAGAAAATCATCGTCACTATCCGCGGTGAAAGTGATTTCGGTGCCGTAAATGACGTCAGCACCACTTTCGAATTCGGGGTTGACGGTTATGTTGTCGCCGTAAGTGACGGTGAACATCGGCTTAGGTTCTGCGGTTGCATATCGTTTGCCTGCCAGACTGCTTGCGAGGTCGGAGCCGGTATTGTCAATCTCCGTTGTGGGATTTTCGCTATCACCCGCATACACAAAGTGGGTGGTCGCCACAAAGATGTCAGAACATGAACCATTATCTCCGCTACCGATGCCAGAAGCACCTAATCCGCCACCGGTTGCGGTTACTGTACCGCCGGTGATGGTGATGTAAGAACCTGAACCACCCGAAGCTGACACGCCAACCAATTCGTCACTGATACCAGCTCCACCACCGATGCCGGCACCTGACTGAACACCAGTCGCTGTTACATTACCGCCGGTGATGGTGATATGGGAACCATCACCACCAAATCCGCCCCCGATGCCGGCAGCTGACATGCCGCCGGTTGCAGTTACATCACCACCGTTGATAGTGATGTTAAAGCCGTCACTTTCGCTCGGAACCGGCCCAGCTGTACTCGCACTACCCTGTCCGCCACCGATACCGGCAGCAAATTTACCGCCGTTGGCCGTAACCACACCGCCATTGATGGTGATGTTAGAGCCGGATTTCCGCCGTTGGCCACCGATACCGGCACCATCGTTTCCACCTTTTGCAATCAGTTCACCCGATTGAGCGGATTGGCCGTATATGGCGAGGGAGTTGCCGTCGCCGGAAACCTGAATGCCGGGAGTGTAGCTGGTGTCACTTCCTGTCGCGGTGAGCTTCGCGCCATCGGCGAGGATGAGGTGGACTTCGCCATTGCAGACCGCACCTTTCGCGAGGGTGATGTCGGCACCTTGCACTACGTACCAGCCTGCAGACCAAATGACCTGCTCGGAGGCATTCCTGATCATGAAAACATTGTGGGCCGTTTGTTCTACGCCATCGGCGTCGATATACGCCACATTGTCGATTGTCGGCGGGGTCAGCGGCGAGTTTGAATAAGTCAGCACATTGCCGTCGTAGCCGTAGTAAACAGTTCCGTGGCTGTTGTCTAACACAGGGAGATTGTCAGTGCCGCCCAACGTCTGATACCATTTCTGCGAGCCGTCCGTCACGCCGTTATTGAGCAGCCAGCACACCTCGCCGGAAGCGAAGGCTGCCTCACTGTGTGCTGTGTTGTCAGCAAAAACAGCATCGTCTGTCTTCCCTCCATAAAACACATGTCCTTCGGCGTTTTTCCCCTCCATCACGCAGCAATGGTTTACATCGCCCCACAGGTAGCCCGTTATGCCGCCGTAGCTGCCTGCGCCGGCTGTCACGGCACACGACGTATGGCATTGTCTTATGTGGGCGTTGGTGTAGCACGAACCCGTCAAGCCTCCGCCGTCGCCGGTGAGGGCGTATATTGTTCCTGTGCTGTAGCAGTATTCAATCACTCCATTGGCGAAGTCGCCGCAGATGCCGCCCACGTGGTCTTTGCCAGAAAAGCTGCAGCCGACTACACCTACATGGTGTATGTGGGCGTCGTCAGTCGCCTTCCCGAACAGACCCACATTGCTTGTTTCATTGTCAGAAAGCGAGAGCCCTGATATGGTGTGGCCATCGCCGTCGAAGTCTCCCCGGTAGCATTGTGAGGAGTTTCCGATAGGCGTCCATGTTCCGCTGGCCGCGATGTCGGCGTTCAGCTTGGCGCAGATGCCGTTTTGTCCGCCATTGACTTGCGCGGCGAACCATTGCAGGTCGGCGTAGTTGGTTAACTGATAAGGATTGGCTTGTGAGCCGTCGCCTGCCGGCTGCTGGGCGTTGAGCATGATGCAGCACAACAGAAGTGCCGCCGAAAACAAGAGTTTAAAGATTTTGTCCATGAATATTGTGTGTTTTATTTTCTTCAAGATTTAACATGAATTTCGAGCGGCAAAGATACTGCTTTTTTTTGATTGCCTATAACAACAAACTATCGGGGTCTGTCAAGAACTGCCTCAATCCCATAGTTACGATTCCGTTCTCATTTCTACGAAGAAGGATGTCGGCATTAACAATGACAATTTTCTTAAAAGAATCATGAACATTGTTCAACGGCCGCAATTCCTGCGTTTCTTTATCGCCATTCGGAATGGCAAACGCCGATTGGATATAAAAACGCTGACTGCCCTGATTTACAACAAAGTCGATTTCGATTTGTTTACGTATCTGCCTGCCATTCTCATCTTTATCATAAATATCAACCACGCCCACATCCACACTATATCCTCGATATATCAATTCGTTGTAAATAGCATTTTCCATTAAATGTGTCTCTTCTACTTGTCTGAAATTAAGCCTCGCGTTCCTTAAGCCCAAATCAGTGAGATAATATTTCAGCGGAGTGGAAATATAGCGTTTTCCCTTAACATCATAACGTTCCGCCTCGTTAAGCAGAAAAGCATCCTTGAAATATTCAATATATTGCTTTATAGTAACATCCGTCAGGCGGATGCGTCCGGAACTAAGAAACGTGTCTTCCAACTTCTTCGGATTAGTTAACGACCCAACGCTTGAGCACAAAACATCTAACAGCCTGCCTAAGGCAACATCATCTTTTATATGGTAACGATCGACAATGTCGCGGAAATAGGTCTTACGGAAAAGCTCTTTCAGATATTTGATTTTACGTGTTTCAGAAGGTAATAACAGAGTATATGGCAGCCCTCCATAAGTAGAATATTCAGACCAGGCTTGTTCCCATGACTTATCGGGGAAAGCCTCCCAATATTCCGAAAAGCTGAGAGGTTGCAAACGAATTTCATCGCCACGATCTCTGAATTCCGTTATAATGTCACTGCTGAGCAATTTGGAGTTGCTACCGCTCACATAACAATCGAGATTGTCTATTTGTAAACAAGTGTTGAGAACATCTTCAAATTCATCCATTTTTTGGACTTCATCAATAAGAAGGTAGTAATGAGCATCTTTGTCTGTAATACGCGACAATATGTACGCCAAGCATTTATCCGGATTACGCAACTCCGCGTCCAAGCGATTGTCCAATCTGATACAAATAATATGATCACTTGCTATCCCAGAGGAGATAAGATGATTATAAAACAATTTAAATAACAGGAATGACTTTCCACATCTTCGTATTCCGGTTATTACCTTGATCATCTGATTGTTTTTGTGTTCAATCAACTGATTTACAAATTGTTGTCGTTTAAAAATCATTATTGTAATAGATATTTTTGCAGTAAACTCATTTTTTTTCTATCAATTTCGCTGCAAAAGTACTGCTTTTTTCCATATACTTACGAAAAATCAACGAAATATTTCTGTTTTCCGTGAGTCTTTAGTCTTTAGTCGTTAGTCCGTTGACCCTAAAAACTAAAGACTAAAAACTAAAAACTTTATTCCATTTTCCTGAACTCCACTTTTTCGGGGCTGTAGAGCCTGATGGTCGTTGTGCCTTTCGTGACATCCACCGCGGGGCAGTCCTCGCAAGGTTCTCCCATCTCGCCGAGGCCGGAAGCATATGCAGATTTAAGTGCAGCTATGGCAGCAAGAGCCTGTTCTTTGAGGGCTTCTATTTCATGCTGGTTGATTGCCGCGTTGATAGCGTCAATGGCATTGGTGGCAATGGCTATGATATCCTCATTGGTGACGCCTTCTATTGCAGCATTGATGGCGGCAATGGCAGCCTGTTTTGCGCCTGTGACGACATCTTTCACGACTGCATACCGCTTACCAGCCAAATTGATTGCGATATCGTAATCGCTGGTGTGCAGTATTTCAGACGTAGGAGGGTTCGTGTTGTCTGCATAAACGGTGAGTGCAGCAGCCACCTTGATGTTGGAACCGGAACCTTTACATCCGCCACCGATACCAGAAGCATTTCCTTCAACATTTGCCGTTACCGTACCGCCATTGATGAAGATGTTATAGCCGCTGCCCCAAAATCCGCCACCGATGCCGGCAGCGCCCACCCCGTTCATCACTCCTCCGTTTGCAATTACATTACCGCCGTTAATGATTATATTAACGTGAGTTCGATGAAAACATAACATTGATTATAAACGATTTACTAAAA
>JAKSNA010000067.1 GCA_024400295.1 Bacteroidales bacterium | reverse complement strand
CCACTTGAGAGCAACGTCTCAAAAACAGCCTAAAATTTGTCCATTACACCGGAATCTCTTTCTCAAACGAAAGAAATCATGATGAATAAAAATGTAGAATTGGTTCTCTTGTCCGGATAATCAACTGATGAAAGGTGGAGCCCTGTCTGACTGGTATTGAAGATTGGCTTTGAATGTCTGGGCGGTATGCTCCTGACCGATGGTGCAGATGAGGTGGAAGAACGCTTCCAACCCTCCGCCGATGTGTGCCTCGACGGCTTGCAACTGCGAGTTAAGAGTCGAAATCAGTGTAATATGAGAGGCGGAATGCTTGCCGTCCGAACTGTCGTGGTGGTGATTGTTGTGCATGTGTGAATGCACGATGGTCACCCCGTTGATGATGTGTGTATGATAGAATAATGTGGCATTACCATAGTACGCAACGAACAGCAACAGCATCGCCATCGCCATAAGTTCCCTGATATGTGCCTTTCTCTTAATCATTTCGGCTGCAAAGGTACGACTTTTTCCTGATACGGTCAGAAATTCAAAAAGTAATTTTTCAAATCGTCAATGATGCCGAAAATTTCAGTAATTCTGTCGTCGGTCAGTATCATGATATTGTGTATTTATCTTATTTATTTACAATCACAAAGATGCGAAATATTCTTGAACTGACCAATTTTTCTTGTATGTTTTTCACATGATTTTGATTGTGTATTTGAATTATTATAATTGTACGGAATATAATTGTGGTTTCATTCCTGTCTTGTCCACGGATGTTCCTTCGTCATACATTTATCAATTGCCTTTTAGTAAATCGTTCATAATCAACGTGATGTTTTCATCGAACTCACGTTAGTCAAGCATAAACGCAACTGATTCGCTTGATTCGTGAAATTCGTGGTGTCATGCCACGCTCAAAACGAATTTCACGCCCATAGCGAGAACCAACAGTGCGGTGAGTCTCATCAGCAGCGATGACTTTGTCTTCGACGCGAGCCGCACTCCGAGTTGCGCTCCGATGACGGCTCCTGCGGCGAGTCCGAGAGCCGGGATCCATAAGACGTGACCGAGGACGGCATGCGACACCGCACCTGAAAGTGCCGACACGGTGAGAATTGCAGTCGATGTGGCGATGGCGGTCTTCACTGGGAACTTCAGCAGATACGTCATCATCGGCACGTGGATGATGCCGCCGCCGATGCCGAGGATGCTCGCAATAAACCCGACAACGACGCTGCAAACCGTGCCGAGTTTCCAATTGTATCTTTCGGGGACATTCGTGTTCGTTTCAGCCTTGGCTTTGGTGTTTGCTTTCAGAAACATCATAGCTGCCATTATCGCAAAAAATATCCCGAATATTATGAATAACGTCTTGCTTTCAAGATAATGAGCGATATAGCTTCCGAGAAATCCGCCCGGAATGGTCGCCAGTGCGAACTTCCACGCCGCGTCCCAGCAGATGCGTCTCTGCTTGTAATAACCATAAGCGCCGCTGAGTGAGTTGAACAAGACGACAAACATCGAGGTGCCGGCGGCTTCCTGCGGCGTCGCGCCGAAAACGAACGACATCAACGGGACGATGATGATGCCGCCGCCGATGCCGAGCATCGCCCCGATGCATCCGACAGCCAGGCCGACAACCAAAAACAAAAGTAACTCCATTTATGTTTATTTAACGGCTGCAAAAATATGAAATAATGTCTTATGCAAGATTTTATTTGTCTTAGAAATAATAATGTACGATGATGAAAGAATCAAAATTGTTGATAACTTTTCGAAAAATCCACTTGCCCGTATTGTTTTGGGCAGTACTTTTGCAAAAACAAACCAGTCAATATAAAGATGATGTTTTTTGGTTGTGGCGACGAATCCCAAGAAGTGAAAACGAAGACGGTTCGTCGTCACTTTTTATTGTAAGTGTTTCATTATATGTATTTTGCGTAATAAAAGAACGAAGCTCCAATCATACTGACTGAAGCTTCATTGTAGCGAGGATGAGAATTACCTACAAACTCTACAAGCCAAAAATAGCGCGTAAATAATTGATAATCAATATCAAATACACTCATCTACATTTTTCTACAAAATTTTGGAAATTCACAGATTTTTACAGAAAAAAAGAGAGAAAATTTCGCGTAGTACAAAAAAATAAACACGCGAAAAGCCACATTTTGCGAGGATGGTTTGTATATCTTTGCAGCGTATATCTGTAGGATAACCATCTTCTATTTAGAAAATACCATTTCCCTGACGATGCACAGAGCATCCGTATAAATATTGACAATGCTTTAAAACACAACAAAAAACATTTAAAGGCTATTGAAAAACAGTTGATTGATTTAGGGGTTACAAAGGAGGGGTATATTGATTATATTGTTGGAAAATATAATCAAATCAGGCTTGGAAATAAGCCCCAATCGATAGTTCTCGTGGTTTTCATGGAAGGGACGAGCCATTTGGCCGCACTGCATTTATATTTCTACAAAAATGAAAATTTCTGGTTGGTGAAATCATTTCATGCTTCAAGGTTGTCTGATCTGAAAAAAATGGAACTCGTGTGGGAAAAATAAAAAAAGGGGTTGCCAACAACACCCCCTAAGTCGCTTGCCCGACTTTCCCATTAACCACCTTACGCACATTACAGCAAGATGCGAAGGCTTTGGCTTGAGACTCGACAAAACAAAAATCATTTGTTTTGCAGTTGCAAAAGTACAATTTTTTTTATAACACGATGAAAAAAAACAAAAAATCTTAACCTAAATAATTACAGCAATGGCAGACGAAACAAAAAGAGAAACAATGCAGCAGTTTAATCTCAAACTGTACCCTCAAGACATCGAGCGATTCAACGAAATACTCGACTCGATGGAAAATGTGAACACCAAAGGACAGACACTTTCAGCCCTCATGGACTTCTGGGAAAACCCCAAGACAGTCGTCAAGGACAACCCGGCGCTCACTCAGCGCATCGCCGAACTCGAAGACGAGGCGCAGCGGCGTGCCGGCGAGATGGCAGACCTCCGCGCCAAGCTCGAAAAGGCGCAGGGCGAGGCCAACGACAACGGACAGGCGAGCGCGACGATGCAGATCCGCATCGAGCAGCTCGAAGCCGAAAACGCATCACTCCGCGAGAAGAAAAACCTGCCGGAAAATGTGATCAGCGTCGAGGTGCATCCGGTTCCGTGGTATTTCCTCAAGAAGATGGCCGAGTCGGAGACCAAACGCAAGGGCGAGACTGTCGCTCCTGGCACGATCCTGACAGACCTGTTCGTCCGCGACCTGCAGAACCCGCGCAGCAACAACCTTCCTTACATAGTCTCGTCGTCAGAGATAAAGGAGGTGTCGGAAAAATATGAGGCGACGATGAAGAGAAAGCAGGAACAAGAGGGGAAGGAGGCCGGCAATGGCGATTGACATGAAGACCAAGGCCATCAAGATGGCACTCGGCATGCTGCCGAAGTCACTCATCGACTCGGTGCCGGACATGATTGTCGGCGCAATCAGGGACAGGATGGACGCCGCGGCCATGTTCCCCGGCGAGAGATCAGTAATAATGATTGACCAGATTGACGGTGAACTTTACATCAAGCTCGACGTCACCGACGGTGACGGCGGCCACGTCCGCACCGAACAGTTCCTTAAAGCGAAGGACTTTATCAAACACCTAATATCAATGACAGATGGAAATAAACAGTGAATATGACAACCCTGGCGACATCTTGACGCTATCCGACATCACGGGGCAGTTCGGGACGAAGACGCAGCGCCAGGACTACTACGAGCCGAAGCAGGAGACCGCGTCCGACGGTCTCGATCCCTCACTCACCGACCCCGACGGCGAAGCATCCGCCGAGTCGCCGGCACTCGACTTCATGGACGCGTCCGAACCAGAAGGCGAGGTCTCGCCGGAACGCTGCCGGCGCACAGGACAGCGCATTGCAAAGGCCATCGACACGGGCTTCAACTTCGTGGCGTCGAACTTCATTGCCAAGGACAGCGGCAACGAGTACAAGGCCGACAAGTCAGACCTTGCCGACCTCGGCGAGGCATGGGGCGAGCTCGCCGAGGAGAAGCACTGGGAGATGTCGCCGGTGTGGCAGGTGCTCATACTGTCGGCGATGGTCTATATCCCATTGGCAAGACAGGCGTTCAACGACCGCCGCTTTTCTTCACCTACGCGACGCACTTCTGCATCTTCGCCACCACCGACAACGTGGGACGGCGCAGGAACGTGGTGCTGAACTTCTCGAAGCTCGAGGCGGCGGTGCGGCGCGTGAACCTGAAGGCGCAGGACGAACCGCATTATTACGAAATAATCAAAAACGAGTGAGAAATGAGCAAACAGGAATACCAACCAATGACGATAGGACAGCTGGCGGAACGCTGGCACGTCGATCCGAGAACCGCCAGAAGGTGGATCCGCCCGTTCTACGGCGAGCTGGGACGGTGCGACGGCCGCATCTTCACACCGAAGCAGGTTGAAATAATTTTGGGCCATCTGGAGTGAAACGTTTAATTTTGTGTATCTTTGCAGCCTGAAAATAATAAAGGAACATCACTATGGCGACAAACAAAAAAAATGAAGAAGACGAGGAAATAAAGAGACTTCAGGAAGAGTTGATAAACATCATTCTTGAACGTTCCGGCGTGACGAAAAAAAGCATATACGACACCGCTATGAGAAAATTCATAACACACAACCTCGACCTGCTTACAGCAGAAGAGATGAAACGCTATAAGGGAAGGGTGCTTATATGACGAACCAGTCAAACGAAAATCATGTTTTCATCGATACGAATGTGATTGTCGGCGCTTTTGCCGGCAACAGGGACGACAACAGATGCCTTGCGTATCTCGGAGGCCTGAACGGGAAGAAACTGTACATTTCATCACTGTCGGTGGCACAGTTTGCCTCTGTCCTGCAAAATCACAAGTATCAGGCGGAAAAAATCAGGAAGGCGATTGAATCCTTCCTTTCAAAATATGAAATCATCAGTTTCGACGAGAAAGACATAAAGAACTCCATGCAGGTGAAGTGCAACGACATTGAGGATGCAATCCAATACACACTGAGCGAGAAAACAAAATGTCTCTTTATCGTCACCAACAACATAAAGCATTACAGGGGAAATTTCCTGAACAAAAAAGTTCTGCTGCCTAAAGAGGCGAGAAACATTTATTGATAGTACCAACGTCATTACCATAGCGGCTGCGACCAACCATCGCAGCCGCTTTTTTTTATGTGCATTATCCGACATTATCGAGCATTATCCGACATTATCGAGCATTATCTGACATTATCCGACATTATCGAGCATTATCCGGACAGCACGCTTTTCCGCCGCCGTATCTTTGCGGCTCAAACCATTAAAAAAACCGTAAAAATGTTAGACAAAATCGTTAAAAATGACAGGGTGACGGGCCTCGTAACGATAGCCACACTCGCAATCCTCATCGTGCTGCTCGTCCGCAGCAAAAAAATTAAAAAAACAATCAGCCCTGCACCAGAAGAGTAGGCCATGAAAAAAAAGACAATCATTCTGATTCTGATCCTCGCGGCCTTGTGTACATCCTGTACAAACGGGGCGTGTTCTCTTCAAAAAAGGAGGGCGGCACGTCTATGTGGTCAGCTTCATCGTCTCCGACAGATTTTCAGACAATCCCCGCGAACGCACTCTACGCCGACTACAAGGCCAAACTGGAGTCATACGTGGACAGACTGGATGTCGCCGAAGCACAGGAGCTGGCTGCCGGGATCTACCCGACGGAGGATTCATTCAAGAACAAAATCAAGTCATGGGTGAAAACCATCTGGCTGAGTGCAAAGAACAACACGAAATGGACACAGGCGGGTGTCATTCAGGCTGCCGAAAAGAGCGGCGTCACCTACAACCAGCAGATTGTCAAGGATGCCATCTGGGAGATGGGGCAGGAGACGCTAAAACGCATTACTGGCAATGACGAACAGAAACGAGCATTTGAAATCGCCGTCGATGAACTTCAGCACACCGTTGAAGACATGTAAAACCAGAAAAAAAATCAAATTCAATCACTAACAATTAAAAACACAAAAAAATGAGTAAACTTAACACAGCCCTCAAAGCAGTGGCGACATTCACATTCCAGAATACCGACAGCAACGCGTCAAAGCGTCTCTGTCTCTTCCCCGGCCACTTCGACACAATCGAGCTGGTGTCAGGCACACGCGGTTCGGCCACGGTCACGAAACCGGTCTATTCAAACATCAGTCACATCACAGATGCTGGCTACAACAAGGAGCGAGGCCGACCGCCGCCGCAGGCGCGACTTCGTGAACCGCTCCAACTCCGACGGCCTAGAGACGGATCATTTAGAGCCGTTCCTGATAGTCTCAGCCGCGGTCTCGGCTGCGGCAGGCATTGCATCAACCCTCGTGAACGTATTCCGCGACCCGCCGAAAACCGGCTACTACGCCATGAAAAAGTCCGAACGCATGAAGCTGGTCCGTGAGTTCGTCGACAAGGCGTTCCAGGCGAGCCTCAACACCGGCGACCGCAGCGCACGCGACATATTCTGGGAGTACATGTCGCAGTGCGGCACAGGCGACGCCAACTACACAAAATGGCTTGTCAGGAACTCGTTCATCACCCGCTACATCAAGGAGGGCGAGGCGAAATACGGCGTCGGCTTCGGCGAGGTGAAAGGCGTTGACTACACACGGTATTCGACAATCAAAATAGCAATGGCACTGGCTCTCGTCGGTGCGGCGATACTAATCATCAAAGCAGCAAGGAAATGAAAATAACAGAAACACTGAAATCCATCGACCGGAAGACCTATATAATAATAGGTGTGGCGGTCATCGTCATTGCGGCGGCGGTTCTCATAATCCGCCGTGCAAGGAGAAAGAGCGAGGGTGAGAAGGGCGTCGAGGAACTCGGCAAAACCATCCAGACAATGAATCTCACATACGAACTCCCGCAGTACTCGACATTCGCCGACGCCCTTGAAAGCCACCTTTCCGACAAGGGCATCACCGCCGGCCTTTACGGAGTGAACCAGAAGGGCGTCTATGAGGTGTTCGGTAAGATGAACACCAACGACGACGTGAAGCAGCTGATCGTGGCCTTCGGCACACGGCAGTTCAGGAAAGCCTACACGTTCGGCAGGCACGACTGCACGCTGAGCCAGGCGCTGGCCCTTCTGATGACGACCGGCGAAATCAGGGAGATCAACGAGATCCTGAAAGAAAACAACATCACGTATCAATTCTAAGACACAGGCATCATGAACATCAATTTCAAAAGCAG
>JAKSNA010000066.1 GCA_024400295.1 Bacteroidales bacterium | reverse complement strand
GAGCAACGCATTCGTAATGCGTAGGTCGTTGGTTCGAGTCCGACACGTGGCTCAAAAAAGCGTCGTTGAATGTCAGCGACGCTTTTCTATTTTACTGATAACCAATCACATCACCATCTGGATGAGAGCCGCGGCACCTAAGATGGCGACCTCGTTGTCCTTCAGTGATGACACCTTGATGTCAACCAACGGCTTGCCTGTCTGCTTGTCCTTATAAACATACAAAAGGTTCTCTTCAAACGATTTTCTGAGTGGTTTCATGAGCACTTCGCCGGCGTGGACGGGGCCGCCCATGAGGAAAATAGCCTCAGGCACCGAGAACGCCACGGCGTTTGCCATCGCGAGGCCGAGCATCCAGCCGACTTTCTCGAACACTTTCAGAGCTAACGGGTCGCCGGCGTTGGCGGCGTCGCCTATCATCTTGCTGGTGAGGTCGCCGGCGTTCTGACGTAGCACCCCGTTGTATTCAAGGTCATCGTTGAGAAGCTCGCGTGCTGTCGCGACGATGCCGCCCGCCGAGGTGTAAGTCTCAAGACAGCCTCTCCTGCCGCAGCCGCACTGACGCCCCTGAGGGATCATGATGACGTGGCCAAGCTCGCCGGCGGTGCTTGTGGCGCCGAGCACCAAGTTGCCGTCGATGACGATGCCGCTTCCGACACCCGTGCCGAGCGTGAACGTGATGAAATGCTTCAGGTTCTTCGCACCGCCGTAGATCTTCTCGCCGAAAGCGGCGGCGTTGGCATCGTTGGAGATGACGACCTTGGTGTTGAAATACTGCCTGACCATGTTCGCCAGCTCGATGTTGCCCTTCATGCGGAGGTTCGGGGCGTTGTCGATACAGCCAGTGTAAGTGTTCCCGTTAGGCGCACCAATGCCGATGCCGTCGATGTTTGCGATGTTCTGACGCTGCAAAAGCGTCTTGATGCCATCACATAAATCTTTCACAAATAATTGAGCATCAGTGTATTTGTTAGTGCTGATATTAACTTTGTCGATGATCTCACCGTTTTCAGTGACGAGTCCGATATCGGTGTTCGTACCCCCGATATCAATGCCGATTGCGTAATTCATTTCTCTGTGATTTGATAATTTGCGCAAAAGTAAAAAAAATAAGAATTTAAAGACAAAAAAAGCATAATTTTTTATATCTTTGCAACTCTAAATTTTTATTAAAAACAGGTATCATAAGATGAAAAACGCTTATCGCGAATATAAAACACTGAATCTCACCGAGATTGCTAACGAGATTCGTGATTATTGGAAAGAGAACAACATTTTTGACAAGAGTCTGGAGAACACCAAGAACGGCACGGCGTACGTGTTTTTTGAGGGTCCGCCGTCAGCCAACGGAATGCCGGGCATCCACCATGTCATGGCAAGGACAATAAAAGACACATTCTGCCGCTATCAGACACTGAAAGGCAAATACGTCTCGCGCAAGGCGGGCTGGGACACCCACGGACTTCCTGTCGAACTCGGCGTTGAGAAGAAACTCGGCATCACCAAGGAAGACATCGGCAAGAAAATCAGCGTCGATGACTACAACCGCGCCTGCCGCGAGGAAGTGATGAAATACAAGGACAGATGGGACGACCTCACCCGTCAGATGGGCTACTGGGTTGACCTCAACGACCCGTACATCACCTTCAAGAACGAATACATCGAGACGCTGTGGTACCTGCTCAAAGAGCTTTACAAGAAAGGTCTCCTTTATAAAGGCTACACCATCCAGCCTTACTCGCCGGCCGCCGGAACAGGCCTCAGCTCGCACGAACTCAACATGCCGGGCTGCTACCGCAAAGTGAAAGACCTCACCTGCGTGGCGATGTTCCGCCTCAAGGAAAACCAGCGTCAACTCAAGAAACTGCCGTTCGACACCGACGTGAAATTCGGTGACGTGCAGATAGTCGCATGGACCACAACACCTTGGACACTGCCTTCAAACACGGCATTGTGCGTCGGCCCGACCATCGAATACAACCTCGTCAAGACAGTGAACCCTGTCAAAGGCGACATCGCTTATATCATCTTAGGCAAACCTCTTATGTCGTCGTTCTTCCCGTCGGAAGAAGAGAAACCAGCATTCGAAGATTATAAGGCCGGCGACAAGAAACTCCCTTACGAAGTCATCGGCACATGCAAGGGCAAGGACCTTGTAGGCCTCGACTACGAACAGCTCATCCCATGGGTGAAGCCCGACGGCGATGCCTTCCGCGTCATCCCAGGCGACTACGTCACGACAGAAGACGGCACCGGCATCGTACATATTGCTCCAACCTTCGGCGCCGACGACAAACGCGTTGCCCTGCTCAGCAACATACCGCCGCTCCAGCTCATCGACAAAGACGGCAAAATCGCCCCGATGGTTGACAAGACCGGCAAGTTCTACAACCTCGAAGACCTCGACCAAGAATGGGTCAAGACACATATCGACGTTGAGGCATATTCAAAATACGCAGGAAAATTCGTCAAGAACGCATACGACGCCACCAAGACTGAAAAAGACATGTCGCTCGATGTCGAAATCGTGATCATGCTCAAGGAAGAAGGCAAACTCTTCAAGAGCGAGAAGCACGAGCACGACTACCCGCACTGCTGGCGCACCGACAAGCCGGTCCTTTATTATCCGTTGGACAGCTGGTTCATCAAGACGACGGCGTTGAAAGACAGGATGATAGAACTCAACAAGACCATCAACTGGAAGCCGGAAGCCACAGGCAGCGGCCGTTTCGGCAACTGGCTCGAAAACCTCGTTGACTGGAACCTCTCGCGCTCGCGTTACTGGGGCACGCCGCTCCCTATCTGGAGGACGGAAGACGGCAACGAAGAGATCTGCATCGGCAGCGTTGAACAGTTACGCAACGAGATTGAAAAGTCAATCGCAGCCGGCTTCATGACGGAAAACCCATATAAGTCAGAAGACTACACGAAGTTCGACCTCCACAGGCCATATATCGACAACGTCGTCTTAGTCTCGGCATCGGGCAGGAAGATGTTCCGCGAGCCTGACCTCATCGACGTGTGGTTTGACTCCGGCGCGATGCCTTACGCCCAGATCCATTACATGGGCAAGGAAGGGCAGCTCAACGACAAGACATTCCCAGCCGACTTCATCGCCGAGGGCGTTGACCAGACACGCGGCTGGTTCTTCACCCTGCACGCCATCGCGACGATGGTGTTCGACAGCGTGGCATATAAGAACGTGATTTCCAACGGCCTGGTCTTGGACAAGAACGGCAACAAGATGTCGAAACGCCTCGGCAACGCCGTTGACCCGTTCGGAGCCATCGAAAAATACGGCGCCGACGCAGTGCGCTGGTACATGATCACCAACTCGCAGCCTTGGGACAACCTGAAGTTTGACGAAGAAGGCGTTGACGACGTCCGCCGCAAGTTCTTCGGCACATTATATAATACATACGCGTTCTTCGCGCTTTACGCGAACATCGACGGCTTCGAGTACAAGGAAGCCGACATCCCGTTTGAACAGCGTCCGGAAATTGACAGATGGATCCTGTCGGAATTGAATTCACTGATAGCTGAAGTTGATAACGACCTCGCCAACTACGAGCCTACAAAAGCCGGCCGCGCCATCGGCAACTTCGTCGATGCACATCTGAGCAACTGGTACGTGCGTCTGTCACGCCGCCGTTTCTGGAAGAGCAACGGCTCAGAAGACAAGACATCGGCATATCAGACACTCTACACCTGTCTCGAGACACTGGCACGCCTCATCTCGCCTATCGCGCCATTCTTCGCCGAACAGCTCTACCGCGACCTGAACAACGTGACACACCGCAGCAGCGTTGAATCAGTGCACCTCACCACCTTCCCGACAGTCAACGAGAAACATATCGACAAGAAACTTGAGGAACGCATGGAAATGGCACAGCTCGTCGCATCCATGGTACTGTCACTCAGAAAGAAAGCAAACATCCGCGTCCGCCAGCCATTATCAAGGATCATGATTCCAGTCATGTCCGACGAACAGAAGGAACAGCTACAGAAAGTCGAACACCTTATACTCTCGGAAGTCAACGTGAAGAACGTAGAGTATCTCACCGGCGAGCTGAACATCTTAGTGAAGAAGGTGAGACCTAACTTCGCGTCGTTGAAACGTTACGCCAAGATGATGAAAAACTTGACTCAGTATTTCAATTCGATGAGTCAGGAAGACATCAGGGCGTTTGAGAAGAACAACGGCGCGACGTTGGACATCGACGGGCAGGAGGTGAGCCTGGTTCTCGAAGACGCACTCATCTCGACGGAAGACATTCCTGGCTGGACGGTGACGACACAGGACGGCATGACAGTCGCCTTGGACATCAACATCACGCAGGAGCTTTTCGAAGAAGGCCTCGCACGTGAGATCATCAACCGCATCCAGAACATGAGGAAGGAGAGCGGCCTTGAGGTCACCGACAAAATAATTCTCACCATCGAGAAGAACAATGACATAACAAAACCTGTTGAGAGATTCGGCGGATACATTTGCTCGGAGACCTTGGCCACATTGGATTTCGTCGAAAAGATTGACGGCGATGTCGAGGCGCAGGAGCTTGCCGACAAAGTGACCGCCAAGATTTCCATCAAGAAGGCATAAATACATTAAAATATGGAAGATTCATCGAACACCCAGGAAAGAGTCAGATATTCTGACGAGGAGTTAGCCGAGTTCAAGGCGTTGATTCTTGAACGTCTGGCGACAGCCCGCAAGGACCTTGAGATGCTTGAGGAGAACGTCACGGGCGGTGACACGAACACCGACGACACGGCGCCGACGTTCAAGATCCTTGAGGAAGGCTCTGCCGTCCTGTCGAAGGAGGAGAACAGCGCCCTCGCCGTACGCCAGCAGAAGTACATCACGAACCTTGAGAACGCGCTCATCCGCATTGAGAACAAGACATACGGGATCTGCCGCGTCACCGGCAAGCTGATACCTAAGGAACGTCTGCGCGCCGTGCCGCACGCCACGCTCAGCGTCGAGGCCAAGATGAATCAAAACAAAAAGAGATGAAGAAACCGCTGGTTGTCATATTCTTAGTACTGTTGCTTGACCAAGTCTCAAAGATTTTGGTCAAGACGACAATGGCAATCGGTGAGGCCATTCCCGTGTTCGGTAAATGGTTTTATATCCTGTTCATCGAGAACAACGGCATGGCGTTCGGCTGGGAGATTTCAGGGGCCGTGTGGGGTAAGATTTTCCTAAGCCTGTTCAGAGTCGCTGCAGTAGTGTTGCTGTTCTGGCTCATCAGCCGCATGGTCAGAAACAAGGTGAAGTTCGGTCCGGTGCTCGGCGTCTCGCTCATCACGGCGGGCGCCATCGGCAACATCATCGACTGCTGGTTTTACGGCCTGATTTTCGGCTATGCTGGCTTCCTGCAAGGCAGAGTCGTTGACATGCTGTATTTCCCGCTGTTCGAGTTCCCCGACTGGGTACCATTCCTCGGCGGAGAGATATTCTTCAGCCCGGTATTCAACATCGCCGACAGCGCCATCACCATCGGGATTTTGTATTTGTTGATTTTTCAATGGAAGTTTATCAAAAATTTTGAAGATATAATAAAAGCAAAAAGTTCATAAAGTTCATAAAGTGCTATTTTTCAAACTTTTAAACTTTATAACTTTTAAACTTTAAAAAAAACTAATAACATGAGTGAAGAGAAATTCGGTCGAATAGTACAAATCATCGGGCCTGTCATTGACGTGGCTTTTGACAGCGAGACAGGACTTCCGAACCTTTTGGACGCCCTTGAGATCACGCGTGACAACGGCGACAAACTTATCACTGAGGTGCAGCAAGACATCGGCGAGAACACGATGCGCACCATCGCCATGGACTCAACCGACGGTCTGCGCCGAGGGATGAAGGTGCGCTGCCTCGGACAGCCCATCTCGATGCCCACGGGCGACCAGGTTAAAGGCCGTCTGTTTAACGTCATCGGCGAGAGCATCGATGGCTTGAAGCCGATGCAGGAGCGCAGACGCAACAGCATCCACCACAACCCGCCCAAGTTCGAGAACCTCTCAACGACACAGGAGGTGTTGTTCACAGGCATCAAGGTCATCGACCTCATCGAGCCTTACGCGAAAGGCGGCAAGATTGGCCTGTTCGGCGGTGCCGGCGTGGGCAAGACGGTTCTTATCATGGAGCTGATCAACAACATCGCGAAGGTGTATTCCGGAATGTCGGTGTTCGCCGGCGTCGGCGAGCGCACCCGTGAAGGCAACGACCTACTACGTGAGATGATCGAGTCGGGCGTCATCAAATACGGCAAGGAGTTCGCCGAAGAGATGGAGAAAGGCGGCTGGGCCTTGGAGAAAGTCGATTACAACGAACTCGACAAGTCGCAGGCCACCTTGGTGTTCGGACAGATGAACGAGCCGCCTGGAGCGAGGGCGAGAGTCGCGCTGTCGGGCCTCACGATGGCGGAGTATTTCCGTGACGGCGACGGCGAGACACAAGGCCGCGACATCCTGTTCTTCATCGACAACATCTTCCGTTTCACGCAGGCCGGTTCAGAGGTGTCGGCACTTCTCGGACGTATGCCTTCGGCCGTGGGTTACCAGCCGACATTGGCATCTGAAATGGGTCTCATGCAGGAGAGGATCACCTCGACGAAGAGCGGCTCCATCACCTCGGTGCAGGCCGTCTATGTCCCCGCCGACGACTTGACCGACCCGGCTCCGGCGACCACATTCGCGCACTTGGACGCCACGACGGTTCTGAGCCGTAAGATCGCCGAACTCGGCATCTACCCCGCCGTTGATCCGTTGGATTCAACATCAAGGATACTCTCGCCGGAGATCGTAGGCGAAGAACATTACAACACAGCACAGCGCGTGAAGAAGATACTCCAGAGATACAAGGAGTTACAAGACATCATCGCCATCCTCGGCATGGACGAGCTTTCGGAAGAAGACAAACTCACCGTGAGCCGCGCACGCCGCGTGCAGAGATTCCTCTCGCAACCGTTCCATGTGGCCGAACAGTTCACAGGCCTGCAAGGCGCCACCGTCAGCATCGAAGACACCATCAAGGGCTTTAACATGATCATGGACGGCGAAGTTGACCAGTACCCGGAAGCAGCCTTCAACCTCGTCGGCACCATCGAGGAAGCCATAGAGAAAGGCAAGAAGATGCTCGCCGAAAACCAGGAATAAGGAAGGAGTGATGCCATGAGACTGGAAATCATAACTCCCGAAAGACACATCTACGACGGCGAGACGGCACTCGTGCAGCTGCCGGGCAGCGACGGCCTGTTCGAAATCCTGAACAACCACGCCCCGATGATAGCAGCCCTCGGCAACGGGAAAGTCAAAGTGCAGAACCCCGACGGGAAATTCGAATACTTCGACATCAGAGGCGGCGTCGTGGAAGTGCTGAATAACAAGATATTAGTTTTAGCAGACTGATTTTTAGTTTGAAGTGTTGAGAGTTGAGAGTGAAGTTGTTTTGCTCTCCACTCTCAAAACTCCACTCTCAAAACTCCACTCTCAAAACTTTAATCGTGGTGGTACGCCTCGCCTTTCAGTATCGTGAAAGCGCGGTAAAGCTGTTCAACGAATATCAGGCGCACCATCTGATGTGAGAACGTCATCTCCGAGAGGCTTATCTTCGAGTTGGCCTTCCCATAGACCTCCTGCGAGAAGCCATACGGTCCGCCGATGACGAAGACCAAGCGTTTGCAGCCGGTATTCATCTGAGTCTCAACCCATTTCGAAAAGCCGCGCGATGAGAACGTCTTGCCGTTTTCATCAAGAAGGACAATCGCGTCGCCGGATTGGAACTGCGCCATGAGCAGTTCGCCCTCCGACTTTTTCTGCTGCGCCTCCGACAGCGTCTTGCGGTTCTTGATGTCGGGAATGATTTTCAACTCGAAAGGCACATAATGCTCGAGACGCGAGGTGTACTTCGCAATGCCGGTCTCAAGATACGCCTCGTCGGTCTTGCCAATTACCAAAAGTGTTATTTTCATGGCTGCAAAATTAGTAAAAAGTTCATAAAGTTTATAAAGTCTTTAGTCTTTAGTTTGGAGTTTGGAGTTTGGAGAGTGGAGAGTGGAGTTTTTTCAGTTAAAAGAGTAAAGAGTAAAGTT
>JAKSNA010000065.1 GCA_024400295.1 Bacteroidales bacterium | reverse complement strand
TTTTAAATTTGTTCATGGTCGAAATGATGGCGTGCGCCAGCCCCCTTTTAACTTTAAACTTTAAACTTTTAACTATTTAAGTCTTCTTGTCAATTCTGTTGCAAATACGAATTCCTGCAGTTCCTTGTTGTCGGTAGTGAGGATTGAGTTTTTGTCGCCTTTCCACCAGAGTTGTCCGTTGTAAAGGAAGTTGATATGTTGTCCGATTTTCATCACGGAGTTCATGTCGTGTGTGTTGATGATTGTTGTGATGTTGTATTCTTCGGTTATCTCGCTGATGAGTTCGTCGATGAGTTCCGATGTCTTAGGGTCGAGGCCGGAGTTCGGCTCGTCGCAGAAGAGGTATTTCGGACTGTTGGCTATGGCGCGGGCAATGGCCACACGTTTCATCATGCCGCCGCTCAACTCATTGGTTCTCAGTTTGTTGCTATTTTCAAGGTTGACACGTTTCAGGCAGAAATTAACCCTGTCGAGTTTCTCGCCGCGCGACAGTTTTGTGAACATGTTGAGCGGAAACATCACGTTTTCCTCGACGGTCATCGAGTCGAACAGTGCGCCGCCCTGAAACAGCACGCCCATCTCCTTGCGGATGTCACGGCGTTTGCTTTCCGGAAGGTTGGAGAAACGGCGGTCGTTGAAATACACCTCGCCTTCGTCGGGTTCGAGAAGTCCGGTGCAGATGCGCATCATGATTGTCTTCCCCGAACCGCTCTGTCCGATGATGAGGTTGGTCTTGCCCTGTTCAAACTCTGCGGAGACGTTTTTCAGGACCTGTTTGTCGCCGAACGACTTTGAAATATTCTCAATCTTTATCATGACAGTAGCATTTGGGTTAGGATGAGGTCGAAGAATATGATGAGAATGCTGCTATATACGACGCCGTTGGTACTTGCTTTGCCCACTTCCACCGAGCCGCCTTCGACGTTGTAGCCGATGAAACTCGACACCGACGCTATGATGAACGAGAACACTACAGTCTTTATCATGGCGAATGTCAGTGTCCACGGGTCGAACCACGAGCGGAGGCCGAGAACGTAGTCTTCCGTTGAGATGATGCTGAGGACATCGCAGGCCACGTAGCCGCCAAGGATTCCGAGGAAGATGCTGAAGACGATGAGCACTGGAATGAACAGGAGGCACGCTATTATCTTCGGCATGATGAGGTAGTTGGCGGCGTTGATGCCCATAACCTGAAGAGCGTCAATCTGTTGCGTCACGCGCATCGTGCCAAGTTCGGAAGCTATCTGTGAACCGAGTTTTCCGGCAAGGATGATACAGATGATAGTGGGGGAGAACTCCTGTATGACCATCTGCCGTGTCACGAAACCGATCATCTTGTCGGGAAGCAGCGGGTTGTCAATGTTGTACGCAACCAATATCGCGGCGACAGCACCGACGAAGACAGAGAGTATCGCCACGATGACAAACGAGGTCACACCGAGGCTGTAAAACTCATGCAGCAGCTGCCGCCTGAATATCGAAAACTTCGGCGGACGCCGCAACGCCTGCCACATCAGAATAACATAATCGCCAATCTTTCTTAACATGCTGTATCTTATGCCATCTCGTGTGAATAATTCCTGAAATTTCCCAAGATTTGTTCAATGTGAATGACCTCATCGCAGTTGTCGAATGAGAACCCATTACCAATGAGATACCAATTTTTTCTCTCTTTAGTTGACAGTTTCTTCACACTTGGAAACATTGATATTGAGACTATTACACTTCTTCCATCCATCAAGTCGATTCTCATCTTACCCCTTTGCGGAAAAGATACCGACTTTATACGAGGCACCACGTTCCAATAACCTTCAATTTTATATGTATCATTCATAAACCTTTATGATTTTAACCTTTTTTCCATTCTTAAAAACATTCCACTGCTCTAATAGTTGTTTTCTATATTTTTTTGTAACTAATAGAATCTCATTTATTTGAGTTATCGTTAAATCTCCTGATACTGCTATTTCCACATCAGGTTCTAACCATATTTTACACAAGTTCTCTGTACCTTTTTTGCCAACGTGAACATGCGCTCTATTCTCATTGGAATCACTACCCCAAAACAAAAAAGTCCAAACAACTTTTGCTGTGATATACACTAAAATTTTTGGCATGTTCAAAAAAGTTTAGGTTGCAAAATTACATAAAAAATCACAAAAACACCCGTTTTCACAAATTTTATATTTTTCACAAAATTAACCACGGGCATTAACGTTATTTTTCATAATTTTGAAGCCCAAAAAAATTTCAACGTGAGCAACAACAATAATTCAACAAAACAACGTCTCAGAGGTTCATACCTCATCTCTCTCTTGAGCATCACATTGGTTTTGTTTGTGTTAAGTCTCTTCTCGGCACTTTTGCTGTACGCAAACAAGATTTCATCGTATATAAAAGAGAACATCGGCTTCGAGGTCGTGATGAAAAAAGGTGTGAAGGAAAAAGACATTCTGGAGTTTCAGAAAGAACTCGACGGCAAGAAATTTGTGAAATCCACAAGATATATCTCGAAGGAAGAGGCGACAAAACAGCTCTCCGCCGACCTCGGCGAGGACATCCTTCAATGGCTCGGCGATGTCGAAAACCCGCTGCTGCCTTCCATCGACGTGCGCTTCACCTCCGAATATGCGAATAACGACAGCATCGAGAAAATCGAACAATGGGTGAAGCAGAAGAAAAATGTCAAAGAGGTGTATTTCCAGAAATCACTCATGAACTCCATCAATCACAATGTCAAGAAGATAGGCGTCATATTGCTGTCAGTCGGACTGCTGCTCCTCGTGATGGCAGTGACTCTCATCTCAAATACGGTGAGACTCTCAATCTATTCCCAACGCTTCATCGTCAGAAGCATGCAGCTCGTCGGCGCAACGGAGGAGTTCATCATGAAACCGTTCATCAAGTCGTTTGCGTTGCAAGGTCTCATCGGAGGCCTGATTTCGTCGGTGCTCCTCGCGATGTCAATGTCGATGCTGTTCAGAAAAGTCCCTGAACTAAACCAGCTGAGCAGCTTTGGCCTTGACGTAACTATCTATGTATCAACAATTTTACTCGGTGCGGTGCTCACAACCGTCTCTACTTATTTCTCAATGAGAAAATATCTCGGTGCTGACATCGATGAACTCTATGAATGATAATTTTTATTACCTTTGCAAAAATATTCATAAATATGGCAACAATAAAAAAAGACCCGAAACAAGCTGATAATCAAGAACAAAAACAGATGCCTTTCAACCGTGACAACTACAAATGGGTGCTTATCGGCCTCGCAGTGCTGCTCATTGGCTTCATCCTGATGATTGGCGGCGGCTCCGACAACCCTGACGTCTTCAACGAAGGCATGTTCAATTTCCGCCGTCTCACACTCGCTCCGATACTCATCCTCGCCGGCTTCGGCATCGAGTTTTACGCAATTATGAAAAAATAATGTGGCAAAATGTGACCGCATCGCGCCCTTTCAAACTTTATAACTTTTTAACTTTATAACTAAATTATGGATTGGTTACAAGCTTTACTTCTCGGAATCCTTCAGGGACTGACCGAATTTCTGCCCGTCTCAAGCAGCGGGCATCTCACGATATTGTCAAACATCTTCGGCATGACGGGCGAGGAGAACCTCACTTTCACCGTCGTGCTTCACGTGGCGACGGTCTGCGCCACCCTCGTCATCCTCTGGAAAGAAGTCGTGTGGATTTTCAAGGACCTGTTCACGAAACAGCAATGGTGTTCGTATCAAGGTCTTAACGACGGCACGAAATACGCGATCAACATCATCATCTCGATGATTCCGGTTGGCATCGTCGGTGTGTTTTTCAAAGACACCATCGAAGATATTTTCGGCTCTGGCCTTCTCATTGTGGGCATCATGCTGCTCCTCACCGCCCTGCTGCTCGGGTTCGCATACTTCGCCAAGCCGCGTCAGCGCGAGAAGATCTCCCCGCTGCACGCATTGATAATAGGTATCGGACAGGCCTGCGCCGTGATGCCGGGACTCTCACGCTCCGGGACCACCATCGCGACGGGACTTCTGCTCGGCAACAAGAAAGAGAAACTCGCACAGTTTTCGTTCCTCATGGTAATCCCGCCAATCCTCGGTGAGGCGCTGCTCGACGCCAAAGACGTGCTCGAAATAGGCTGGCACGAGGCGATGGCCGGAATATCACCTATGACATTGATAATCGGATTCCTGGCGGCGTTCATCACCGGCTGCCTCGCATGCAAATGGATGATCAACGTGGTGAAGAAAGGCAAGCTCATCTACTTCGCGGCCTACTGCGTCATCGTCGGCATCCTGGCGATTTGCTTCGCATAGACTTGTCACGCAGATTTATTTTGATGGAGAATTTGGAAAACAAGACATTTAATTTTGAAGAAGGCGAGGTCTTCCTCATCGACAAGCCTTTGGACTGGACCTCGTTCGACGTGGTGAACCTGATTCGCGCCGTCATCAAGAAATATCATCAGATCAGGAAACTGAAGGTTGGGCACGCCGGCACCTTGGACCCGCTCGCGACGGGACTGCTGATACTCTGCACCGGACGCATGACGAAACAGATCGACAACTTCCAGGCGCAGGAGAAAGTCTATACAGGCACGATGATGCTCGGACAGACCACCCCGACATTCGATCTCGAAAGCGAACCGAACCGGTTTTTCCCGATTGACAATATTACCCCCGAAGCCCTCGATGAAGTCAGGAAGCGTTTCATCGGCGACATCATGCAACGGCCGCCGAAGTTCTCCGCGATAAAGATACAAGGCAAACGCGCTTTCGACTACGCGCGTTCCGACGAGGAACTTGAGATGAAAGAACGTCTGGTGCATATCGAAGATTTTCAGATAGATACGACGAATTTCCCGAAAGTCGATTTCATGGTGAGATGCTCCAAAGGCACTTACATCCGCTCTTTGGTGAACGACTTCGGCGCGGCGTTGAACAACGGCGCCCATCTGACAGCACTCCGCAGAACCAACATCGGCGGCTTCGACGTGAAAGACGCCTGGGACCTGATGGAGCTGAAGAAAAGGATCATAGAGACGGCACCGGGTGGTTTAGAGAGTAAAGAGGAGAGTTAAGAGAGGAAAGTTAAAAGAGTAAAGAGTAAAGAGGGAGTGAAGCGACAGAAAAACTTGTGAAACTTGTGTTAAAAATGAAAAACTTTAAATCTTTTCTTGACCGTAAGAACATTGACGTTTCCGTCAAGGCATATCTGCTCGACGCCCTCAGCGCGATGGCGCTCGGACTCTTCGCGTCGCTTCTCATCGGCACGATATTCAAGACAATAGGCGACAAGCTGTCGGTCCCGCTGTTCGTGGAGTTCGCGGGCTACTGCACCAAGGCGGCCGGTCCGGCCATGGGAGTCGCGATAGCATACGCGCTCCACGCCCCGGCGCTCGTGCTGTTCAGCGCGGTGGCTGTCGGCATGGCCGGAAACACGCTCGGCGGCCCCGTCGGAGTGCTGGTGGCTGTCGTCATAAGCACCGAGTTCGGGAAGATGGTCTCAAGGGAGACAAAGGTCGATATTCTCGTGACGCCTTCTGTGACGATAATCACCGGCGTCTTGCTCGCGATGTTTGTCGGGCCTGGCATCAGCGCGTTCATGACGGCTTTCGGCGACTTCATCATCGAGGCGACGAACCTGCATCCGTTCGCGATGGGTGTCATCGTGTCGGTGAGCGTGGGCATGGCGTTGACGCTTCCCATCAGCAGTGCGGCGTTGTGCATCGCCATCGGGCTTTCCGGCATCGCGGCGGGTGCGGCGACGGCGGGCTGCTGCGCACAGATGGTCGGCTTCGCCGTGATGAGCTTCAGGGAGAACCGCTGGGGCGGACTCGTCTCGCAAGGCCTCGGCACCTCGATGCTACAGATGTCGAACATCATAAAACACCCGTTGATATGGATCCCGCCGACATTGGCGGCGGCGGTGACAGGACCGATAGCCACCTGCGTCTTCCGGCTCGAAAACGTCCCGATAGGCGCGGGCATGGGCACCTGCGGACTCGTCGGGCCGCTGTGCGTCATCAATGCGATGCCTGAAGGCGGCACGAAGATGTGGCTCGGAATACTGCTGGTCTGCTTCATCCTGCCCGCAATCCTTACATGGTGCTTCGGCTGGGTCTTCAGGAGACTGCACTGGATCAAAGACGGCGACCTGAAGCTGGAACATTAAAACACTGAAATATTTTTTGTTGCTGTACGATAAAGCCTTGTGGCTTTGGCCGGGCGACGATAACAGGATAATCGCATCACTCGCGCTGTAGCGAAGATAACAGAATTCTCCTTTATCATTTCATCTTCTCCTTCATATCCGTCGCGATGATGAAAAAGGCGTCGCTGCTTGAGTTCAGTGCCGTTTCGACGGAGTCCTGAATCACTCCGATAATGAATCCCACCGCTACGACCTGCATTGCGACATCATTGCTGATGCCGAAAAGCGAACAGGCCATCGGAATGAGGAGCAACGAGCCGCCCGCCACACCCGACGCGCCGCAAGCAGCCGCGACAGCGAGAAGACTCAGGACAATGGCCTGTACAACGCTGACTTCTATTCCCAATGTGTGACACGCGGCCATCGTCATGGTGGTTATGGTCACGGCGGTCCCGTCCATATTGATGACGCTTCCGAGTGGCACGGCGACGGAATAAAAGTCCTTATCGACACCCATTTTCTCACAAAGCTCGATATTGACCGGGATGTTGGCGGCGGAGCTTCTGGTGAAGAATGCCGGTATGCCGCTCTCCTTTAGGCATTTAAATAAAAGCGGATACGGATTCCTTCTGATTATCATGGCTACGATGATGGGATTAGTCACAAAGGCACTGAAAAGCATGGTTCCAATGATGAGGAGCAATAACTTACCATAGTCTCCAAAAACGGCCATCCCGTTCTCGTTGACGGTCGAAAAGACAAGTCCCATGATGCCGAAAGGTGCGCATTCAATAATCCATTTAACGCATTTGGATATGACATTTGAAAGGTCTTCCATTGCGTTAAGCATTGATACAGAAGAGATTTTCTTTAATCCGAAGCCGAATATCAATGCCCAGAAAAGGATGCTCAGATAATTGGCTTCCGCCAAAGCCTTGACGGGATTTTGCACTATACTGACGAGGATGTCTTGAAATAATCCGCCGATGTCGGTATTTACCGCGTCTCCGCCTGCTACTCCCGTCAGTTTCAGTTTTAACGGGAAAATCATACTCGCGAATGCGGCGGACAATGCCGCAATAATCATCGTCAGCATATAACGCGCGATTAAAGTGCGGAATTGCCCAGACGGCCGCCGGTCGTTCATATTGGAAACGGAAGCTGCGACGAGGACGAAGACTAATATCGGTGCGATGGCTTTCAGCGCCCCGACAAAAAGTTTTCCAAGCACAGAGATGAAGGCGGCCTTCGGAACAAATAGACCGAGAACAACACCAATCACAAGCCCTATAAAGATTCGCAGGACGAGTGACAGCCGCGCCCACCATCCAAAAACGTTTTTCATCCTCATTATAATGCCCTCATTTTTAGACTATTTTGTTACCAAGTTAAGGTGACAAATCCCTGCTTGTTTTGCGTTGCAAAATTACATTAAATTTTTAATGGAAACACCATTTTTAAAAGATTACATGATTTTAAGATTGTTGCTCTCGGATAACAGACATGGAAGGGTGGGAAATGAATGGAATCCTTTTTAAAAATCCTGTTATTTGTGGGATTTAGCATGATAAAATACTTAATGACTTGAGGATTTTGTGGTAAAGATTTGCGAGATTAATCGCTGTGCGCAAACGTCAGAAGAGCTTCTCCGGCCTGGCGACGATGGTGAGGAGCACGCTGATGTATCACGTTGACTTCCACAGCCTTTTTATACGTTTTCAGTTTTTCTCGGACAGCGATAAAAAATTTTATATCTTTGCGCCGTCAAAGGTTTTTATCTCTGGCACGAAAAAAGCAATAATTGAAAACTTAAAAATTCTTCAAAAACCTTAAAAAAATACATAAAAATGAAAAAGCACATTCTATTTTTTCTGGTGCTCGCGATGGTGACTGCGGCAAATGCGGCGTATTTGAGAAATGTCCGTATGACGCTCAGCCAGCCTGACGGGGCAAAATTCGAGTGTTTCGCTTCAGGCGATGAATTTTACAACTATCTGCATGATGC
>JAKSNA010000064.1 GCA_024400295.1 Bacteroidales bacterium | reverse complement strand
TAGTTATTACTATGCTTTCGGAAGATTTCAGCCTAATTTTTGTCCATTAGCCCAGAAAGTCCATTTCATTGCGGTCGGCGGGAGTGCGATGCACAATCTCGCAATTGCCTTGCACAGAAAGGGTTACGAGGTCACAGGTTCTGACGATGAGATCTTTGAGCCGTCGCGCTCGCGTCTCGAAAAAGAAGGCATCCTTCCGAAAGAGTTTGGTTGGCATCCGGAGTTGCTCGACGACTCGTATGAGGCCGTCATCCTCGGGATGCACGCACGCATCGACAACCCGGAACTCATTCGCGCACAGGAACTTGGACTTAAGATCTATTCATATCCCGAATATCTTTACGAGCAGAGCAAAGACAAAATACGTATCGTTGTCGGCGGCAGCCACGGGAAGACCACTATCACTTCGATGATTCTTCACGTGATGAAACATGCCGGCATTGAGACGGATTTCATGGTCGGGGCGCAGCTTGAGGGCTTCGATGTGATGGTGCGCCTCAGCGAAACGGCGAAGTACATGGTCATCGAGGGCGATGAATATCTGACGTCGCCCATCGACCGTGTGCCGAAGTTTCACAAATATCATCCTAATATCGCGGTAATCAGCGGGATAGGGTGGGATCACGTCAACGTCTTCCCGACTTTTGACAGCTATCTCGAACAATTCAGGATTTTCATCAAGACAATCGAAAAAGGCGGCTGCCTCATTTACGACGGCAACGACAACGAGTGCGGGAAACTCGCGGCTGCCGCGAAAGTGTCCGTCTTCGGCTATGACTTCCACAAAAGCCGTATCGCCGACGATGGCACTTACCTTGTCCTTCCGAACGGAAAAGAAGAGAAAGTGCAGATATTCGGCCAGCATAACATGAAGAATATCAACGCGGCACGTTTCGTGACACATCAGATAGGCATCAACGACGCGACATTCTATGAGGCGATGAAGACGTTCAAGGGCGCGGCACGCAGACTTGAGATGCTTTTTGAAAACAAGGAGAAAGACAATGTCGTTTTCCGCGATTTCGCACACGCTCCGTCGAAAGTCCTTGCGACGGTCAAGGCATTGCGTGAGCAGTATTTAAAGAAGAACCTACTGGTTGTCTTTGAGCTGCATACATACAGCAGCCTCAGTGAGGTATTCATCGACCATTATGCGAATTGTCTTGACGACTGCGACCAGGCCGTCGTTTTCTATGACCCGCACGCTGTCGCCATCAAGAAGTTGGAGATGATGACCGACGGGCGCATCGTTGAAGGGTTCAGACGTCCCGACATCAGGGTGGTCCATTCGAAAGACGAGCTTGTCGCGCTCTTGAACGAGAAGCCATACTCTGACACCGTCGGCGCATTCATGAGCAGCGGCGACTTCAACGGCTTGACGACTGAAGACCTGAAGAGAGTCTTTTAGGTGCTGCCGTACACACGCTGCCGTGTGACAGCTAAAAGCTGAACGTAATCTTAATCTTGTAAGCGAAGTTATCGCTCATTTTATCAAAGGAATACGGACCGTAGCGGTACATGCATGAAAAACCGATGTGGGAGGTTCCGAGGTCAAGGATGTTGCCGATGGCGAGGCCGCTCTCGTAATAGCCGTCTTTGATGGATTTGAAATCGTGGGCTGTCGTTGTGTATTTGTCGGGATTTTTCAAATCGCCGATTCCGATGTTGGTGACGAAGATGAACTCCGGCTTGAATCTGCTGGATTTGAACAGCCTGCCGAAATTATGGCTGAAAAACAACGCCGCGAACCTGTCGCAGAAAAACTCGTTCGGCCCCATCGTTGAAAAACTTTCCGTCGCATAAATCCCGAAACTGGAGCCTGTCCCGAACATGCTGAAGACCTCGTTGAAAGGGATGTCGCCGAAGACATAACCGGCTTGGATTGTCAACGACGTCTTGCCGATGTAACGGAATTTCCAGTGGTCGGAATACTGAAGCTGGATCTTGTCGAAATTGTGTGGGCTGCTGAAAACGCCTTTCATACCTTTCTGATAGCCGACCCAGATCTCGGGCTTGCCTCTCTCGACGACGACAAGCCCTTTCGGACTGCCCATCAGACGTTCTCCGAAGGCGATTCTTAACCTGAAATCGAGCTTAGAAACCATGAACTGACCCCAATAGTCGTTGCGCTTGCCGTAATAATCATCGTCAACGCCGCTGACGCTGAACTTCACAAAGCCTTGAAAAATCTTGCCGAAACGACGTGATAACTCGGCCGATAGTGAGGTGTTGAGCGTTGTCCATTTGACATAATAATATTTGAAATAACTTTCACTGAGAGGGTTGTATTCGTTTTCTGAAAAACCGTAGTTTCCAACGTTGAAAAATTTCCTGTCGAAAGTGAGATTCATGTCGAAGTTATGCTTCTTGTCCATCCTGACAAAGAAATTCCCGCCATAATTCATTTTTTTCGCAGCGAACCAATAGCCGCCGTACGCGCCTACGCTGATACGTTTCGACACTTTTTGGTTTGTCTTTGCGCCGACTCCGAGGTAAAAACCGTTTGCGTCGTTGTATGAAAGGATTTCGTTGAGCTTCAAGTCAACCGGTCCTGCCGGAATGCAGCCGTCTTCCATGATTGTCATGGCGTTGTCAAGGAGTTTGTCGGCATCGATTTTCGCCTTTTTCTCCATTCTGTTGACGAAAGCGTTGGTCCTCGCGACTCTTCTGCTCATGCTGTCGTTGCGGTACTGCCGCCAGAAATCTTCGTCTTTATCCGTTGAGTTATCTGCGATGTCGATGTCAGTGTTGCCGAAAATCTTGTCGCTGATGTCTTCGTTCACTCTGATGTTGCTGATGTAACTTTTGCCGATTCCGAGCAGCTTGACAGTGTTTTCCTGTCCCGGCTTGGCTGAAATATACACTTCGTCTTTGCCGTCGGTGAACATCTCTAAAAACTCTATGTCGGTGTTGAGCTGTTGCGGGAACCACACTGAATCATTGACTTTCGCATACAACTGCTGGATCTTGAACTTGATGTTGAACAAGGCGTCGGGTTTCGGTTCCACTGCGGGTTCGGCCTTGACATTCGCCACCGCCCAGCCGTCGGAGTGTATCGTCAGAACGCCTCTCAGCCCGTCGAACGTCGCCCCGCGCCTCGGTTTGAAGGAGATCTGGAAAATGGTGTCGTTTTCTCCGACGGGCACCTTCGACTCGATGTTGAAAAAATATTTCGATGTGCTTCCATGCGTGATGGGGTTGACGTAGTCTTTGTCGTTGATTTTGATGAAGTTATCATAGAAACTCAGGCTCTGCATTCCTTCGATGACGTAAAAATACATTGGGTTCGACAGCCCGGAGATGAAGTTGGCCTTGATCTCCTTCTTGTTTTTGTTCGGCTTCTTGTGATATTTTTCCGAAACGGTCTCCATGATCATCAGGTCGCTGCGACGCACGAAGTTGTTGATATTCATCAGTGATGAGTCGGTGATTAATGTGGTGTCGAGCGTCAGAATCATCCTGTCGAAGATGGTGTACGAATATGAATTGAGGTTTTCCGGATTGTTGCGCTTACGGTTCCTGATCACGTTTTCGATGATACGGTGCGCGGGATTTTCGCCAGCGTTGACGACAACTTCTTGTAACTCAATATTTTCGCTCTGCATGATAATCTGAAGGCTCACCTCGCCGCCTTCTGTGATGTCAATCTTCTTCGATTTGTATCCGACGTATGAAAACGTTAGTTTCTTGATTTCATCGCGGCTTCTTATCTCAAAATTGCCGTCAATGTCGGTCGTGGTGCCGAGGGTGCCGTTGTCGTTAATCACGATGTTGACGAACGCCAGGTTCTGCTTCGTCAGACTGTCGGCAACGTGGCCGTCGATTTTGTAAATCTGGGCGTTTGTTTCTAATGCAATGAATATCAATATTATATTTAGAAAAAACCTGATAGTTTTCATTCTTGACTTGAAATTTTCTGCAAAAATAATATTTTTTCAAATAAGGTTGCCGCTTTTGGAATTTTACCGTATTTTTGTGAAAATTTTGAGAGTTTTATTATGGCAGACGGATATTTGGAAAGACGCATGGATGAGTTCAATTCCGGCGCGAAAAAGACGGTGAAACACGTTTCATTGGACACTTTGTTTGAAAAAAACCGCAGTTACCGTGGTTATAAGACGGATTTCATAGTTCAGCAAGACATGCTTGAGCGCATCGTCAACGTGAACACCAAGATTGCATCGGGCAAAAATCAGCAAGCACTTCGTTTTAAGTTAGTTACGAAAGGCGAGGACGCTGATTTCGTCAACGGGAACATCAAGCTCGGCGGAATGCTGCCCGAACTTCATCTGCCGTACGAAGGCACTGAACCGGAGGCTTTCGTCATCGTCTGCGGCTCCGTCCCTGAAAACAAAATCCTTGACATCGACCTCGGAATATCACTTCAGAGCATGGCGTTGAAAGCAACGGAAATGGGACTTAACGCATTGATTATTTGTGCGTTCAACAAAGCAAATATCGCAGAGCATTTCAATCTGAAATATGAACCGCTGGCGATTCTCGCTGTCGGGAAAGGTGCTGAAAACATCAGGTTGAAACCGATTTCGCCGGAGGAAAGCAAGGCTTATTTTCGTGAGGATGGCGTTCATTACGTCCCGAAACTGAGATTAGAAGACATAATTTTGTAAAATCAAAAATAAAATATCATGACAAGACAGGAATATTATCAGAAAAATCAGGAATGGCTTGCTGAAAAAGCCAAGGAAGACGGCGTTGTCGCATTGTCTAAAGGCGTGTATTACAAGGTGTTAGCGTCCGGCGAAGACAATGGTGTCACTGCAACGAGAAACAGCATCGTCACGGCTCATTATGCCGGAAGAACCATCGACGGCAAGCAGTTCGACAGCAGCTTCGGCGGCGAGCCGCTCACGATACGCCTCCGCGAACTCATCGAAGGCTGGGTCATCGCGATGCAGCAGATGCACGTCGGCGACAAATGGGAACTCTATCTTCCAGCCGAAATGGGCTACGGCAACTATTCGATGCCCGGAATCCCGGCTGGTTCAACACTGATCTTCGAAATCGAATTGCTCGCTATACAGTAGGTGGTTGAGGAACTTTAGGATGTTTGGAGTTTTTGGTTATTGCCTATAAATCAATTTGTTATGAATGAAATTTTAATCCTTCGCTCGTCGTTTCAGACCGATGAATATGTTAAAAAAGAATATGCGGAACTGTTGTCTTTGCTTGCTGAAAAATGTAATGCAAGTTTCAATATGGTAGGCGAGGAGATGCCGCTTCCGCAAATTGAGAAGCATGATACATTCCTTGTGGCGACAGGTGGAGTTGAAGGACTTTTTGTCAAACTCCTTGAAAATGAATTTGTTGCTAAAAACGTAACGTTGATTGCCGACGGCAGGAACAATTCGCTTGCAGCGTCAATGGAGATCCTGACTTATCTCAATGAAAAAGGCGGAAACGGCAAAATCATTCACGGGACTAACGAGGAAATCGTTGCGGATCTGCTTGGTCCACAACAAATTAAGTCGGACAAAAAACTTGTCTCAAATGTCAATGCCGAAAACGTTAAAAGCAGCAGGCTCATTGAATTTAACCGAATCGCCATCTTCGGCGAGCCGTCCGATTGGCTCATCGCAAGCGGCGTTGACCGTGAATTTGTCAAGGAAAAGTTCAACGTCGATTTTGTGAATGTCGATATTGAACGTCTTGTTGCGCGAGTGCAACTGATTGACGATGAGATGGTTGAACTGTTAGCTAAAGATTATGAAGACTCCGGCATCTCCTTCGGTGAAGCGAATCACCGCGATTTGTTGAACTCACTGAAACTGTATTTGGCGATAAGTCAGATTTGTCATGAGGAAAACTGTACTTGTCTGACAATCAGATGCTTTGATATTGTTAAACAACTGAAAGCGACGAGTTGTCTCGCGCTTGCGATGCTCAACGACGAAGGCATCGATGCCTCGTGCGAAGGCGACCTGCAATCGCTTCTTACCATGATTATGGCTCGCAGGATTGCATGGCAGCCGGCGTTCATGGCGAATCCGTCGGGCATGTCGAAAGAAAACGGAACCACTACCTTCGCGCATTGCACCATACCGATGTCGATGTGCAGAAAATATGGTTTCAGAAGTCACTTCGAGTCGGGACTTGGAATCGCGATAGCGGGGGAGATACCTGTAAATCAGAGATATACGATTTTCAAATGGGGCGGCAGACGGCTTGAACGTTTCTTCGTCGAAGAGGTTGACGCGGTCGAAAAACCGTACAGCGAGCATCTTTGCAGGACGCAGATAACATTTAAATTCTACAAGCCGGAATATATGCTTAACCGCCCGATCGGCAACCACCATATCATTATCAAAGGTGCTGTCGCCGGAAAGATCAGGCAGGCGATGAAGGAAATCGGAGTGGAGGAGGTGATGTAAAACAAAATGACATAAAATGAAGTCTATGGGTCATTTTGCGTGATGAGTCATGGAATGGGAACAACCTCTGAAGAATGGCAAGACGCGCTATCGTCATAGGTGTCTGTGATTTGCAGTCCAATCTATCGCTGCCTTCGCCCTGTTCCTGGATTCTTCAAGGATCTCAAGGGCTTGGCTGTTGAGCCACCGCTCCTCTTCGGTCACGGGCGTTATGACGATGCCGTGCGGCCTCGAATGGTGGTTCTCGTCGAGATACGCGAACGTGGCGAAACCGTCGGCGGCCGTCTTCTCCGGCTCGCGGCTGCGGTACATCTTCGTGTAAACAGTGATGGTCGATTTGCCTGCCGCCACGACCTTGCTCTCGAATGTCACGATGTCGCCCGCGAAAATCGGGAACTTGAAGTCGATGCCGTGAAGCACCAGAAGCACCGTGTCCTTCGTGTCAACGTACTGTGCCACAGCGAAATATGAACTCTCCAGAAAATACTCCGAACAGCGTCCGGCAAAAAAAGTCTGGTGATGGTTGAGGTCGGCCAACTTGATGAGCCGCTGGGAAAAAGTTGCTTGCATTGTGTCGGTTTTTATTGTGTTAAGAGTTTGTCTGTGACAGAGTAAATGGATGTATGACTCGGAAACTGTCGGTGATCCCGGCCGACAGCCTCGTCCTGACACCCGCCACGAATCGAGCCCGCAAAAAATACTCTCTTCATGACTTCTACTCTGAAATCCGCTGCAAAAATACATCTCTTTTCCGAATACTTCATCAAAAAATTGAAATTTGTTGCCCGACTGAAAATATTTTAATTTTTCTCTTGCATGTTGCCAATGAGTAACATATCTTTGCTGGCTGAAATTTGACAGATGAAAAATGATAAAAATCGATGTGATACGGGACGTAAAATCATAGATGCTGCTGTTCAAATCATTGACAGGATTATTCACAGGTAAATTTAAACTAAAAAATATGACAGGCGAAAAAAATAAGATTTTAGAAGGTTACGCCCCGACTTACCGCTTCAGGATGCAGCTGCATTCGATGGTTTACGGCAGGGATGCCGAAAAGGTGCGGGAAGTGGAATCGTTCCTGAAGGAGATTGTTGAAAAAAGTGATTTCTCGATGTGCGTCCGCGCCGATGATTTCGAGAAAATCGTTGAGTCAGACAGAGTTAAGAGTATGTTTGAGACCGGACACGGCACGAGCAACGGAGGCGTCGAGACGCGCCGGGAATGGGTGAGACGAATGTACGGAGTCAATCCAAACAGCCTTGAAAACTCCGATTTCCCGAAATACGGCGTCCTGACCGGAAAAAACAAGGTCGCCGACCTCGCGCGTGACCCGGACTTGTTCTATCATTACGGCTCCGTAATGCTGACTTTGCGAAAGGAGAATTTCATCGACCGCACGACGATGACCGTCGGAAGCAGCTTCAACTTCGATGAGTCGCTGCTTAAGTCCCCGACTTTTGTCAAAGACCCCAAAGCGTTATGTATCAAGGGATTCCCGACAGACCCGACTTTGAATAAGGGCGGCTGGTTCAACGGACTGATGTTCTTTTACGATATGTTGAAAAGCGGAAAACTCTCCGTTTCAAAGCCAAATTGCCTCTCCATCGCCGCCGATGACATGCCCGGATTCGAGAATTACGAACTGCAGTTCCACGGCGAGATCGTCTTCTCGCGCGATGTCGAGGCGGTGACGTATTTCCCGCTCCAAGGCAACGAAGAGGAGATAATCGCAAAGACGGCACCGAAACTCGACGCGCTCGGAATCAGACATGAAGGGTTTATGCCAAAACTTCTGTAACTATGAATATTCGTTTAGAACAACCTGAAGATTACCGCGAGGTGGAGAACCTCACCCGCGAAGCATTCTGGAACGTCTATTGCCCCGGATGCAAGGAGCATTTCGTGCTCAACCAATATCGAAACAACCCCGACTTCATCCCGGAACTCGATTTCGTGATGGAAGAAGACGGAAAAATCATCGGGCATGTGATGTTTTCCAAAGCGACTATTGTGAAGATGGACGGTACCCCTTTTCCAGCCTGGACTTTCGGCCCCATCAGCATACATCCAGATTATAAACGTAAAGGCTACGGCCTGAAACTGCTTCAATATTCCATCGGAAAAGCCAAAGAGATGGGCGTCGGCGTGCTTTGTATGGAAGGCAACATCGACTTCTACAAACATGCCGGTTTTGTCTTGGCCAGCAGTTTGAAAATACATTATCACGGCGAACCTATTGAAAGTGAAGTGCCGTATTTTTTAGCGCAGGAACTTATTCCAGGTTACTTGAATGGAATCGAAGGCATATATCATACACCTGAAGGCTATTTCGTGTGCGATGAAAAGCCGGATGATTTTGCGGCTTACGATGCGACTTTCCCCGTTAAGGAAAAGCATCTGCAAGAGGGGCAATTACCTCAATTCTGCCAGAGTTGCGGAATGCCTATGACCGACGATGACATTTGCGGCACCAATGCCGACGGAAGCATCAATTTCGACTACTGCAAA
>JAKSNA010000063.1 GCA_024400295.1 Bacteroidales bacterium | reverse complement strand
ACTGCGCCTGTCCGCGCATGTAGGCGATGCCCTTCCAGGACGCGCCCACGACGGTTCCGACCTTGCCGGAGAAGCCGCCGAGAATACCTTTCTTGATTGTACCCATGATTTTTGTTTTTTGGTTGTTAGTAATTAGTTTTCAGTGGCTTACTCTGACGGGAGTGTCACGGTGCCGAGGTAGGCGGAGTCGGAGGCGGCGGAGCCGTCCTCCTTGACGAAGGCGATGTAGCATGCCACGCTGTCGCCGGCCCAGGAGTCGAAGCCGCCGTTGGAGTAGCTGCCGCTGCTGCGGGTCTTGCCTGTCGAGGAGATGGCGTGGATCTGGTTCTTGGCGGTGTTGAACAGCACGGCCATGACCTTGTCGGTGGCGTCGGCGCCCTCCTCGGAGGAGTTGTCGTCCCACGTCATCTTGGCCATGCCGGAGTTGATGGTGACTGCGCCGCCGTGCACGCCGGGCAGCGAGCCCTGGGCGATGATGAGCTTGTCGGGGTTGACGGTCAGGCTGTCGCCGACGTACGAGACGAGCCCGTTGGCGTAGTTGGCCTTCGTGGCGGCGTTGTACGCCGACATCCTGACGGCCCTCTCCCTGAACGTGATGTTGAGCAGCGCCTCGAACTGCGACATCAGCCCGATGAGCTTCATGAAAAGCTCGCGGTGCATGCTCTGCTTCCTGGTCCGGGGGTTCTTCACTGACTGCGCGAGCGAGCGCATGTAGGCGATGCCCTTCCAACTCGCGCCGACGACGGTCCCGACCTTGCCGGAGAAACCGCCGAGAATACCTTGCTTGATAGTTCCCATGATGATTCTGGTTTTTGAGTGTTTATAAAAATTTTGGTTTTTGGTGGATACTCAGCAGGATTGGACTTGACTGGCTTTGACCGGTGCGCCATCGGGTCCGCACTCTCGCCGGAATCCGGGTGCAAAAGTATATAAGAAATCCTAAAAAACAAACCTTGTTGCATTCAATTTCACTTAAATGCACCCGATTTCATGATAATACACCAATAACAATATGAAGAAGTGGGATAAAAGAATGCGGTTTGGATAACTGAGAGGGTTTGTTAACATTTACGAAATCATGAGATATCATTTGATTTGGTTACCATTTTGAAAAATCAAATGTGGCTTCGACACGGTTCTCGATGTGGTCGGGCAGTCGGATGACCGTCTCGGATCGGTCGGGGATGGCGGCAGGTATCTCCAAAAGATCGGTCGGGAACGTCTCGATGGCATAGCCATGGAGCGGCGAAGCCGCGAACAGGTTGACCGCAAACAGGAGCGTGGTGATGAGCGTTGCAAGATGTCTCATGAGGGGTGTTTTGGGGTGTGATTTGTGCTTTTCCGGCGCGCGTCGAACACATGTGGAGAGGGGTATGGCAGGTATATAGCAGATATATAGAAAGTGGTGTCCATTCGGCATGTGTTTTTCGCGTGTCAGTGGCAAAATTAGTCATTAAAATCCGAGTACGTTCTGACACCGACAAAGGCGGTGTCGGAATGTGCTTGGACGTGCCGGAATGTGCATCAGAAGCTGACCACCAAGCAAGGTTTTTCCATCTTCTCGCAAAGAGCGATGTCGGCTTTTGTGCCTTTGGGCTGACCGTCCCAAAAGGCGATGCACAGGTCACAGAGACGCGAAGCGACTGCAACGCGAACGCCCCCATATTTTTTTCCAACCAAAACCAAAAAGAAAAAGCAAAAAATAAAATGATAATGCTTTTTCAGCGAAGTAAAGTGCGGGCAGTCAAGGCTTTTTGGAAAAAAATACTACCCTGGAGCTTGCGGAAGGGTGGAGATTTTTTTCCAAAAACCCGCAGGGCTTGGCCTTGACGGGCAAACTTTACGAGCTAACTTTGCATTATGATTTTATTTGTTTTTTTTCTTGAAGAAGCGTTTTTGCTTTTTCGTTTTCCCGCCGATGGTTTTATGTTTTTTGACATTCCGATATTTGGAAACTTAATGTTACAATGCCCTTAGTGTGGGTGGGTCGGGCGGGCACCATACGCGTTGTGTTCAGCCGGACACCGCGCGTTGATGGAGACGGAGGCGTAGGTGCAAGTGCCTGACGGAGTGAAGCCGTAATGGAGCCGTCAGCCGTGGAGCGCAGCGTAACAGCTGGCGGCGAAATGGAGGCGAAACGCAGGAAGGCTCTTGCCGACGTGAGCCGTGAAAAGAGACGAAAACTTTAAAAAAAGTCCGTAATGTTACGATGGAACTGCAAGTGCTTCTGCGAGTGGAACTGAACGTAGCTTGCGGAGTGAAATTCCACGAAGCAGAAGGTCTTGCAGTGGGCTTCGTTGAGAGACGAAAACTTGAAATTAAGTGGAGGCGAACAAAAACTGTTTTGTCACCGAAGACGTTGAAGACCAACGAACACCGATGGCACTTTCCTTTTACGTGATCGCGGTGAAAATGGCGCGCGTTTTCATTTTTTCTGCCGTATGCCTAAAAGCGGGTGCGTGAGCGTCATGTTCAGAGGTGCCTTAATGCGGGTGGCGCGCGCCGCGTGCGGAGCCTCGCTCTGCCAGGAAAAGCCCGGAATGCAGCCCGATGTGGTTCCTGAATTAGAGGCAGTCGCGTTTTATTACTGTTTTGCGTTGACAGAAGACGGAAGCGTCAGGGGCTGCATGAGGGCGTCTGGCAGTAAGGTGGCAAAGGCAAATGCGGCGAATGACTTTGATAAGAAACGTGTGCTTCATTGCCGCTTTGCCTGCCGCCACCAGCGAGGCGACACGGCGGCGCGCCTTGACAAAAGCGGCGGCTGCGCCCCCCTGAAAAGATGCGCGCAGCGCACCGCTGAAAAAAGGGGGTCGGGGGCGGCGCAGGAGAAGCCGCGGGTGACGACCGATTGAGCGTGCTGGCGGCGGTTCCAAGCGCCATAGCGCGGTGGCTGGCAAGGGCGGCGCAAAAAAATACTACCCGCAGGGTGGAGATTTTTTTTGCAGCCGCTCGCGAAGCCCTTGCCAGCCATGGAACGCCGCCAAAGCGAAAGAGGGAGGAACACCGCTTCACCGCATGAACCGTCATGCTACACGGGGCTTGGTTGAGAGACGACATTTCCCTTTTTCTCCTTTTCTAATCAACGAGAGTTTTGTGTTCGGCGAGACAGCTTTCTTGTATTTTCCCGTTTTTTCGATATTAGGATATTTCAATCTTTCATTTTTCAGAGTGAGTGTTTTTGGGGAGAATTTCTTGTAGTAAAGCGTTAAGTCATGAAAATGTGTGATGACATTTGCAAAGTTTATTATGCCGACATTTTGTGGTGTCGGCATAAATTATGGGAAAGTGATTATTTCCTTTTCAAGACAATCCAAGGACTTCTTGTATCTTTGGTTGATTTCTCTATGAAACCATTCTTATGTAGATACGACAAGTCGTTTTCTACACTACGCTGACTAACGCCAAGCACTACCGCAAGATGTTTCGCAGTTTCTTTGCCGTCTTTGATGATTGCCGATAAGATAACAGCCTGTCTGTCAGAAAGTTGACTACCGAAATCACCACCGAAATCACTACCGAAATTACCACCGAAATCACTCTCGCCAATTTGAGTGGCGAGAGTGAATATAATAGCCACTCCGCCAGGGCGTATTTCGTAGTACGGTTCTGGCACTCCTTGCTCGCGGCAAGCGTCAACCATGCGCTTCACGCCGCTTCCCCAGCTTTCGAGCCAAGTGGTCTTGTATAGGACACTGGCCATGATTGGATTGTTCGGTTTTGAGTCGTGAGCCGACTTGATGTTTTCCGGTGTGATGCCGGCAGGGAAATGTCCGGGGTTCTCAATCTCAACGCGGTCATCGTATATTGCGAGGCTGACCGAACCTGATACTGAATCATAAGAGCGGTGACAAAGTGCATTAATCATGGCTTCACGCAATGCTTCAACAGGAATGTCGAGTTGCTCCTGACGCTGCAAACCAACAACCTTTCCGTGTAAGTTCAAATGCTTGAAACAGAATGCCATGCCAGCATCAAGCAGGTCGAAGAAGTTTCCTTGAACACGTTGATTGTCGATAAATTCATTCTTGTCTTTTCCTCTGAACCTTGCCATGCGGAGCAACAGTTGAGGATAGTAATGCGGATTTTTGCAAAACAAAGTCACAGCCGATTGCAACGGCTTACCGTCTTGCAACATAGAAAAACGCATAAGTATCTCATTTACAGGTAGCGACAATGCACTTTCTGGCATACGTCCGCCACGGACACCAAGACGAACGGCATTCATTATGTGTTTCTCATCAAGGTCGTCGATGGTGAAATCGTCTGCAATCTGGTTCTCCCATCCGAACTTGTGGGGCTTGGCTGCCTTAATCCTGTCCTCAAACATCTGACGCGGCATCTGTTTTGTCGTGCTTTCGACTCGGATATATGGGCAGCCGTGATATGTGTAAGGTTCTTTCCCCCACACCCAGCCGTCGAAATTTATTGCAATGACTTTGTTGCCGGGATGTTCCGGCACATTGACATACTCCACGCGGACATTAACAGCAGGTTCGAATCCGTTCAGTGCATTGGCCATCTCGCGCTGAGTGTTATCGGTAACTTCCTGACCAACAATATTGAGTGATGTCGGAGCAATTCCAAAAATCAGCCAGCCACCGTCGGTGTTCAGAAATGCGCAAGCCGAATGCATGGCGTCTTTCAACTCGCCAGTGGTCTTTTTGAGCTCAAGTTCGCGATGCTCATCTGGAGCGATTATTTTGCGTATGTCGTCGATTGTCATGTGTCTTATATCTGTTGAGTTTGCAAAAGTAGTGATTATTTTCGACAGACGGTCGGAAAAATTGTGTTATGTTTTCCCGTTTTTTTCGATATTAGGATATTTCAATCTTTCATTTTTCGGAGTGAGCGTTGGTCGTGTGCTATTTCACCTATCATAACAATGAGCGTTACAGCAAGCAAATGACATGTGAGGTTACAAGAACCAAAGATTGTTTTTCCCGAACTGGGGCAATTCCGCTTCAGTGAAATGAGGAACTATTTCGGCTACCATTTCGGGGTATTTGATTGTAATAGGAAGATTCTGTTGTTTGACTGACTTCCAATACATTCGACTGAACTGATATACTTGATTCAGCAACTCAAAAGCATCGGACATAGGAATATCGCTGCCCTTCCGTTTGTCGATTTTTGACAAGCGAATACGGACAGGGAACAGCATATCACGTTTTTCATTTTCTTTGTAACGAGAGTTGTTGTAAAGCAAGAAATCATCGTTACGGATTTTCAGCACCGTTCCGCTCAGTGGCATATACCCCTGTTGCTTCTCGTCAAACATTACTATGTCGCTTGTTTCGGTTTTGTTGATGGTGACAATAAGAACAGGGATTTTCAATCCCAATGTGTTAAGCATTTGCGTTATCGGCCTTGCCTCTCGTTTGCTCATCGTCTTGTAGTAGTGAATGATAAGGCGTTGAGGATTGGTCTCACTATCAACAACAAAGTGTCCGATTGCCTTGCGGATACCGGCAACGATGCTTTCGAGGTCGTTAGCTTTGCAACAGTCGAAGTTTTTGAACAATCCATTAGGGTTGAAACTGAAAGCACTGCCAACGTAACGTTCACCGACTTTTTCGGACAGGAACGCACCAACGCCAATAACCAAATCTTTGTTTGCCGTATGGCTGTTCAGCTGCCACGGAATACCACCGATTTTTGCAAGAATGGCTGTAGCGATATTAGGCAGATGGTAATTGAAATATTGATTATTTGGTCGGTCTTTATAAATGACTTGCGAAGTAATCTTCTTTTCGAGCAACAACTCTTTGATTTGAAAGTACAATCCATAATAAGTACTATTCACAGCATCACGGGAAATAGGGCTGATGTAAATAGCTACATATTGTGTTTGTGGGTCTAATGGTTTGTTGGCAAGTTGTGTCTTGATTTCAGACAAAGCATTTTGTAAGTCTGAAAAGTAGATACTGCCATTCGGGTCTGTGCTGAATGGCTGTTTGATACATGTTGCAAGAGGCGGAAAAACATATCGTTGTTCGCCTGTTGATGTGTCAACCATCGGCTTGTAGCCCTGCGTGAAAATACTATACAACGACTGACAAACGCTGACATCGGATTTTTGTGCTATGAAGAAAAACTTAACTTGCGGTTTCGGCGAGGGCTGATAAATGCCAAAATCATCCATAGGCCTTGACCCGAACACACAACTATAAGGGTCAATGCCTGTTTTACCATTTTTGAATTGCAAGAGGTTAGCACCTTTAGCCACTTGCCCGATACGTTCTTCTGGCACATTGAACATTTCACCCGACAAACAGAAAAGAGCCTGAAACTCACATGTAAGCAAGTGTTGGCGGACAAAGTTGTTGATATGGTTGTATGTGGTGGTATATTTTTCGGTGTTGTGAAAACGTTCCTCTGTAATGTGCAGTTCTGAAACCAACTCACGGTTGATTTTTGGAAAAGCCTTGTCAATCTGCTGTTTTTGATTTGGTGTCAGATTCTTGTATTTGACCACCTCGCCACCGACAACAACTTTGAAACGGTCGGTCTGCAAATCGAGTGCGGACAGCGGCTTGTTATAGACCGTTGAAATGCCGTTGAAAGCGACAACTAATTCCCAACCTTCAGAGAATATCGCATATTGTGGTATGAGCGAGAAGCGTAGATATTCAGTGCAACCGGTTGTTGATTGTTGTTCCTTTTTTACCCAAACCTCAACATTGTCAATTTTGTCGAAAGTGGCAATCTGCGTTTGGCGGAAATGGTTGTATAGTTGCTGGCTGATAATGTGTTTGGCTATGCGACGTTGCTTCTGATGGTTCAAATTTATTTGAGCAGTGTATTGCTTTCCTTTACATTCATCAGTGTTTATGAGTGAGTAGAAAAGATTTTTGACTTCGGCAAGTTCTGGGTGCCTTCGCCAGATTTCGGGACATTCGTCTTTGTACACACATTCAGGATGTGTATGTTCTTGTTTCTCGGTGTAGAGTGTGAGTTCTACTACTTGTTGTACTGGTCGGAATGTAAAGAAGTTTATATGCATAAGCAAAAGGGGTTGTTACTATATCTTTTAATCGTGCGTAAATCGGGGCGTGGGGTTAAGTCCATTGCCCAGCGTGTTGAGTTTGGTATTAGCTTGGCTTTTTGCTTGGCTTCGGCTTTGGTCGAGGCATCAAGCAAGACTTGTTCTTGCCATTTGAATTGATTGTTCTTGTATATGTTGACGGTGATTTGGAAAGCCATTTTATGCGGCATTATTGTATATTTGTATCAATTTTCGTTTTATGTCGGGAAATGTAAGAGAAAAGCCAAAATCATTGGTAGATAAACCAATGGAAATCACATAAATAAACGATTCTTTTCGATAATATTTTTCTCCGAATTTTTGTAATGACTTTTCTATTGTGTCGGCTTTTGCGAGCAAACAAGTGAGTTGATAATCTTTGTTTATCTGTTGTGTCTTGTTGTTCGGATGTGCCATAGTGTAATGTTGTGTTGCTGTCAGTTTTATCAGATTCTCAATGTAATGCGCAATTTGCGGAAACTCTGATTTCGGGAATATGTGGTGAATTTGCGTTGCGTCTCCATTTCCCCATTGGTCATTGACTTCGCTTTCAATCTGTATCTTACGAAGTAGATTCATTGCTTTCTGAACATAATAAGCATTGTATGCCTCTTGTTGAACCTCATCAATTTCCTCAACAGCCTCTTGTCTTGTCATTGTCTTCTCTTTGTTCATATCACGCCAATTCTTGTGGTTGTACATTAAGTCGTTATGTAAATTTAATGTTTGCGTTTACTAGTTCGTCAGGACATGCTTTGTCTGTACTATCATATACAGCCACATAACCTTTTTCTATTATTTTACCTTCAAGATTATTGTTTTTGAACAAATTTATCTCGAAAATCCCATTCTCTGTATTTGGCCACTCTTCTATAAAATAAGCATAACTTTCGTCATCATAATTTCTGTCAAGTTCTTCAAATAAACGAGAGAACTTATATATTTTGTTTTCAAAATTAAATATTGCTGTGATATTCATAATTTACCAATTTAGATTGTCGGAATAATAGCTTATTTGAGTTGTACACATTTCTTTTGGGGTTAGTGCTAATGTTTGTACTGGATTCTCAATATAATTGAGTTTTGGTGTATTTTGCAAATTGCTAACAATTATCAATATATAATCTTTACTATATTCAAGTGCTTTTTTATATTCGTTTTGCGTCATGCGAATAGAACCTTTGTTTGAGCGAAGACCCTTTACTTCTGCTAACAAATACATGTCATTACATTGTATTTGAAAATCATAACCATCTCCCCAAAGCCTTGCATCTTCAATAATTCCATTTTCAAAAATAGGAACCTTTTTGTAATTGTTCATAAAGAAAAACTCTGCTTCTTTCCCTGTTTCTTGTAATTGTTTGAATCTCGACTTTTGTGTTGGCGAAATAATATCAGTAGAAATTGCAATGCCTGAATTGAAGTCCTTTATGAACATCTTTACTATGTTTGCAAAACTATGTGCATTTTCATTTCCAAATAAACTGTCTATGTACAATTTGATATGTTCTCTTTGGTTGCGTTGAAACCAACCTCTACGACCATTATCAAAATATGGGTCAAAACTATCCATACGGTTGGAAACAGCCTTTTCTGTATTGGCTAATCCTAATTGTACAACATAGCGGGCAAAGGCCGCTTTTGATGACAAGCCAAACTCTTTGACAAATGCAGTGTCAAATTTTGCCAACCCATAGCCAATAAGGTTCATTATGTCTGATTTTATTTCTTTATTTGCCATAATAGTTTCTGTTTTCGTCTAACGAAACATCGTCAATATCAGGTAATACTTTTTGGACTTCCTCAATCAGTTGTTTAATTTCGTATTCTGCAACACCCATTGGCTGTGTAAAACCTCTCAAGGAAAAACGAACTTTCTCATTACTTTTGGTTGGACACAAAAGAAAACCAATTGTTTGATTATCTTGTGGCATTTTTATATATTCATCAACAGCGGATACATAGAAGTTTAGTTTGCTGACAAATTCGGGAATAAACTCAACAGCTTTGAGTTCGACTACTACATAGCGATGCATCTGTAAGTGATACATTAGTAAATCAATATAGTAATCGTCTCCATCAACAATCAAATGATATTGTCGTCCCACAAATGCGAAACCTCTTCCCATTTCCATAAGAAAATCAATTATACGCTCCGTTAATTTCTTTTCTAGCTCTAATTCGTTTTTGAGTGAGGATGAGCCAATAAAACCGAAACTATATGGGTCTTTGAAAGCATACCGTGCAAAATCGGAATGAACAGGTGGCAGAGTATTTGCAAAATTATTGATTTCTTTTCCCTTTGCGTGATAATAATCCAAGGATATATTTTGCAGCATTACATCGCGGCTCCAACCTTGTTGTGCCGTTTCCATAATATAACGTGAGTTCGATGAAAACATAACATTGATTATAAACGATTTACTAAAAAGC
>JAKSNA010000062.1 GCA_024400295.1 Bacteroidales bacterium | reverse complement strand
CTCGTTGCTTTTCATGCCATCCCATGTGGCTTCTTGGCCGCCGTCGACGTCACCGCCGCGCATGCCGCCGTCAGCGTTGCTGAAGAATCCGTCTTTCTGGCCGTAGGCCGCCGGCGAGGCCGACAGCGCGAGCAGCACCAGCGCCGTCGCGATAATGCCGCACCTCCTCTTGTTTTTGTTTCTCATCTTTCTTTTCCTTTCTTTTTGATGGTTATACATTTTTTAATTTGATGGTTATTATTTTGATTTGATGTTGTTATTTGATTGTCTGCAGGTATTCGGGTGGTCAAGGCGTCCGGGGCTGACGCACGGAAACGACGAAAGGCCGACAGTCACTGACTGCCGGCGCGTATTTCTGTCTCAAAAAACTTAATTGATTGATTATTACCGACTTATACGGGGGGGGGTAATAATCAAGCCCGACGGCGCGGTCTTATGCGCCGAAAGCAACTGTATGCAATATTTATCAAATACATTTTCCATACGGGCAGCAAAATTACACTATTTTTCGATACGGCAAGATGTTTTTTTGTCCGGGCACGCGAAGATTGCTCGACTCCCTGCGGTCGCTCGCAAGGACGACGTCATTTGGGGAAATAAAAATATTGAGTGAGATTGTTCGACTCCCTGCGGTCGCTCACAATGACGCCTTCAATTGGGGAAATAAAAATATTGAGTGTGTTGCAGCGAAGCCGTAACACACTCAATATCAATTATTTAAAAAGCAAAACGTCATTGCGACCGAGCGCAGCGAGTGGAGCAAACTCATCTTATCAGTTTATAAAGTTTTGGTTAAAAAGTTTTACTCTTCACTCTCCACTCTTTACTCTTTACTCTTCACTCTCCACCCTCTAATCTCTAAACACTTTCTTCTGCGTGAGCATCAGTACGAAGGCGAGCACCGCGCCGAAGATGTCGGACGCCGTGCACGACGCGAAGACACCGTACAGCGGGGCGTAGCCGAGCTTCGTGAATATCATCGGGACGAGATACATCATCGGTATCAGGAAGATGACCTGGCGCGAGAGGCTCGTCGCGATGGCGATCCACGGCTTGTCGATGCTCTGGAAGAAGTTGGAGTTGACGATGGTGAACGCGATGAGCGGCGACATCACCGAGATGAGCGGCAGGGCCTTCTGCGAGATGTCGAGCAGAGCCGTGTCGCTCGTGAACGCCATCGAGATGAGACGCGGCATGGCGCAGCCCAAGACAGCCGACAGGATTCCGAGCGCCACGCACACCTTCATCGTAAGCATATAGACGCGTTTCAGTCTTTGCGGATGGCCTGCCCCGTAGTTGTATCCGGCGATAGGCTGCATGCCCTGGCACACGCCGATGATTATCAGCACCATGAAGTTCATGAAGCTGTTGGTGATGCCGTATGCCCCGACCGCGAAGTCGCCGCCGAACCTGATGAGCTGCCGGTTGAGTATCGCCACGACGCCCGCCGCCGCCACGTTCATCAGGAACGGACTCATGCCTATCATGAAGATGTTCTTGAAGATGTAGCCGCGCGGGATGAAGCCGTGCCGCCTGAACCTGATGAACGAGTCTCTCCTCAGGAAATGCATGGCCGACAGCACCGTGGCGAACGCCATTGAGATTGTAGTCGCCCACGCCGCGCCCGCGATGCCCATGTCGAACCTGAAGATGAACAGCGCGTCGAGGACTATGTTCAGTATCGCGCCGCTGCCGAGGATGAGCATCGACTTGGTGGGATAGCCGCTCGCGCGTATCAGCGAGGCGAGGTTGAACGCCATCGTCAGCAGGAACATGCCGGGCAGCACGATGACCATGTATTCGTGCGCGTACGACACCGTGTCGGGCGTCGCTCCGAAGAGAATCAATATCTTATCCATGAAAAGATAGCCGAACAGCATCACGAGGCCGCTCAGCACCGTGGTGAAGATGACGCTGTTGCCGAGGATGTTCTCCGCCCAGTTGACGTCTTTCCTGCCGAGGACTATCGACATCCTCGCGCCCGCGCCGACACCCACCAACGCGCCGAAGGCGTGCACGATGTTCATCACCGGCATCGTGATGGCGAGGCCCGCGATGGCGAGCGCACCCACGCCCTGCCCGATGAAGATGCGGTCACAAATGTTATAAACCGACGCGATGACCTGGCTCACCACCGACGGTATCGCGTACGCAAGCAACAGAGCGCCAATGCCTTTGGTCTCCAATTCCTTAGTCTTGTCTATCTGCATTTCCAAAAATCAAAATAAAATTCAACCCAATAATATCGTTCCGAAAAAATTCCGGCAAAGATAACAAAAAAAGAAACATGAAAAATAATTTTCAGAAAAGCATCTCAAATCGTTTATTTGCATTATTTTTGCACACAAAATAATAAAAAAATGAACACTATAATTTTGGAGTACGACAGTTCTAATTCATTAGCCACAACAATGCTTGAACAAATCCTCACAAGCGGTGTTTTCAGGATTTCAGACAGACAAAACAAAATCGACATTTCTCTTGAAGAAGAAAAAATGGGGCTTGTAAATTCATACGACAACGTTGACGACTTCATCAGAAAAATGAACTCATAATGTACAAATTCAGAACCACAAACCAATTTGAAAGAGATTATTTATTCAAATAATATCATATATTTTGCTTTTCTATTTTCTTTGCAATCGTGATGCCGTATTCATAGAGGAGGTAGAACGGCAGGAAGATGAGCAGCTGGCTCATGACGTCGGGCGGCGTGATCATGGCCGAGATGACGAGTAGCACCACTATCGCGATCTTGCGGTTCTTCCGCAGCCATTCCGAGTTGACGATGCCTATCGAAGCCAGCAGCCTGATCAGTAACGGCAGCTGAAACACCAAGCCGCCGGCGAAACAGACGCCGAGCACCGTGCTTACATACGAGCCGACGTCGATGATGTTCTCTATCTGTCCGTTGGCCTCGTAGGTGACGAGGAAGTTGATGCCGAGCGGCGCGATGACGAAGTAGCTGAAGCCGACGCCGAGGAAGAACCAGAAGACGATCTTCCACACTATGCGGCGGCTGCGCCTTCTTATCTCCTTGCCGAGCGCGGGCCTCACGAAGCCCCACAACTGCCCGATGATGTACGGGAAGCCCACCACGAGCGCCCCGACCGCCGACGCCTTGATGTGAAGCATGAACTGCCCCGCCATCTTCACGTTATAGATCTGCACCTGGTCAGCGTTGATTCTCAACGCCTCCACGCCGGTGAGGGAGGCGAGTTTCGCCATGAGACGGTTGGAGATGAAGCCGCTCTGCGAGGGGTAAAACACAAGGTCGATGATGTCGCCTTTGAAGAAGGTGAACAGCACGATGAAGAGCAAAAGAAAAGCCACCGCAATGTGTATCAGCACTTTGCGGAGTTCTTCAAGATGTTCCCCGAAGGTCATCTCAACGTCATCCTGCCCCACGACCTTCTTTTCAGGCATCATCAGTCTTTTTTGTCGTCTTTCTTCTCCTCTTTCTTGTCATCGTCGAAAGGCTTGTCCATCGCGTCTTTGAACTCTCTCACGCCGCGTCCCATGCCGCGCATCATCTCGGGGAGCTTCTTGCCGCCGAAGAGCAGGAGTATCACCAAGACTATGAGGAGGATTTCGCCGGTGCCGAGACCGCCAAGGAATAATGTCGTCATAATTTTCTGTTTTTAAAATCGGCGGCAAAGATACAAAAAAGTTTATAAAGTTTATAAAGTTTGAAAGTTTGAAAGTTTATAAAGTTTGGAGTGTGGGGTTATTTTCAGTTAAAAGAGAAGAGAGGAGAGTTAAGAGAGTTTGGAGTTTGGAGTGTTGAGAGTGGAGTTTTTGGTTTGGGTTTGGGTTAACTAACGGCTAAAAGTAAACATCAGGTTCGCGAAGAAGTTCCACAATGTGGCGCAGCCTATGGCGAAGACCTTGCTGATGTAAAAGTTCCATTTCATCTTGTCGGTCAGAATCCACAACACCAACGAGTTGATTCCCAAGCCGATGGCGGAGACAACCATAAATGAGCCGTACTCGGTGGCGACGTTCTCATTGGCACTCTGGAAAGTCCACAGCCTGTTGAGGATGTAGTTCGATGTCGCCGCACAGATGAACCCCATGGCATTGCTGACGTATTTGTTGATCTTTATCTTCTCCTTGAAGATATACGTGATGCCGAAATCGACGAACAGCCCGGAGAACCCCACGGCTGCGAATTTCAGGAATTTGTAAATCAACACTTTGTCTATTGCCATGATAGTTTAAAGTTCAAATGTTCATTAAGTGTTCTGGTCGCGTTTGCCTAAACGGTGACAGACAACAAATATTGCGACAGTAACCGCTATGCTGCCGATTATAACAAAGATGTTGTCAGATGTGCCGAAGCTCTCGACATCCACTTCAACTATATTATTGAAATTCAGGTAATAAAGCACCACTATCGTGGCGTTATTCACGAAATGCATCAGCATTGAGGTCCATATCGAGCCTGTGACGTGATACATATAGCCGAGCATGAAGCCGAGCACGATTCTCGGGATGAAGCCGTAGAACTCGAAATGCACGGCCGAGAACAGCACAGCTGTCACCGCTATTCCGGCAAACGCGTTCTTGCACACCTTTATTGAAAAGGGTTGTATGACCGAGCGGAACAGCAGCTCCTCGCTCACGGCGGCGAGTGCTCCAATCATCAGGATGTTGATGATCAGGCCGCCGGCAGTGTCAACATTGACGAGTTGCATCATAACGTTCTCCGCGAGTTGTTCGGTTGAGCGCAACAGCTCCTCTATTCCTGCCATTGATTCCGGCAAGGTGAAACCCTCGTTCCATTCCGTGAGGAGGCTGTTGAACGGCAGCACGGTGAACATCGCCCCGGTGCCGAGCAGCGCCCACGCGGGCATCTTCTTAAAGCCGAGACTGCCAAGCGGTTTCTCTCTCACCAAGACGGCGTAGAAAAGCGGCGGTATCAGGAAGCCGAACAGCTGCCCGGAAATCTGCGCGAAGCGGAGCTTGCCGAGTTCCGACATTGTGTCACCGAAGAAGATGGATCCGACCGCCGAGAGTGCCGTCCCGAAGACGAAGCCGAAGACCATCAGAAACAGGAAGATGAAGATCCTGCCGCCGCGTGTGCTGTTTTTTATGATTGGGAAGAACATCTTACAACTCCTTTGAAAACACGGCGCGTCTGAAGTTCTGCTCGCATTCGTACTGCGAGGTCCAGACCTTGACGGCCATATTGCCTGAGATCTGCGGGTTTGAATATGCGAAGCGTAGTTTCTTCCTTATCATCGTCTCATTCATGGCAAGATGGTAAAGGGCGTGTATGCCCTTGCCCTGCCATTTGCCGCTGACGCCGTTGAGCAGGAAGTCGATGTCCTGGTAATGATGTATGTCGTGCAGGACACGCGCCCATCCGAACGGGAAGAGGCGTCCGTTGATCTTGCGGAAAGCCTCGTCGAGGCAAGGCATGGCGATGGCGAAGGCGATGACGTCATCGTTCTCATCAACCACGAGCTTTACCAACTCGGGGTCAAGGACCTGGAAGTATTTTCTCGTGTAGTTGTCGATTTCGGTCTCCGTCAGCTCGACGAAGCCGTAGAGAATGCTGAAGGCGTCGTTGAGGCAGTGGAAGACCTTGTGCGCGTATTTCAGTATGTCTTTCACCTTGGTGAATTCGAGCAGTCTGACCTTGTATTTCTCGGCTATCATGCGGCTCACGCGTCTCACCTTTTCCGGCACGGGCTGCGAGGCCGGTATCTTATACTGAAGCCATTCGCAGTCAACGGCGAAGCCCAATCTCTTGATGAAGTCTATGTAATACGGCGGGTTGTACAGCGTGCAGATGTTCTGTCGGTTTTCGAAGCCTTCGATGACCCAGCATTCCTTGTCCATGTCGGTGAAGCCGAGAGGCCCTTGTATCTTCGTCATGCCGTGCTGTTTGCCGAACTCGACGACTTTCCCGACCAAGGCCTTGCACACCTCGAAGTCGTCGATGAAGTCGAACCAGCCGAAGCGGACGAATTTCTCGTTCCATTTCTCGTTGGCGCGGCGGTTGATGATGGCGCCGACGCGTCCGACCGCCTTGCCGCCCGACTCCGCGAGCCAGAACTTCGCGTCGCAGTAGCCGTACGCCGGATTTTTCTCACGGTAGAGGCTGTCGTGTTCATCGGAATCCAAACTCGGGATGAAGTGCGCATTCCCCTTGAATAATCTCTTCGGAAACTCAATAAAATCACGCCAATCGCGGTGGGTGACAATTTCCCTGAAAGTCAAGTCCATTTTTCGTTTTATTAAGCCGCAAAGATAAGACATTTATCAATTGCTTTAAAAAAATTTTTGACATTTAAATCTTTGGGCCACCTTGGTTGTATTCCGCAGGAACAACCCCACGGCGTAACAGACGTAGAGACGGGGCATGCCCCGTCTCTACGTCTCGACGCCGGTGTCCTGTGCTTTCCACCGCCCCTCGCGCGTCGCCTCTCTGCGGCGCGTGAGGGGTAAGCATGCAAACAGGCGACTAACGCACGAGGCGGACCGAGTGTCCGTTGCCCCGATAGTCGATGCCCGTGCTCGCATAGTCCGAATTGAAGCCCATGAGCCAGGCGCGGTCCTCGTAGCCCTCGTTGGGAGTACTCGACCAGTAGTCGCCGTACGAGCCGACACCGTTCACGACCGTCCCGCGACGGTAGCCTGCTGCGGGGAGGAAGACAGCGTTGTGGGTGGCGAGGTCTGACGTCGAGGTTATGCTGCTCATCACCGAGGCATCCGTGCCGTCGGGAAGGATGACAAGTCCATTGTGCATGCCGCCGTCAAACTTTTTCCACGCACGCAGGCTTGAGGCGTTGGTGCGGCTGTTCAAAAGGTAGTCCCATTCCGCTTTGTTGAGTGTGCGCCACGTGTGGCTGTCGCCTGCCACAGTGAAATTGCTGGCGCAGAATAGGCCACCGTTGTAGTCATAATCATCGGTGACAGCGTGTTCCGCGTCGCTCCACTTGAAATGGCTCACGTGTTTGTCGTTCCATGAGTTCGCGTAGTCCCACTGGTTAGCCTCGAAACGGAACGCGCTGCCGTCCCAGTACAGGTTGCCCGGCGCGAACTCGACCTTGGTGACGGAACTCACGCTAAAACGCCCGCTGATTTCGCCGCCTGTGCCGCCGCCACCTGTATTGCCGCCGCCCGGCTCGGCGTTGTCTTTCTTGCACGATACGCACAGCGCCATCGCCATGCAAACCATCACTGTCGTGAATAATCTGATGCTCTTTTTCATTTTTCAAAGCCCTTTGTCCGTGCCGGGCGCAACTTTTTTGGTCATTAATTCATTTAAATTATCGTGTTTTTCAAGCCGCAAAGATAGAAACTTTTCATCTTCAACGGCACGGGTGCATTTTTTTTGTATAATATTTTTATACATTGCCAAATGATTATTTTAGCTTTCGTTACCTAACTCTAAACTCTCAAAACTCCAAACTAAAAAACTCCACTCTCAAAACTCCAAACTGAAAACTAAAGACTAAAAACTAAAAACTAAAGAACAGCGAAGCGGTGTCGTGCGCCAGCCTCTTTTAACTCTACTCTCTACTCTTTTAACTAAACCACGCTCCACTCCGCGATGTTCCGCCTCTCCGACGAGAACGCGACTCCAATCTTGAACAATTTCCTCGAATCCGCGGCGTATGGCTCCGCGTAGCCTTTGTCGTCAATCTGCTTGAGTGCTTCGGCGGCTGTCCCGTCAAGTTTGAACTCGAAGATATAGACGTAATCGTTTGTCTCAACGATGATGTCAGCCCTACCGCGCGAGTTTGCTTTCTCGGTGAATGTCGAGTAGCACGACAGCAGTCTGAATATCAAGTAAAAAGTGTAATGATAGTGGCTCTCGTAGCTCCATTCCCTTTCCTGATAGTTCGCGTCGTAAGGGATGCTTGCGAAGAAGCCCGAGAGAGCGTCGCGCATGTCGTCGAGGCGGCATTCGTCGAGCATGTCGTTGATGTCGAGGACGAGGTTCTTCGGGTCGTTCCTTTGCCCGCAGTAGTCATTCGCGAGCAGCGTCACGAAGCCGTTGCGCACCTCGTTGTTCGGGAAGTCGAGCCGGTACTGATCTCTTGTCTCGTCGTAGCCTTTGATGGTCAGATAGCCGCTCTGGTAAATCATCGCCAAAGGGTCTTCCACGTCCGCCTTGTAGTCCATGAAGTAGCTCTTGTCGTATTGCCGGCTCACTATCTCCTGCATGTTGGTCTTCCCGCGGTCGATGAGTCTTATCAGGTATGTCGGCGTTGCCGTCGCAAACCAGTAGTCGTCTAATTTCTTGTCGTTCAATGCGTTGAGTACGCTGAATGGATTGAAGACATCTGTCATCCCCTCGGAGAAATGGTAGCCGTCGTATTGTTTCTTGAGGCGGATGTACATCTCCTCCTTCGAACACTTCTTTTTCTCGGCCATCGCCGCAATCTCCTCATCGAAATAGCTCACGAGCTCATCTTTTGTGATGCCGCAAAGCGCGTCGAAATCGCTCTTCATGCTGATGTCCTCCGGCTGGTTGAAGCCGCTGAACACGCTCACTTGCGAGAACTTGGTGACGCCCGTGAGCAGCACGAAGCGCAGGTGCTCGTCGGCGGCCTTGAACGTGCCGTAGAACTCCTTCAACACAGTTCTGTTCTCCTGTTCCATCGGCTCCATGAGCACGTCGAGCAAAGGCTTGTCGTATTCATCAATGAGGACGACGGCTTTATGGCCGGTCTTCTCATGGGCTTTCTGTATAAGATAGAGAAACCGTTTTCCTCTTTCATCGGTGTCAGTCGTCTTCCCATACTGCATTTCCCAGTAATTGAGTGAATCGTCGATAAAATTTACCAGACCTTCACGCTTGCCGAAGTTGCCATTGGAAAAGTCCAAACGAAACACGGGATATTGCGTCCAGTCTTTCTCCAACTCTTCGATTTTCAAGCCTTTGAAGAGCTCCTTCTTTCCTTTGAAATAGCTCTCGAGTGTTGATATTAACAGCGATTTCCCGAACCTGCGCGGGCGGCACAGGAAGCAGATGTTTTTTTGTGCGAGCTGATAAACGAGGTCGGTCTTATCGACATACACCATGCCTTCTTCAATGATTTTGCTGAACGTCTGGGTTCCGATTGGGTATTTCATAACTGTTGTGTTTTTTCGGCTGCAAAGATAATGAAAAAGTTTGTAAGTTATAAAGTTTGAAAGTTATAAAGTTTTTGTGCCCGGCGGAAGAGATTGTTCGACTCCCTGCGGTCGCTCACAATGACGCCTTCAATTAGGGGAAATAAAAATATTGAGTGTGTTGCGGCGAAGCCGCAACACACTCAATATCAGTTATTTATAAAGCCAACGTCATTGCGACCGAGCGCAGCGAGTGGAGCAAACCCATATTTTTTCAGTTAAAAGAGTAGAGAGGAGAGTTAAAAGAGTTTTTAGTTTGGAGAGTTGAGAGTGGAGTTAGGTTTGGGTTTGGGTTAAAAAAAGCCCCACTATGACAGTGAGGCTTCCGTATGAAGTATAGTGCGTGAGGTACCCTCAGCGCGTCGCTTCTCTGCGGCGCGTGAAGGGTAATGTTCTGCAAACGGGCGGCTAACGCACCAGACGCACGGCGTAGCCGATCCACCGATTGCCGAGACCCGTGAACGCATCGCCCGAAGTTAAGTGCAAGTAGTGCGCTTTGTCCACGTTGCCCGCGCGGGGAGTACCCGACCAGTAGTCGCCGTTGGAACCGACATAGTTCACGTCCGTGCCACTGCGGTAGCCTGCGGCCGGGAGGAAGACAGCGCCGTATGTTTCAAGGTCGGCTGTCGAAGTTATGCTGCTCATCACAGAGGCATCCGTGCCGTCCGGAAGAATCACAAGACCTTTTACATTGTTGCCCAAATCCTTCCACGCACGGAGGGACGAGGCGTCGGTGCGGGTATTCAGCAGATAGCCCATCTCGTCATTGCTCAACGTGCGCCATGTTCCAGCCGTCTCACCTGCCACCTGGAAAGACGAACTGTTCGTGAAGAACACGTCGGACGTTGTAGAGCCGCTTCCACTGTAGCTTGCAGCGTATGCCACCGATGCCGTCTTGCTCCAGAAGAAATGGCTCACGTGGGAGGGATTCCAAGTACCGACTAAATTACCCCAGTCATCCTCATGAATATCGTTCACGCAATAGTCCCACTGGTTCGTCTCGAACTTGAACGCGCTGCCGTCCCAATACAGGTTGCCCTTCGAGAACTTGACCTTGGTGGTTCCAGAGACGCTGAACTCGCCCGGGAGGTACGACGGCTCGGTCACCGTCACCTTCACGGCGTCCTTCATGCCGTAGAACTTGTTGGCCTGTATGCCGTTGGCGAAGGTCATGCCGCCTGTGGCGTCGCCCGTGAAAGCTACGCTGAGCACATCCGTCGTCCCTGTCGGGATGAGCGTCACAAATCTCTCGCCTGTAGTGCCGTCGCCATTGCCTATGGCGATGCCGTCCGTGCCGTCGCCGCTGAAGGTGCCGTCAGGGTTCACCGACAAGGTG
>JAKSNA010000061.1 GCA_024400295.1 Bacteroidales bacterium | reverse complement strand
CTCGTTGCTTTTCATGCCATCCCATGTGGCTTCTTGGCCGCCGTCGACGTCACCGTCGCGCATGCCGCCGCCAGCGTTGCTGAAGAATCCGTCTGATTTGCCGTTAGCGTTGCTGAAGGATCCGTCCGACTGCCCGTAGGCCGCTGCACAAGGCGACAGTAGCGCGAGCAGCAGCGCCGCAGCTGCAATTTTTCCTTTGATTCTCTTTACTTTCATTTTTGATGTTATATTAATAAACTTAAAACAATTTTTCATGACCCTGAAACCCATGAAACAACAGAAAGCCCCCGACCTGCGGTCAGCGGCGTAATTTATGTTTTCTCGTAAGCTGTTGATTGACAATGAATTATATGGGGGGGGTAATTCTGGCGTTTCTGTTCGCCAAATCTGGCAAACAGAAACGATGTCCCTGATATTGTATATGCGTTATCATCATATTGGCGGCAAAGTTACACTATTTTTCGATACGGCAAGAGGTTTTTTTTGTTTTTTTGCACGGGCACGCGGAGATTGTTCGACTCCCTGCGGTCGCTCACAAGGACGGTGTCGTTTGTGGGAATAAAAATATTTAGTGTGTTGCGGCTTCGCCACAACACACTAAATATCAATTACTTATAAAGCCAACATCATTGCAACCGAGCGCAGCGAGTGGAGTAACCTCATGTTAGCACACAAACGTTGAGACGCACCGCTGGGCGACAGGAAACCAACTGGCACAGGCTTTAAAATAATGCTTGTGCGGCAACATAGAAAGCGAATTTCTCCATGGTTTTATTATAGCAAGAAACTACAACTTTATTTCCGGAATAATGCATTCATTTTCATCGGCCCTGTCGAATTCATAAAACATGCAATAATATATCGGGAGATGCAAGATGCCGTTTTTCTCCACGATGTCCATTTCATTATTGAAAACGACAGCTTTCCTGATGCCGTAGTCGTTGGTGGTCAGGAATTTGTCCAAAGCTCCGTGAACCGCATAGTCTTTGCCCGACTTCACCTCGACGGGCAAGACAGTGAGGTTCGGGTAATCGTCAACCAGAAAATCGACTTCGCCTTTCTTCTTGTTGTCGTAATAATGAAGCCTAAACCCGTGAGCAGCAAGCTCCTGCGCGACGACGGTCTCATAAACCGAGCCGAGATTCACGCTTCTCTCATCTTGCAAAACGGCGTTGATGTTCGTACCATACAAAAGACATGTCAGCAAGCCGACATCATTCATGTAGAGTTTGAGCAGGTTCTTGTTCTCCGACTCAAGCAGCGGAAACTTCGGGTTGCTGATTGCCTGCACCGACAACGCGACACCCGAATTTGTGAGGTATTCGAACTCATCAGCATAGTCGCTGAACTGCTTGTGACCCGTAGTTTCTTCAATATTTTTCACGACAATACGCTTCTTTTTGTTTTCCATGTTTGAAGGTATCATATCGTAAATCTTCCGGATCACGAGTTTACGACTTTCGTCATACTGCGAAGCGTCGAGCCTGTATAAAGAATGGATTTCGTGTTGAATCCTACGGACTTTCGCCACATTGCGGTCTTCCAAGAACTGATTGATTGCCGCCGGAAGCCCGCCGACCAAAAGATACAGTTTAAACTGCCTCATCATATACTTATGCAGCGACTCGTTGAGCGATTCTTGATTCTCAAATTTCGCCTTCACACCGTCGATAGTTTCCTGCGCACAGCCAGTAGCAAGCAAAAACTCTTCAAAATCAAGAGGATACATATTTTCAACAGAGATGCTTCCAATCGGAATCGACGGAGTCTGCGAAAGCGCGACGCCAAGCTGCGAGCCACTTGCGATGTATGTGTAACGTGATTCTTGATTCAAAAACTTCAGCATCGTCATCAGATGAGGATACGACTGTATCTCATCAAGAAAGACCAAAGTATTCTCTTTGTTTCCAATTTTACCGCCAGAGATTGTGCCCAACAAAAGATAAAAATCCTCGGTGGTTTTCACCGATCCAAACAAGCCACGCCCTTCACTGTCCTCCTTGAGATTAATTTCAATGTAATATTTGAACATCTCCTTCCCGACATAACGGATAAGATACGACTTGCCAATTTGTCGTGCGCCATTGACTAACAATATCTTATGAGGTTCATCACGAAGAAATTCCTTTATTCGAGTTGCAAACTTACGGTATAACATAGCTTGATATTTTTGCTGCAAAGATAGCGTTTTTTTTTGTTATTGACGGCAAAAATCGGGAATTATTCCGAATTTTTCAAGCTAAAATCGGGAATTATTCCAAGTTATTTAAGCCAAAATCGGGAATTATTCTAAGTTTTTTAAGCTAAAATCGGGAATTTTTCCGCACCACATAAACCAGTTCCTCGCCTTTCCGGGCCAGACGCATTCTGCTGCGTTGTTCGTCGGTGAGTTCATAATAGAGGCGGTCGGCATCAACGGTGAAGCCCGCTTTTTCGAGCACCTGCGCGTAGTCGCGCCCGAACTGCCGGACGTGGTCGTACTGACCGAAGTTGCGCTTGCGTTCCTCAGGATCGGTGATGGATGGGTCTTCCCACGTGTCAACATTCGGATTTATCGGCACCAACAAGACAGCCCAACCTCCCGGCTTCAAGACTCGCTTTATCTCCGAAAAGGCTTTGCCCGCATCTTCAACATGTTCCAAAACATGATTACAAATCACCACATCATATTGATTGTCAGGCAAATCTATTTTTGTAACATCAAGATGTAGGTCGGCGATTGGTGAATCAAGGTCGGCGGTGGTGTAATCGAGATTTTTCAAGGCGCGGAAACGTTTCAGATACGGCTGCTCCGGCGCGAAATGCAGCACCTTCAGGTTGTCGGTGAAAAAACCAGTCTTCTCCTTCAGATAAAGCCAAAGCAAGCGATGACGTTCAAGCGAGAGACATTTCGGACACATGCGGTTGTCGGCAGCTTCGCCGTAGCCGTAAGGCAGAAACTTCCGGAAATGACCGCCGCAGACAGGGCACTCGACTTTGTTTCCAATGTAAAACGGACGGATAAGAACGCTGAACAGATAACTGAACTTTATCAGCGTCTGACGCGGAAATATCTTGGTTATCAATGCAATTAGCTTTTTCATACATTAATTTTTAACACAAGTTGCACAAGTTTTTTAACACAAGTTGCACGAGTTTTCAGTTACTTTAATAATTGCGGCGGTCATGTTAGACCACGCATATTTCTTTTTTTCTTCTTTCACGCCTTCGGTGAAAGTCGCAAACCTATCATTTTCATAAAAGTCAACGAGAGCATCGGCGATTGCAGATGGTTGAGGTTCAACAACATAGCCGACTTTTCCATTCGGAATTATCTCTTTCAGTCCGCCGACATTTGTGACCAACATCGGTTTCTCGAAATGATAGGCTATCTGCGTCACGCCGCTCTGCGTCGCCGATTTGTAAGGCTGCACGACGATGTCGGCGGCGTTGAAATAATCTTTCACGTCAGCGTCAGAGATATACCTATTATTAATAATGACGCGGTCTTTCAGTCCAAGACGCTCTATCCGTTCAAGATACGGTTTCTCGTCATCATAAAACTCACCGGCGACAATCAGTTTCACATTCATCTTCCTGAAACGCTCGTCGGCGAAGGCGTCAATCAGCAGGTCGAGGCCTTTGTACGCCCTGACGAGACCGAAAAACAACATGTAACGGCAATTCCTATCAAGTCCCAACTTTTTGATTACCAATACTTTATCTTCAATATTTCCGTAATGGTCATACAAAGGATGAGGCGTAAACACTTTCGGCTTGCCTTTTTTATCAAGCGATTTGACATCAGCCAGCACCGACTTAGACAAAGCGATGAAACCGTCCATCGCCTTCACGAAATACGGCGGAAACATCTTGTCGAGAACCGACTTCTCATGCGGTATCATATTATGTATCAAGCCGATACATTTCGCATTGCATTTCCTCTTTATGACACGGGCTATCGTCCCGAAGCAAGGTGCGAAAAACGACATCCAATAAGTGAAAATCACCACATCAGGTTTTTTCCTGCTGATTTCACGTCCGACTTTGAACCAGTTTGTCGGGCAGATGGAGTTAATCTTTTCAGAAATCGTCAGGCCAGAAGGAGCATCAGCGTCAGAATACTGGGTTTTTCCCGGAAAAAGAAATGACGGATACTGAAGTTTGAACGTAACAATCTCAACATCAACGTTCTCCCTCCTGAACTCCTGCGCGAGCCTGTCGGAAAACGCGGCAATTCCACCACGATACGGATATGATGTTCCAACTATTACAACCTTCATGGCTACTTCCTTATATGTAAAACTCTGTTTATCAAATCATTAACCTGTTTTGAGATATTCATGCAATAAATTGCCGTCAAACCTAATCCGCACAAAATCAATGTCCGCACCGCTGCCTCGATGAATTTAACGATGAGACCGTCACCGAGCAAGGTCATCAGCGGAGTCGAGATATATCTCATTGACAGCCAATTTATTACAAAAAGGGAAACCATTATCACGGTAAGTTTCAACATATTCCATGAAAACGGATGAACCTTTGATTTCCAAGCGATTGCAGAAAGAAGCAAGGCGTAATAAATCACGAACGACAGCAGCGAGGCCATCGCGGAGCCGACCATCTCGAACTTCGGGATCAAGACATTGTTGAAGACAATCGCTGTTGTTGTAAGTATCGCCGTGAAAATCAACTGTATATAATAATATTTCGAGTAGCTGAGCACCGTGGTGCCGATGTTCATCGAAGTGTTCACGAGCTTTGCCAGCACAAGAACCAGAAAGACCCATTTTCCGGCGCAGTAGATGTCGCCGTTCGGCAACATATCGTAAAACAAGTCGATGTTGATCCAGATTATTAAAAAAACGAACAGTCCGGCCATCAGTTGATGCAGTGCTACGCTTTTCGTAAGTTCCTGAACCTTAGGGACATCATTATCTTTCATCGCTTGTGAAATCGCCGGTTTGGAAATTGAGCCAAGTGCGCGGTAAGGCATCTCGACGAGCGCGGCCATATCGGTGGCGATTTTATATATTCCGGTAAAAAACAGTCCGAGTTTCGCCGTCACCATAAACGAGTTGAGGACGGGGATTATCGTAGTTACGATGGAGGAGACGACCATGAACAGGGTATATTTCAGAAAGTCGCGGCGCAGGTTGTCATCGACATATTCAGGTTCGACCTTGAATGAGATTTTTTTCAAAGACATCAGGTAGATGAAATTCAGCAATGTGGCAAGCAGATATGCGAGGCACAGTCCGATGACCATCCCGTCGATGCTGATGACGCCGGTGATGTACAAGATATAATCGGCCAAAGTGAAGACGCGTATTCCGACCTCACGGACAAAACGCGGGAACACGATACGCATCAGCAGGTTTGAATTCGTCTCAAACACAACGAGATAGAGCATGAAAAACGCCATCGGGATGACGAAATACATGTAATCGACAAACAGCGATGAATTTTTTGAAAAATACGCGATGAGTGCAGGTTTGAATACAAAGAACAATGCCGTGAATATGACGAAGCCCAACATTGGGACGACCAGTGTCCAGCCGAAGAAGCCGTGGTCGCGGTTTTCCGCATCTTTGAAGAACGGGTAATAGCGTATCGCGGATGTCGAGGTCCCCATCTGCGCGAGGCCGGAGAGCAGGATGGCGGCATCGGCCAAGACACGCGTCAGGCCGACCTCCTCGGGCGTAAGGTATTTCGTCATCACGAAAAACGTAGTGACGAAGCCCACGGCGACACCTATGTAATTCATCACCGTTCCCTTGATGCTCTGTTTTACTACGACACCCATTATAAGATTAAAGATTAAGGAGTAAAGATTAAAGATTTAACGCTTGAGGATGTTTTTCACGAAATTGTTTGTAGGATAGTTCGTGTCGTTGAAGACATGGAAAAGTTCATCCATGAGAGGATAGTCGTCGAAACCGATGTCATTCATCTCGAGTTTCTGGTGGAAGACATCGACGGCGACACGGCCTTCGAGCACCACTTTTTCCGACAGTCCTTGGTTGAAGAACCCTTTGCCGATGAGCAGTCCGAGCGTGCGGTTGCGGCTCATGTCGTTGAGGGCGGTGAGGGCGAAGTCGCCGAAGCCGCAGTAGTTGTACATCGTGCGGTTCTCGCCGCCGAAGATGGTGAGAAGCATCCGCATCTCGTTGAGTGCCTTGGTGATGAATATCGAGCGGAGGTTGGCGGAGTCGAAGTTGGCGTCAACCATGCCGATGACGATGGCATATATGTTTTTGAGAATCGAGGCGTATTCGACGCCTGTCACGTCGGTGGTGAAGTCGGTGCGGATCGTCGTGCCATCAAAGACATCCTTGATAATCTGGTACAGCTCGCTCTCCGTGGCGGCCGCAGTCATGCCGGTGTCCTGCCTGTTGATGATCTCCCTCGCGAACGAAGGGCCTTTCAGCGTCATCAGAGGATTCGGGATGATCTCCTTTATGCAATCGGGGATGATGTTGATGCTGTCGCCAAAGCCTTTCGCGAGGTTGACGACCAACGACGCCGGGCTGATATATTGTTTGTTTTCAGCGACATAACTCACCACCGCATGGGATGGGATCGCAAGAAACACCACGTCGGCGTCTTCGAGGACGTTTTTGTCGTCTGTCGCCGTAAGGTTCTCGTTGAGACGGCATTTCGGGAAATACAACGTGTTGACATGATTGTTGTTGACCATCTCAATCACTTCATTTTCAATGGAAAGAAGCTCGACAATGTCCTCACCTTTCTCTGCGAGGACGTCACCCAAAGCCGTGGCGATGGCGCCGCTTCCTATAAAAACAATCTTACGCATTCAAAAAAAATTTTCGCAAAGATACAAATCTTATTTTTATTTCCCGCAGATTTCGTCGATTAGCACAGATTTTTTTTGAGCCTGCGCATCGTCGCCACGAAAAGCGGGACTGTGACGAACAATGTCAGCAGTTCGGCTATAGGCATTGAGAGCCAGATCCCGAGGTTTCCTATGATTTGAGGCAGGACGAACAGCGGCAACAGTGCGAACACCAGCGAGCGGCAGAGCGCGATGACGGCCGACTCAATCGGACGTTCGACAGCCGTGTGGAAACTGCTCCCGATGATGTTGGCGAACGACATCAGGTAATGTATCGTGACGAATGTCGCCGCAGTCACGGCAAGCTCTGTGAGCACCAGGTCACCGTCGGCGAAAACAGCCACAATCTGACGTTTGAAAAGCTGCACGAAGACGAAAGTCCCGACGCCTATCGCCGCGCTCATCTTCAGCGAGGCCTTCAGCAGACGGCGGATGTCGCCGCAGTCACGCGCACCGAGAGCATACGACATCAGCGGGTAAAGGGCCTGCGAGAGTCCGTAAATCGACATATTGACAATCATGTTCATATAGTAAACAATCGTCATGGCGGCAACACCAAGCGTTCCTATATCCCTCATTATTATTATGTTGAAGAAAAACATCGTAACGGCAGCCGACACAGAGGTCAGCATCTCGGAACTGCCGTTGAAGAAGATGCGGCGCACGTCGCGCCACGTCCCAGCAAGCTTCCCGAACCTGACATTCGGCGAAAGCACAACCGCCGCCGAAGTGTTGGCGATGCAGGTGGCGACAGCCGCGCCGGCCATGCCCCAGTGGAACCTCATGATGAAAATGTAATCGAGGACGACATTCACGACGCAGCATATCACGCCGCTGGTGAACACCTTGTTCGGCTTCCCGGCAAGGCGCGTGAAGGCCTCCGTGAAGTTCGGTATGACATAGAATATTATCGCGCCGGTCATTATCCCAAGATAAGTCCTGACGTACGGATACACCTCGTCGTTGCTTCCGAGCATGTAGCAAATCTTCTTCAGGAAACAAAGCACCAGAGCGGAGATGAGCGTCAACGTCACCACCAACACGATGAAAGTCAAGGTGGTGTAACCTCTCACCAACCTGTCATCGTCTTGTCCTTTCGCTATCCCGCAGATGACGACGCCGCCGGATATTATCATGATTGCGACGCTGAGCATGGCGTTGACGAGAGGCATGGAGATGTTGACAGCGGCGAGGCCGAGAGGCCCTACGCCACGGCTCACGAACATGCCGTCGATCATCATCTGGACGGAGACGATCAACATGCCGACAATGCTCGGGGCGGCGTATCTGAGAAGTTTTCGTGTTGCCGGTGACATAAGCTCCAGTTAATTCTTTTTCTGTTGATCATCAAGTATCTCGCGCGATTTCTCCTCGGTTATCATGCCGCTGGAAGACGCGAGCTGTATTGACGCGTTCAGCTCGTACCCGATCAGGACGAACAGGCAGTTGATCTGGATCCAGAGCATGAAGATGATGATACCGCCTATCGACCCGTAGAGAGCGTTGTAGCGCGAAAAGTTCGTGATGTAGAAGTTGAACCCGAATGCGCCGATGATGAACATCGCCACGGAGAGTATCGTCCCGGGCGTGAAGAGTCTGAATCTCACCACTTTACGTTCCGGATTGCCGAAATAGTACAATATCGACACGGCGGCGAGCAGCGTGAAAATCATCAGCAGCCACCGCACAACGTTGATAACGAATATTATGAATTTACTATCAAAGCCAATATTCTTGAAAAGCCATGGCAGGATGTCGCTTCCCACGATGAACAGAACCATCGCGAAAAGAATCATTCCGCCTATAATCATGGCGATGAGCATGGAATAGAGCTGTTTCTTGATAAAACTCATCTTGCCGAGATGAATGACGCCCATGTCGAAGCCGCGGAAGAACGCGCGGAAGGCGCTCGAGCTGAAATAGAAGGCGAGTATGACGCTGATTGAGAGGAGGCCGTTGCGCTCGTGCGACAAGATCTCACTTATCGTGCCCGACATCGTGTCGAAGGCGCCGGCTGGAAGGAGTTCGTGCAGCGTCTCCATGACCAGGTCGTGCAGCCCTTCAATCGGCAGCAGCGGGATTATGGTGAAAAGAACAATTATGGTCGGAAACACCGCAAGGAACACGTAAAAAGCCACCGCGGCGCCACGGTCAACGATGTATCCTTTCGTGAAGCCGGTGAGGAAATACTTGAGTACGTCGTAAAGCGGCATCCCCTGAAAGCCTGGCAGTATCAGCAGACGCAACTTGCTGATTATCCATTCATTAGTCTTAGCCAACTGCTTCTTTATTTTCTCAATTTCAACTATCATCCCTTACAAATATAAAGTTGCAAAATTAAGAAAAAAACAACATTGACGACAGGGACATTTTTAGTATTTTTGCGCAAAAATAAAAATCATGGAAGAACGCGTATCACACACAGGCATAATAACCAGTATCAGCGGCGACGATCTCGGCATCGAGATACTCAGCGGCAGCTCGTGCGGCTCGTGCAGCATCAAGTCGGCGTGCGGCATGTCGGAGATGAAAGAGAAACACATCGTGGTGCCGAGGCCCGAGGGCAAAGAATTCATCGTCGGGCAGCCGGTGAGGGTGAGCATGACGGCGCGGCAGGGCGGCAGGGCGGCGGCGTACGCATACCTCTTCCCCGCCCTGCTGATGATTCTCACGATACTGACTGTCAGTCTGTTTTCGTTGGAAGACTGGGTTGCGGCGGTTGCAGGAATCAGTGCGGCGGCGGTGTATTACTTCGTGTTGTTTCTCTTCAGGGGGAAGATAAGGGAGAGGTTCGAGTACGAAGTGGAGTGAGACGCGAATCGAACGGATTTTCCGTCCTGCTGATTTTTATCGAGTCATAAAATAAAATCCACGGAAACATCTCTCATTCAAAATATTATGTGTATTTTTGCCGATAAATAATTTATATGCTTGAGAACGACAACATAATCAGTTTCATCAAAGACACGGTCCATGAACATGATGCGACAGCAAAGGTCGTCTTATTCGGATCAAGGGCGAGAGGCTCGGCAAGAAGCGATTCCGACTGGGATGTCATTATTATTGTTGACAAGGAACGAATCGGCATGTCGGAGTATTCGGAATACGCCTATCTGCTGTATTCTGCCGGCCTCGACATGGGATGCGAAATCAACGTGGTCGTTTACACCAGGAAGCAATGGGAGAATGGCGGTCCGACATTGTTCAAACATAACGTAATGAAGGAAGGGGTGGTATTATGAGCCTTACTGACGAAGAGAGAAATGACATTGTCACTTACCGCTACGAGAAATCCGGCCAAGCGTTTGATGAAGCCATCAAGATTGAAAGCCTCGGCATGCACAACCTTGCAGCAAACAGACTGTATTACGCCTTGTATTATGCGGCGTCGGCGACGTTGATTTCTCATGGTCACGTATCACATTCTCATTCAGGGATGCTGACAATGATGCATTTGCACTTTGTCAAAAGCGGATTGTTAACCAAAGATGACGGCGCATTGCTGAGCCGGATGTTCTCTCTGCGGCAAGAGAGCGACTACGAGGACTTCGTGGAAGTATCAAAACGAGACATTGAGGAACTGATGCCGTTAGTTAAAATTCTGATTGAGAAGATTAAAAGATTGAGAAAATAAACACATCTCTACCACCGGACAACGTCGGATTGACAACCATATAAAATCAAAATCTCGGATTACAATCCCTCGGCGGAACAGACGTACAGACGGGGCATGCCCCGTCTCAAACCCGAAAAAAATTTTTTCCTGCTGCAAAATGGCTGCGGGACAACGGCTTGGTAGCCCGCCTGAGGGCGGGCGCTCACTATGACGATGCCAATTGGAAGGACAAAACAGATATTGTTCGACTCCCTGCGGTCGCTCACAAGGACGATGTCAATTAGGGGAAATAAAAATATTTAGTTGGTTGCGGCTTCGCCGCAACACACTCAATATCAGTTATTTATAAAGCCAACGTTATCCTATCTTTGCAGCGCGAAAAAAAAAGATAAAAAAATACCATTTGAGAGGGTGTAAACGTGTGAGACTAAGGTCGTCATAGGCACTGGTTGATGCCGTTCACAATGGAAGTCCACCAGCCCTCACAATCGGGAAAAACACTATATTTGCGGAATGA
>JAKSNA010000060.1 GCA_024400295.1 Bacteroidales bacterium | reverse complement strand
TTGTTTTCAGGTATTCAGGTGTTTCAGGTATTCAGGTGCCGGCGCATGGAAACGCGGAAAGCCGACAGTCACTGACTGACGGCTCACATTTTTATCTTCAAAAAGTCTGACTGATTTATTTTCAACAACTTGCACGGGGGGGGGTAATACTCAAACCCCACGGCGCGGTCTCATGCGCCGAAAGACACTGTGTGCAATTTTTCTTCATTGATTCTTTCATACGGGCGGCAAAGGTACACTATTTTTCGATACCGCAAGAGGTTTTTTTTGTTTTTTCTGCCGGGCAGACGGAGATTGTTCGACTCCCTGCGGTCGCTCACAATGACGCCTTCAATTGGGGGAATAAAAATATTGAGTGTGTTGCGGCGAAGCCGCAACACACTCAATATCAGTTATTTATAAAAAAACAACGTCATTGCGACCGAGCGCAGCGAGTGGAGCAAAACCATATTAACAAACAGCGCGTCATTTCGACCGAGCGCAGCGAGTGGAGCAAACCCATATTTTTTCAGTTAAGAGAGTAGAGAGGATAGTTAAGAGAGTTTTAAGTGTTGAGAGTGGAGTTTTGGTTAGAAAGGTTATGGTTTGGGTTAAAAAGGTTTTGGTTTTAACTTCTTCACCCCAGAACGATCTGAACGGTGCTTCTGCTCCGCTGCTCGACAAAGACCTTCTTTCCTTTGATAAATTCATTTTCAACGCCGTCTTTGTAATGACGGACCGTGAAAAGCTGCAAGCCGGCGTTATACCTCACCTCAAACGACTGCTCAACGGAAGCGATGAGGGCGTTTAGTTTGTGGATGTTCTCATCGAAACAAACCGAGAGGTCCAGTGCCGAGGTCTGGATCATGTTGGCGTGGATGTTCAGCTCGTTGAGCATTCCGAAAAGGACGCCGAGGTTCCGCTCGTTCATGAACGAATAGTCGCGCGGCCGGATTGTCACAAGCATCTGGTTGTCTTTGACGATGAACGACGGGACGTAACTGATGAACTCTTCGCTTCCGTCGATGACCGTCGGTTCGAGCGCAGGGTCGAGGAAGCAGCGCACCTTCAGCGGTATGTTCTTGTTCTGCAGCGGTTTCATCGTCTTGGGGTGAAGCACGGTGGCGCCGTAGAACGTCAGCTCGGCGGCTTCAGAATAAGTGAGATGCGGTATTTTCTCCGTCTTGGCAAAACGTTTCGGGTCGGCATTACGCACGCCATCGACATCTTTCCACACCGCCATTTCATTGACATTCAGCAGATTGGCAAATATCGCCGCTGTATAGTCGGAGCCTTCGCGTCCCAGCGTGGTGGTCGCCGTCGGCTTGGTGGAGCCGGCGATGAAGCCTTGTGTCAGGAGCAGCATCCCGTCGTGGTTTTCATTGAGTTTCTCAATCCGCAGCCGGCACTCGTCGAAATCGACGTTGGCGCAGCGGAAGTCATGGTCGGTGATGACATATTCGCGGGCGTCCAACAGTTTGTTTTTCAATCCGTTATCGTTCAGAAACGCCGAGATGATTGCCGTTGAGAGCATCTCGCCGAAGCTCACGGTCTGGTCGTATTGATAGTCGTAGTCGTAGCCCGTCGCCTGAAGATTGTCGTATAAATCCAAAAACAGATTCGCAACTTTTTCAAACACAGGATGTTGCGGATTGCCATCGAACAGGTCGAGCATTATCTTCTCATGGTAATCCATGATATTTGCGAGTGCGCCAATCCCCAGATGGCCGTTGTTTTCACGGAAATCGTTAAGAGCCTTTTCAATGGCGTTGGTCGTCTTACCCATTGCGGAGATGACGAGCAGCAGGTCGCTACAATCGTCATTATCAAGTATTTTCTTGATATTTCTGACAGCATCGGCATCTTTCACCGACGCGCCGCCGAACTTATATACCTTATTAATCATCTTCAAAAGTTAGCGGCGCGAAAATACGAAAAAGTTTGAATTGCCGAAAGGATTTTTTACATGTATTTTTAAATGCCGACGTCGCTCGGCTGGGAACAAGGAAGATTTCAAGCACATCGCCGAGCAGATTCAGCCGCCGGTACTGCACACGAAAAACAAGATAACAGTGATAGACGACAAAACACGGTCTTTGTACAGAAAAACAAACGCCAGAGGCTGACCTCCGGCGTTCTGTCATTTTAAAAATAGTCTTTATGTGGACTCCAATAGTGGCCGTCAATCTTTCAGGCAGCCAATCGGGACGACAAGCACCCCGTCGGGACGGCGAAACGCATACTGGCCTGTGGCGGTCAGGACCATGAGGAATGACGGTTTGTTCATCTTGTCGGTGTCGATCTTGCTTTCGAGCTGTTTCAAAGTCCTCACACCTTCTTCAATAAGTCTTTCGCCACCTAACTTTATCTCTATCAATCCGTAACGGCCACCACGGAGACTCACGACGCCATCACATTCAAGGTTGTTTTTGTCGCGGTAATGATAAACATTTCCCGAGAGGGCATCGGCATAAACACGAAGGTCGCGCACGGCCATTGTCTCGAAGAAAAGCCCCATGGTTCTGAGGTCGTTCATCAGATTGTGAGGACCGAGTTCAAGAGCCGCAGCAGCAATGGAAGGGTCAACGAAATAACGGGTGTCGCTCGAACGGATGGCGGTTTTTGAACGCAGGTTCGGATTCCAAGCCTTCATGTCTTCGATCACGAAAATCTTTTTCAGGGCTTCAACATAATCGGAAACGGAGATTGACGACAGGGGTTCGATTTCATTCGCGGAGATGTCGTCGGCAAGGGTGTTATACGGGGCTTGCGAGCCTTGATTCCGTGCATACGAGCGCATCAGCCGACGCGCCCGCTGTTCGTCGCGCGAAACGCCATCGACTCGCGATATATCTCTCCTCACAACAGCTTCATAGTAGTTGGTCGCTATGGCGAGCGAAGGTCTTTCCCTCAAATTGACGGAGGCTGGCCAACCGCCTCGGCAAATGAGGTAAGCGATGTCTTCCAGTTTCTTGTCGTTCTGACCGAAGATGTCGGTATCGCCCTCAAACAACGATTTCAGGCTGACCTCGCCCGTCGACTCCTCTGATTCCCAAAGGCTCATCGGCCGCATCATAAGCCACGAGAAGCGCCCTGTTCCTGTGTGAATGATTTTGCCCGTGTCGGCAGGCACTGCACTTCCGGTGAATATGAACTGCCCCATCTCATGGCGGTGGTCAATCTCAAAACGGGCCGCATCCCAAAGTTTTGGCGCAAGTTGCCACTCATCTATCAACCGAGGTGTCTTGCCTTCCAGAATGGCTTTCGGACGGGCTTCGGCAAGCGTGAGATTTTGCTCGATATTTTCAGGGTCGTCCAAAAACAATACGCTTTTTGCCTTCTGTTCGGCTGTGGTAGTCTTTCCGCACCATTTCGGCCCTTCGACAAGCACTGCTCCTGCACTTTCCAACCGCAAATCAAGAAGGCTGTCTGCTATCCTTTTTTTGTATTTATATTCCCCCATTTTTCAAGATTTTATATCCGCTGCAAAAATAACACAAATATTTGAAATACAAACAAATATTTTTTCCACTTATTCATTTGGCTGCGTTTTGCTTATTCATTTGGCTGTGTTTTGCTTATTCATTTGGCTGTGTTTTGCTTATTCATTTGGCTGCGTTTTGCTTATTCATTTGGCTGAATGGATCATCTCAAGTCAAACGGACGGCAGGACAAGGTTTTCACACAACAGCTGATGACCTGTTCGCCAAAACTATGAAGCACTCATTTCTTTAGACCACTTTGTTGCTATGTTAAGGTTAAATCCCCGTTGGTTTAACATTGCAAAATTACATTTAATTTTTATGATTTCAACTTTCCCCGTAAAAAACAGGGGTAATGGACAAAAATCAGGCTGAAATCTTCGGGAATCATTGAATATACAGACGATTCGAGCGTTCAAAAGTCATGAACAAAAAAGGCGCCACATCCCGTGACGCCTCTTCTTTTTCTTTCGGAAGTCTTAATTACTTATAACTTTTTAACTTTATAACTTTTTCACCTAAAAAGTTATCTCGTCTCCTTTCTTGTTCAGGAAATTGCATTGCAGCATGTGGAACGACTTCACTTTCTGGATGTGTATTTTCTTGTGGTATTTCCACATCCACCTTCTTCTCACGGAGATGAATCCGGCGGTGAGGTAGGCATACACGAAAGGATGCACCTGCACGGTGACTTCCTTCTCGTTCTGGTCGAGCAGCAGGTATTTGAGGTTGCTTTCTATCTCATCGATGAACAGCATTGACGACTTTATCTTGCCTGTGCCGTTGCACACGGGGCATTTCTCCTGCACGGTGACCTCTGTCTCGGGGCGCACTCTCTGTCGTGTGATTTGGATGAGGCCGAACTTCGTCGCTGGCAGTATGGTGTGTTTCGCGCGGTCCTTGGCCATCTCCTCGGTGAGTTTGTCGAACAGCAGCTTGCGGTTTTTCGCCTCGTGCATGTCGATGAAATCGACTATGATGATGCCTCCCATGTCGCGGAGGCGCAGCTGTCGCGCTATCTCCGCCGCCGACTCGAGGTTCACCGCCAGCGCGTTCTCCTCCTGAGAATTGTCTTTGTTCACGCGGTGGCCGCTGTTGACATCGATGACATGCATGGCCTCGGTGTGCTCGATGATGAGATAAACGCCGTTTCTGATTGTGACTATCCTGCCGAAAAGCCCCTTGATCTGGCGGGCGACGTTGTAATACTCGAAGATAGGCTCCTTGCCTTTGTAGAGTTTCACGATGTCCGACTTCTGCGGGGCGATGGTGGATATGTAGCTTCTTATTTCCTCATAAAGAGCCTGGTTGTCAACGGTGATGGCATTAAACGACTCATTGAGCATATCCCTCAGCATCGCTGAAGTACGGTCGAGTTCGCTGACGAGTTTGGCCGGCGCCTTGCTGCCATACATGGCGAAGGCCGCCTGGTCCCACTTCGCCAACAGATAGCGCATGTCGGCGTTGAGTTCATCGACGGTCTTACCTTCCGCGACGGTGCGGATGATGACTCCGAAATTGTTCGGTTTGATGCTCTGAATCAGTCGTTTAAGACGTGAGCGTTCTTCGTTGCTGCGTATTTTCGATGACACCGACACACGGTTGGCGAACGGGACGAGCACGATGTAACGTCCCGCGAACGAAATCTCCGCCGTGATGCGCGGCCCCTTCGTGTTGATCGGTTCCTTGGCAATTTGCACCGGTATCTGGTCGCCGGCCTGCAGGTAGTCGGAGATCTTCCCTGATTTGTCGATGTCCTGCCTGAGCTGGATCTTGTTCATCGTCGATTGGTTCGCCCTGCCTTCGTTGGCAATCTTCGCAAACTCCATCAGTGAACGTGCCTGCGGCCCGAGGTCAAGATAATGCAGGAAGGCGTCCTTCTGACTGCCTATGTCAACAAAAGCCGCATTCAAGCCAGGTAATATCTTCTTGATGCGGCCGTAATACACGTCACCAACCGAAAAGCTGGTGTTGTTCTGCTCTTTCTGGAATTCGACAAGCTGCTTGTCTTCCAACAATACAATACTAACCTCTGAAACATCAGAACTGATGACAAGTTCTCTGTTGACTTCCGAAACTGTGTTTGTGTTGTCCATAATATTACAAAGGTTTGAATTTCAATAACAAACAATAACACAACATTGACAACAATGTTGCAATGCTGTGTTATGTCCTGTGAGAAACAATCTCTCTTAAAGACTATTTCTTCTTATGTCTATCCTTTCTGAGGCGTTTTTTGCGCTTGTGGGTAGACATTTTGTGTCTTTTATGTTTTTTACCGTTTGGCATGATACAAAAAATTTAGATTCGATATTACTTGAGTTCGCCGACAAATGTCTTGGCTGGCTTGAATGCAGGGATGCTGTGCTCTGGGATGATGATTGACTCACCCGCCTTGATGTTGCGGCCTTTCTTTGCCTTTCTGGTCTTCTTGATGAAGCTACCAAAACCTCTGAGGTAAACAGGTTCGTCAGCCTTGACGGAATCCTTTACGATTTCCATGAATGATTCAACAACGGCCTGTGCTGCGCCTTTTTCAACGCCAGTCTTTTCAGCGATTTTCGCTACGATTTCAGCTTTTGTCATGACTTTATTTTTTAGTTTGTACTATATTGAATTTTCAGGCTGCAAAAATAATACTTTTTTCAAACACATTCACAAAAAATTTTATTTTTTTTCATTCATTATCTGAAAGATACGTTTTCAACCTTTTAATAAAGGTGTTTGTCACTTTTTTTTTGAAAAACTCGGCGACATCTTCAAAAAAACACTACTTTTGCACCTCAAACCACAACTGACTATGGCAAGTTTAAACAAAGTTATACTGATCGGGAACCTCGGAAAAGACCCCGAAATCATATCTTTCGAGAACGGGACGAAAAAAATGACGGTGTCGTTAGCCACCAACGAGATCTACCGCGACAAGGACGGCAGCATCAAGGAACAGACCGAGTGGCACAACCTCGTCAACTTCGGGCAGATCGCGCAGGACATCGCCGACCGCCGCCGCAACTACATCAAGGGCGACACGATGTATGTTGAAGGCCGCATCAAGACACGGCAATATGTTGATTCACAAAACATAACAAGAAGCGTCACCGAGATTGTCGTTGACAAGATGATGTGCCTCGGCAACAAACGCACGCCGCTCGACCCGAACGCCTCATACAACGCCTACGCATCACAGCAATAAGCCATGAACACACTGACTATGATACCTCTCAACGCCGAGGCCGCGTTCTTCTTAGGGCTGTCGTGGACCGCCGTCATCTGCCTCGCCATTCTGTGCCTGCTGCTCGGCTGCTCGGCTCTCGCGTCGGGAAGCGAGACCGCGTTCTTCTCTCTACAGCCCAGCGACATCAACGAGCTGGAGAACTCCGAACGGCATTCCGACCGTATCGTGCTTGAACTCAAGGAGAAACCCAAGACATTCCTCGCCACGATACTGATCACCAACAACCTGATAAACGTCACCATAACAATATTCTCGACATACATCATGTCGTTGATGTTCAACCTCGAGGCGAACCCCGTATGGGCGTTCGTCATCAACGTGGTCATCGTCACGTCGCTGCTGCTGATCTTCGGCGAGATGGTGCCCAAGATCGTTGCGACGAAAAACGCGAAGCTGCTGGCCACAGGCCTAGCCCCGACAATAAAAGCGCTCACCGTCATCTTCAAGCCGCTCAGCTCCATCCTTGTCGGCTCGACAAGACTCATCGACAAGCGTCTTGCCAAGAAGACCGCCAGCACGCTGTCGGTCACCGACCTCACCACCGCCGTTGACCTCACCACCACCGACGAGACGTCGCTCGAGGAACGCTCCATGCTGCAAGGCATCGCCACATTCGGGGAGAAGGAAGTCAGCGACATCATGCAGCCGCGCGTCAGACTCTTCGCGATAAAACAGAAGACATCATACGAACATCTCCTTGAACTCGTCGTGGAACACGGGTTCTCGCGCATCCCTGTCTATGGCGACGACCTCGACGAGATCCTCGGAATACTGTACGTCAAAGACCTTCTGCCTCATCTCGACACTAAGGGCTTCGAATGGCAGTCGCTGCTACGCCCGGCCTTCTTCGTCCCGGAAAACAAGAAGATCAACGACCTCTTCCAGGACTTCCGCACCAAGAAGACCCACATCGCCATCGTCGTCGATGAATACGGCGGCACCTCCGGCCTCGTCACCATGGAAGACGTCCTCGAAGAAATCGTGGGCGACATCAGCGACGAGTTCGACACGGTGAGCGACAGCAAGAACTGCCGCAAAATCGATGACAAGACATACGTCTTCCAAGCCCAGACAAGCCTCGTCGATTTCTGCAAGACAATGCAAATCAGCGATTTGTACTTCGATGAGGTGAAAGGCGAGTCGGACACCCTCGGCGGAATGATACTCGAAATGGAAGGCCGCATCCCCGAAGCCGGCTTCTCCACGACATTCGGCGATTTCACCTTCCAGATTGAAAAAGCCGACAGGAGAAGGATTATTGAGATTAGAGTTAAAAGAGGAGAGTTAAGAGAGGAGAGTTAAAAGAGGAGAGTTAAAAGAGAGACGGGAAGATGAAAGATACGAGAAACATAAGAATCAGGATTTTGTCAGTCATTGTGATTGCTGTCGTGTTGTCGTCGTGCGGCGACAGGAACCCGCAGCCGAAGCCGAGAGGCTATTTCCGCATCGACTTCCCCGAAAAACAATATGTCAGACTCGACACGATGCGCTGCTACAGCTTCGAGCACCCGACATATTCGGCAATAACGCCCGACCCGCATTCGTTGGAGGAGAAAGACTGGGTCAACGTGGAGTTCCCTGACTACAAAGGCACCGTACACATCTCATACAAACACGTCAGCGACAACCTTCCGACATATCTCGAAGACGCGTACATGATGATTACCAAACACATAAGCAAGGCCACGGGAATACGCGACAGCATCGTCGTCAACCCGGAGAAGAATGTCTATGGACTCGTGTATTTCCTCGAAGGCGAAGGCGTGGCATCACCGCTGCAGTTTTACCTCACCGACAGCACCGAACATTTCATGCGCGGCTCGCTGTACTTCAACCTGCCGCCAAACAACGACTCACTGCAGCCGGTGATAAACTTTATCACCTACGACGTTAGACATCTCATATCAACATTTGAATGGAAATAAAGTCATGACAACATAAAAATGAGAATGAAAATGAAAATAAAAATGAAAAAGTTAAATCTCGTACTACTGACAATCACGATATTGTCATCATTCATCGCCACGGGGCAGGAGCAGAACTACGGTGGGATGATCTCGCAGAACAACGACGGCACCTTCTTCTACATGCGCAGTTCATTGGAGATGGTTTACATCGACGGCGGCTCGTTCCCGCAGAAAGACATCGTTGACAGGTCATGGCAGAACTACATGGACCCGGAGCGGAACTTCCCGAACCAGTACAACAAGCACTACGCCAATATCGGCAATGTAGTGTATAACGGGAAAAAAGACATAAGCATTGCAGAGATGACCACCTTGATTACCAACTACATAAACGAGAATCATCTCGCCAACAAGCTGGTGCAACGCTGGTTCAACTACAACCCTCATGGCAGTATCAACTACGACATTGACAACCCTGTGAACCCCGCTGCCAAGATCAACATGCAGACGGTCTTCGAGAGAGGTTTTTACAACGTCAACGCGGGCGACGAGAACCTTATGCTCAGCGGTCTGAAGCGCGAGCGAGAGGCGCAGATCAAGGACCTCTCGGTGAAGCTTCTGCCTTTCACCTTCATGACGTTCACCAAGCTCGACTTCTACGAGAACGAACCGGTGGCGCGTGCAATCCGCGACGCAGCGATAGTCACGGCAAAGAATGTATACGACAATGCGGTTAAAAACGGCGCGAACCCAAACACAGCCAATCTGGTGTACAACCTCGCCTGTCTGACAGCCAACGCCGCATACGCCGCCACCAAGGACGGCTACACACTGCACTCCACGACATGGCTCTACCGCCTCGTCTGGGACCAGAACACAGAAGCATATTTCTACAATTCAGTGTTGGCGAACCCGTCGCTGCTCGAGACAAGCAGCAAGTTCAAGATGGAACACATTGACTGTCAGGAGAACAAGAGCACCGTCGTCTTCTCGGCGACAAGAACCCAGGAGCAGATTATCGACCTCACCGTGACAAGAAACCTCAACAAGGTCTTCCGCGACCTGCAATCCCGCAACGATGTCTTCAAAGTCTGGACACCGCTCCTCGACTTCAACAGTATGGTAAGCCCCAACCTCATGGCGCCAATCACCGTCGAAGGGAAAATCATCACGGCAGAGATAGGCACACAGGAAGGACTGCGCGGCGGCGAGAGGTTCTCCATCGTCGATGAAGACGGCAACTTCTACGGCTTCGCGGAAGCCAAGAAAGGCATGGTCTGGGACAACGCCATCGTCGAAGGCGGCGATGACGCATGCTATTATGTGCCACAACGCGACAAGAAAGGACAGCCTGTGACGGCAACGACATTCAAGAGCAGAGCCAAGAATCTCAAGACAGGTCTCTACATCTGCGACCCGAAAGCACCTAAGAAAATGCGCGTCGCCGCTCGCATCGGGACTAAAGAAGACGTCAACGGCGGCGATAGGTTCTTCGTCTATATTTACGACGTGACCACCAAGACACTGAAAAAAGCAGGCGTCGTCACTGCCGTCAAAGGCAAAATATGGGATAACATGTACTACAATTCAGGCAATGACAACAACAACGGGAAAGCTCACACGCTGAAACAGAGAGACAAAGAAGGCCTCCGCACCACAGAGACACTCTTCAAAGGCACCTGCAAAATACAACCGGGCATGTTCATCAGACGCGCAAAATAGAGTTTTTACGTTTTTTTGGCAGTCTTACCATTTTTTTGTGTATCTTTGCACGTTTTAAAAACAGCAAACGAATGTAGAATATTAATTTGGTTAAAAGTTAAAAGAGTAAAGTTAAAAGAAATCGGCTTTTGACTTTTGGCATTGAAAGGGGGTAAGCAATGATTGAAACATTGAAAATCGGCTCGCTGAAATGGCGGCACATCACTAATCCTGACGAGGATGATTTTAAGTTCCTTAGAGAGACGTTCCATTTCCACCCCTTAGACATCGAAGACTGCAAATCGGTCAACCAACGTCCTAAAATAGACATCTACGACGACTATTACTTCCTGATTCTACAATACCCGAATTTCGACCGCCAGAACAAGTTCATCAAGACGAAAGAGGTGAAGTTCTTCTGGGGCAAGGATTACATCATCACGCTTGAGAAATCGCCGTGGTACGTGAGTCAGCTCTTCAACGAATACGAGGAGCGCGACATGGACGAACTTGAGGATAACCTCAAGACCTCCGACATCCTTCTTTACCGGATCTTCGAGAAGCTGATGATGGAGTCACTGTATCTCCTGAAGAAAGTCGGCCTCGACCTCGAACTGATAAACCGCGAGCTGTTCGGCTCCAAGCAGGTCAAGATCATCGAACGGATCAGCGTGACACGAAAGAACATCATCACGATAAACACTATCTTCAAGCCGCAGCTGCGCGTGTTCCACTCCTTCGAGACAGGTCAGATCAGAGGCTTCGGCGACCTCGAATACATGGAAGACTACTGGGGCAACATCCTCGACTACTACCAGAAGGTGTGGGACATGACCGAGGACTACGAAGACCTGATTGAAGGGCTGTCGAAGACCTTCGACTCGATGCAGGGCAACAAGACCAACGAGATCATGAAGATTCTCACCTTGATGTCATCAATCATACTTCCGTTGACGTTCGTAACAGGCCTTTTCGGAATGAATGTGGTGTTCCCGTTCATCCCCGAAGGCTCGACGACCGCGCTGTGGATCATCATAGGCGTGATGACGGTGATGGGTGCCGGCCTGACACTGTTCTTCCGACACCGCAAGTGGTGGTTCTGAGTTTAATAGAGTAAAGTTAAAAGAGTAAAGTTAAAAGAGTAAAGTTAAAAGAGTAAAGTTAA
>JAKSNA010000006.1 GCA_024400295.1 Bacteroidales bacterium | reverse complement strand
TCGCCGCTCATTGCTTCCCAGTTGCCGTCGAAGGCGAGGCCGATGAGTTCGCCCTTGCCGTTCATGATAGGGCTGCCCGAGTTGCCGCCAGTGATGTCGTTGGTCGAGAGGAAGCATGTGATAAGCTCGCCGTTTTTGTCGGCATACTGCCCGAAGTCTCTCTTCTCGATGAGATCGATGAGTCTCTTCGGCGAGTCAAACTCGAAGTCGCCCGGGATGTATTTCTCGATGACGCCGTTGGCGGTGGTATAATAATCGTACACAATACTATCTTCTGTTTCATAATTCTTGACGATACCGTAACTCATTCTGAGTGTTGAGTTTGCATCCGGATAGAGGACCTTGCCAGGCTGTGTTTCCGCGTAAAATTCGCGAAGGCCTTTCACGAAGAGGTGGTTGTTCTCACTGATGACCATGTTCGCCATTCTGTAGGCAGGGATGACGGAATAGATCTGTTCCACCATGCCGTTCATGAGCTGGAACGCCGGGTCTTTCGCGAGTTTCTTCACGTTTGGCTTCTCGATGAATGTCTTCATGCTCTCGGCGTTGCTGAACATTGAGTTGTCATAGACGTCGTTTGCGAGTGCTGCCCAGTCGCCTTTGTATTTCTTGAGGAGTTTCTGCATTGAGGTTGGGAGTTCTTCCGTCGCGAACTGTTTGCCGTAGATCTTGAGGACTTCGACGAGCATCTTCTTCTCGACGCGGGCGTCGAGGCCTGCGAACATCGCATCGACATCGATTTTCTTTAATGCTTCCGTTGTGGCCGCCTTGTTTTCCTCTTTGGATTCCTTGTCAGACATGACTGTGGCATATTCAACAAATTCGGCTGCCATTACCAATGGGTTGAGCTGGCTCACGAAGTTCGGGTAATATAATGTGCCGGAAACCTCGTTGAGCTGTCCGTACATCGCTTCGAGGTTGCCTAACACCTCGCCGTATTCGGCCTTGCGGTCATCGTTTGCGTTGACCCATTCTGTGAATTCGGCTTCGAGTTCAGCCTTGCGTTCGGCTACTTTGTTCTTGCGCAGCATCTTCATCTGGCCTTCGAAGTTCTTCCATGTGTTGGCGAGGCCGGCCTTGTTGTCGGCGTAGCTGATGTTGACGGCCTGGTCAACCATCATGTATTCATCCATGACATCGGTCTCGGCTTTGAAGACGTCGTGGACAATCGGGTAGAATGTGTCAACGTTGTAGTTGATGCCGTAAGATGTCATGTAACGTTCTGTCGAGCCCGGGAAGCCCCAGATCATCGTGAAGTCGTCCTGCTGCACTCCGTCGAGGCTGATCGGGAGGTGATGCTTCGGGGTGAGCGGTTTGTTGTTGGCCGAGAAAGCTGCCGGTTCGCCGTTGGCATCGGCATAGACGCGGAACACGCTGAAGTCGCAGGTGTGACGGGGCCACATCCAGTTGTCGGTATCGCCGCCGAACTTTCCTATCGACTGTGGTGCTGTTCCGACGAGGCGGACATCGGTGTATGTCTTATAGACGAACATGTAATATTCGTTGCCTTCGAAGAAGCCTTTGACGACGGTGTTGAGTCTGCCGTCTTCAGAGGCAGCCTCTTCGAGTTCCTTTGCCTTTGTGTTGATGGCTTTCTGGCGTGCCGTCCAGTCCATGTCGCTTGTCACGACGCCGAGGATCTGTGCTGTCACGTCTTCCATTCTGACCAGGAATGAGGCGCTTACGCCTTCAGCTGGAAGTTCCTCGCTGTAGTTTCTTGCCCAGAAGCCTTCGTTGAGGTAGTCGTGCTCCACTGTCGAGAGGGCTGCAATTGAGCTGTAGCCGCAGTGATGGTTGGTGAAGAGAAGGCTGTTCTCCGACACGATCTCGCCTGTGCAGAAGAAACCGCGTGGCTTGTCGCCGTTCGAGAGGCCGACGATGGCGTCTTTAAGGCTGCTGTTGTTGATGCTGTAAAGCTCTTCTGGGGTGAGCTGGAGGCCCATTTTCTGCATGTCAACGTAGTTGAGGCGTTCCACAAACATCGGGAGCCACATGCCTTCACTGTTGATGTTTTCGTATTTTGATTGATATGGAGGCCGGAATTCTGTATCATTGTGCGTGGCTGGATTTATCACTTGTTGCGTGATTGGGTTTGTGGATTTCAACTTGAAAGTGACATCAGTTTGTTTACCATTTTCAATTTTTACATTTTTAGTCTCTTTTGCATAATCATTTTTGTAAACAGAAACAGTGTAATTGCCAATTGGAAAGGCACTTACAAAATAAGGTGTTTTTTCAGGAATTTTGATGCCGTTTATTTCTATGTCCGCTCCGTCTATCGGTATCGTTTTAATAGATAATGAGCCTATGCCAAAATGTTGGGTTGGTTCTATGCTTTTATTTGTTAAGATAAGTTCGTAAGCCCCCAATGGTTTCATGTCAAAGGGGAAAACGTATTCTGTTGTGCTGAAATCAGGGTGCGATATTTTGATGTAATCAGCGTGATATGTGAGATACAGCCACACCTCGCCAACTTTGAATTCCCAATCTAAGTAAACAGACATGTTCCCCTGAAACAACAATTTGTGACGTTGTGCGTCGTTGATGTTCTGCGTCTTCACCTTGATAACGGCGATTGGCACGTCGTTGTCGTCGGTTTTATCATGATCGAGAATCACGAAACCAGGCACTTCTTTGAATGAACCTTCAACAACTTCCATTTGTGCAAGAACAGAAAATGACACAAAAACCAGTAATATTGAGTACAATAATTTTCTCATGTATTTTGTAATTTGTGCAAAAGTAACAAATTTTATTACAGAAGGTGGGATGAAAAATAAAAAAGCGCGAAGCAAACCACCGTCGCCTCGCGCCCTTTAATCTTTAATCTTTAATCTATAATCTTTTAACTCTTACTCTGCGTCTTCAACTCTGATCGGCTCCGGCATTGCCTTGTGGATGTCGAGTTCGTCGATGAGGTTGGTTGCGCCGGAGAGCTTGTCGATGATGAACAGCACGTAGCGGATGTCAACGTTGATGGTTCTCTGGAGTGTTGGCTCGAAATTGACATCGCCGCTCATTGCTTCCCAGTTGCCGTCGAAGGCGAGGCCGATGAGTTCGCCCTTGCCGTTCATGATAGGGCTGCCCGAGTTGCCGCCGGTGATGTCGTTGGTCGAGAGGAAGCATGTGATGAGCTCGCCGTTCTTGTCGGCATACTGCCCGAAGTCTCTCTTCTCGATGAGTTCGATGAGTCGTTTCGGTGAGTCGAACTCGAAGTCGCCCGGGATGTATTTCTCGATGACGCCGTTGGCTGTGCAGACGTAGTCGTATGAGATGGCATCGGCTGGCTGGTAGTCTTTCACCGAGCCGTAACTCATTCTGAGTGTTGAGTTTGCATCCGGATAGAGGACCTTGCCTGGCTGTGTCTCCGCGTAGAACTCGCGAAGGCCTTTCACGAAGAGATGGTTGTTCTCGCTGATGACCATGTTCGCCATTCTGTAGGCAGGGACGACGGAATAGATCTGTTCCACCATGCCGCTCATGAGCTGGAACGCCGGGTCTTTCGCGAGTTTCTTCACGTTTGGCTTCTCGATGAATGTCTTCATGCTCTCGGCGTTGCTGAACATTGAGTTGTCATAGACGTCGTTTGCGAGTGCTGCCCAGTCGCCTTTGTATTTCTTGAGGAGTTTCTGCATTGAGGTTGGGAGTTCTTCCGTCGCGAACTGTTTGCCGTAGATCTTGAGGACTTCGACGAGCATCTTCTTCTCGACGCGTGCGTCAAGACCTGCGAACATCGCGTCGGTGTCGATGGCTTTCAGTGCCTCCGCTGCGGCCGCCTTGTCTTCTTTCTTGGATTCCTTGTCAGCCATGATTGTGGCATATTCAACAAATTCGGCTGCCATTGCCATCGGGTTGAGCTGGCTCACGAAGTTCGGGTAGTATAATGTGCCTGAGAGTTCGTTTAGCTGTCTGTACATGGCTTCGAGAGTTCCGAGCACCTCGCCGTATTCTGCCTTGCGGTCGTCGCTTGCGTTGACCCATGCCGTGAATTCGGCTTCGAGTTCGGCCTTGCGTTCGGCGACCTTGTTCTTGCGCAGCATCTTCATCTGGCCTTCGAAGTTCTTCCATGTGTTGGCGAGGCCGGCCTTGTTGTCGGCGTAGCTGATGTTGACGGCCTGGTCAACCATCATGTATTCATCCATGACATCGGTCTCGGCTTTGAAGACGTCGTGGACAATCGGGTAGAATGTGTCAACGTTGTAGTTGATGCCGTAAGATGTCATGTAACGTTCTGTCGAGCCCGGGAAGCCCCAGATCATCGTGAAGTCGTCCTGCTGCACTCCGTCGAGGCTGATCGGGAGGTGATGCTTCGGGGTGAGCGGTTTGTTGTTGGCCGAGAAAGCTGCCGGTTCGCCGTTGGCATCGGCATAGACGCGGAACACGCTGAAGTCGCAGGTGTGACGGGGCCACATCCAGTTGTCGGTGTCGCCGCCGAACTTGCCTATCGACTGTGGTGCTGTCCCGACGAGGCGGACATCGGTGTATGTCTTATAGACGAACATGTAGTATTCGTTGCCTTCGAAGAAGCCTTTGACGACGGGGTTGAGTCTGCCGTCTTCAGAGGCGGCCGCTTCGAGTTCCTTCGCCTTTGCGTTGATGGCCTTCTGGCGTGCCGCCCAGTCCATCGTGTCGTTGACGACGCCGAGGATCTGTTCTGTCACGTCTTCCATTCTGACGAGGAATGAGGCGCTGATGCCTTCAGCGGGAAGCTCCTCGCTGTAGTTTCTTGCCCAGAAGCCTTCGTTGAGGTAGTCGTGCTCCACTGTCGAGAGGGCTGCAATTGAGCTGTAGCCGCAGTGATGGTTGGTGAAGAGAAGGCTGTTCTCCGACACGATCTCGCCTGTGCAGAAGAAACCGCGTGGCTTGTCGCCGTTCGAGAGGCCGACGATGGCGTCTTTAAGGCTGCTGTTGTTGATGCTGTAAAGCTCTTCTGGGGTGAGCTGGAGGCCCATTTTCTGCATGTCAACGTAGTTGAGGCGTTCCACAAACATCGGGAGCCACATGCCTTCGTCGGCACGGACGATGCCCATCATAGCAAAGACGAGGGCGAAAAACAATGATGCTTTTTTCATTTTGTATTAATATTTTTACTGTTGTTACGGATATGGAACCGCTATGCGGTTATCGTTCTATTCTCTTTTAACTCTCCTCTTTCATCTCTCCTCCAAAAACTCCATTCCCATCTCGTACCAGATGTCCTTCGGGATGCCGAGGCTGTTGACCTTGTCGAGGTCGGCCTGGAGTGCAGGTCTGATGACGCCGTCTTTGGCGATCCATTCTTTCACGAACTCGTAGCTGCCGTCGCCTTCGGCCTTGAGGATCTCGCCGCCGAGTTTCTCGATGGCCGCCTTCATCTTCGGGAAGTCGATGGCATAGAGGCCGTCGGCGTTGCGTGTGAATGCGCCTTCTCTCTCAAGGAAATTGAAAGTCAGCATGTTGGCCTTGCCGTGTGCCGATGCCGCGCCGAAACGCACCGAGCGGAAGATGCCCGCCATGAAGGTCGTGTAGTTTTCTTCGAGTGTCGTGTTGGTGTATTCGCCCATCTCTGAGAGCTTTGTGACGAGGAACAGTCCGAGGACGTCGGCTTTTGCCTCTTCGATGGCTGAGTATTGTTCTTTAAGTGCGTGACGCACAGTGCCTTGTCCGTTGAGCGTGTTCTTGATACCGAGGCCGTGTGCCACCTCGTGGAACATCACGTTGGCGAAGAAAGCGTCGAACTTGATGTTCGGGCGTGACGCCTCTGTCATAAGGACGTTTGAGATAGGCATGACAATCTGGTCGAACTTTGCCTGCATCGCGTTCTTGAGCTGGAGCTTGCGTGTGCCTTTCTGAAGCTGCACCTTCTCGTCGTTAGGCAGGTTGATGGCGATGGTCTTTGAGCCCATGTTGCAGTCGCCGCCGTAGAACACCACGTCATAGACGGCGAGGTCGGCGTCGGTGCCTGGTTTCTCTTTCTTGTATTCGGCAGGGACCGGCAGCTTGGTCTGAAGCTCAGGCAGCAACGCCGCGTAACGTGCGAGCTGTGCGCTCCAATCGAGGTCCTTTATTAATATGAACGACTCGTGTGCTGCCTTGTAGCCGTAAAGTGCATCGACATAGTTCTCGATAGGTCCGATGACGAAATCGACGTTGTTGTTGCGGACGTTCATCCATGCCATGTCTGACTCGAAATAGTCGTCTGTGAGCAAAGCATTCGCCCTGAGTCTGAGATATTCGGCAAACTCCTTGTCGCCGGCAAGGTCGGAGGCTTTCATGAGAAGGCCGGCTGCTTTCTCGATCTGTTCTTTGTATGCCTCGTGGAACCACACGGTGTAGAGCTGTCCGTCTTCATCGCGGCGCACAAGGGTGTAGAGGCTTGTCTTGTCGGGGTTGTCCCATGCCTCGAACTCTTCCTTTGTCATGTCGGTCGGGTAGAAACCGGCGCCGGCTGGCATCTTGCCGTAGCCAGGGATGAAGCTGCGGAGGCCGTCGAGCTGATCCCACGGGCCGTAGTTGATCTCAGCGAACTTGCGTGCGTTCGGGTCTTCGATCTTGCTCAGGAACTCGTCCCTGTCACCGCCGAGGTTCTCTGTCCAGAAGATGTCGTCCATGATTTTACCGGCCTCGAAGAGGTAGCCGAGCATCTCTTTCTCGTTAGCCGAGAGATGGTCGATGTTGCTTGTCAGAGTCACCTTCGCATATTGGTTGGCGAGGGCTTCGTAGTTCTCCTGGCAGGCCTGCTGTTCGTTGCAAGCCTCTTGTTTCGGTTCGTCGCCGCAGCTCACGAGTGCCGCTGAAATGGCTGTAGCCATGATTATGTGTCTTATTTTCATAGGATTATCTCTTATCTGTTAACAAAAAGTTTCTTTATGATAACATTATCGCTTGCGTTGATCTTTACGAAATATTCGCCTTGAGGAAGTTCCGAGACGTTGATTTCATCGCCGTCCTCTACGCAAACAACGCTGCGACCAAGCATGTCGATGACCTCGATGTTTGTGATTGACAAATTGCTGTCATTCAGGATCTTAACGGTTTCATTGGCTGGATTCGGGAAGATGTCGAAGCTGTCTGCCACGGTATTTTCCTCGATTTCGTCGATGTCGCATGTGTTGAAATCCGGGTCTATATAGATGACATTGTCGCCGTTGTGCATGCAGAGGAGGTCGAACACTTCGCCCTCGTCGCCAGGTTCATAGACACCGACGTTGAGGAAGCCGCGGCTGCTGCCCACGCCTTCGATCCAATATTCCGTCTCTTCCGGGAGCTGCATGAACGAGAACTCCCATTTCTTTCTCTCAACGCCGTTGTTGTCGATGATCGTTGTCACCGAAGTCACCTGCATCGGATGCTCGTCGTCGTCGTGGAAGAAATCGCCTTCTTCAAGGTCGTAGTCATAGAGAAGCACTTCCTCTCCGTAAACGTCACGGTAGGCGAGCCACGGGCGGAAATAAACCTGATTGCCGTCAACTCTGTAGATGCCTTCCTCGACAGGGCCGTAAATCCCATCCCACCAGCTGACGATTTCAGTGTATTCAATGCCGTCAACAGTTACGTTGTTGCCGTCTTCAAACCCCATCTCGAACGTACCCTGAGGCAACGGCGGACTGAACGTGTATTCACCTCTCACATACCAGTAATTCTGTGAGTTGACACCAAGAGAAATTGCAAACATCGCAATCATCGTGACTGCGATTTTTCTGAAGTTTTGTAGATTTTTAAGCATATTCGTTATTTTTTGAATTAAACTGCAAAAATAATAAATAAAACGTAACAGGCGTATAACAATCAAAAAAATTCCTACTTTTGCGGCATGGCTGGAATTTACATTCATATCCCTTTCTGCAAGAGCAAATGCGCTTACTGCAACTTCTTCTCGGTCGTCAACGGGAAGCAACGTGCTGATTTTCTTGATGCTTTGAAAAAAGAGGCTGTCATCAGGAAGTCATATATCAATGAGGAGGTCGAAACGGTCTATTTCGGCGGCGGCACTCCTTCCATCCTGAAACCCGATGAGATGCAGTCTGTTCTCGATGTTTTGTATAAAAATTTTAACATTTCCGGAGATGCCGAAATCACGCTTGAGGCGAACCCCGACACTGTCTCGAAGGAGTTGTTAAAAGATTTTAACACTATCGGGATAAACCGCTTGAGCGTCGGGATACAGAGTTTCCATGACGACGACCTTCAATATCTGAGCAGGAAACACGATTCGAAGCACGCGCTTCAGGTCTTGGATTGGGCTAACGAGACTGGTTTTCAGGAAGTCACGATGGATCTGATTTACGGCATCCCCACCTTGACGGAAGAGAAATGGGCGGCGAACCTTGACATTTTCTTCTCGAAAGGCATCAACCACCTCTCGGCGTACGCGCTGACAATCGAGCCGAAGACAGCTCTCGGGCAACGTATCAGCAGGGGCGTCGCTGCTCCCGTTGACGAAGATGCCATGATACGGCATTATGAGATGCTCGTGGAACGCGCTGAAAATGAAGGCTTTGAACATTACGAGATCTCCAACTTCGCGAAGCCGGGACATCACTCGCGGCATAACCGTTCGTATTGGATCGGCGTGAAATACCTCGGCCTCGGTCCGTCGGCGCACTCGTTCGACGGCGCCTCAAGGCAATGGAACACCGCCAGCGTGACGGAATATTGCAAACTGATAAATGAATTTCCGAACTCATTGAAGATGAACTGGTTCGAGAAGGAAGTCCTCACTTCTGACGACCGTTACAACGAATACGTGATGACTTCGTTGAGGACGCGTTGGGGCTGCGACGCCGGGGTCATCAGCAGGAACTTCGGCGAGAAATACAGGATATATTTTGAGAAAAACATCGTCCCTTATCTGAGAGACGGCCGTCTTGTCAGGAAAGGAAGCTGTTACGCTTTGACCGAAAACGGAATGCTTTTCGCCGACGGCATCGCGGCGGAGCTGTTTTTTAATTGACTTTTTTCTTTTTATCACCGAAGAAAATCAGCAGCGACGCGGTGATGACTATCAGTCCCGCAATGGAATACGCGTTTGGATTATCGCCTTTCAGGAACAGCCAGCTCTCGGTGCTGCCGACAAGCGGAAGGATGAATTTCCACATATTGAGGCTTGAGACCTCGACATTTTTCCGCGAGAGCAGCTGCATCCAGATGATTGTCGTGACCACCGTGATGAACACCATCGCGCCGAGCGAGATGTAAAAATCCGGTTCTTTCGGAATAGCCGCCATACCTTCAATGGGGTAGGCGAAAAGCAGTAATATCAAGCCTCCCAACAACGAGGCCGCTGAGTTCAACACCTTGATGTCAACTTTCGTGAAGTCGATCTGCGATACGATGATGTTGCCGTAGGCCGCTGAAAGACAGTCGATTATAATCAGGATTATTCCCAATGCCGAGGCGAAACCGAATATTTGTATGTTGGCGAAATCGGGCCAGCTTACCACGATGATGCCGGTGATGCCGAGTGCCATCCCGATGATTTTCTTTGTGCCGAAGTGCTCGTTCTTCAGGATGAGATGCGCGAGGATGGCGACGAAGAACGGCTGACAGCCCACAATCATCGAGGCGATGGAGCCGTCGGTGAGTTTCATGCCTGTGTAATATGAGCCGTAAAGTATTGAGATAGAGAATATTGCTACCTTGAACATGATGCCGAAGTTGTCGATGAACTGCCGGAAATAATGCTTCCCGACTTTCGCCCAGGGCATCATGAAAATGCCGGCCAATACAAAGGTGTAGCCCGCGAATTGCAGCGGCGCGTCCATATACTGAAGGCCTGTCTTCGTCGGGACGAAACTCGAACCCCACAGCAGGCATGTTAATATCGCCAGAAACGGCGTCGATTTTAAGATGTTCTTCATAACGGGCGGCAAAAATAGTCTATTTTTCGTTATGATGCGGAAAATACAGATGAAAATATGAACGGCAGCATTGTCATTCCGGCATAAAATTTTGAAAATGAAAGGAGGTGTCAAAAAATTTTTAATAATTTTTTTACAAAAATTTAATAAAAACTTTTAAGAAAAAAATCATCTGCACATTTGGTTTTTATGTATAACTTTGTGACCGAAAAAATGAGAGTCATGCAGTTGCAGAAAATTGAGAATCCTAAGCTTGAGCTGGTCGATAGGTTTGTCCGTTACACTAACATGAACATCTTCCTCACGGGGAAGGCGGGGACGGGCAAGACCACTTTTCTGCGTAACCTCGTGAAAGACACGTACAAACGGCATGTCGTTGTGGCGCCGACGGGCGTGGCGGCCATCAACGCCGGCGGGGTGACGATACACTCGTTCTTCCAGCTGCCGTTCGGTCCGCAGGTACCGGAAGGTGCCGATATTAAGTTTGAATCCGGCAATGACCTTCAAATGCGCTCGCAGTCAGCACGTTATCAGAAGATCAGCGGGGAGAAGCTGAAGATAATCCGCTCGCTCGACCTGCTCATCATCGACGAGATCTCGATGGTGCGTGCCGACCTCCTTGACGCTGTCGATGCCGTCTTGAGGCGCGTGCGGCGCAACAACAAGCCGTTCGGCGGCGTGCAGGTCCTGATGATAGGCGACATCCACCAGCTCGCACCCGTCGCCAAGCCGGAAGAGTGGGAACTGCTCGAACCTTATTATAAATCGGTGTATTTCTTTGACAGTCACGTGCTTCAGAATATCCCGTACTACTGCATCGAACTCGAACACATCTATCGCCAGGCCGATGCCGAGTTTATCAGCATCTTGAATAAAGTGCGCAACAACTGCCTTGACAATGAAAGCCTTGCGGTCCTTAACAGTCATTATAAACCTGATTTCGAGCCTGATGAGAAAGATGGCTTCATCACCCTGATGACACATAACCGTCAGGTTGATGAGATAAACGAAAGCAAACTCAATGCCTTGAAAACCAAGGCTTTGACTTTCACTGCCAAGGTGACTGGGACTTTTCCGGAGTATTCGTTTCCTACAAAGGTTGAGCTTGAACTGAAAGTCGGGGCGCAGGTGATGTTCGTGAAAAACGACCCCTCACGCGAACACCTTTATTATAACGGTAAGATCGGGAAGGTGGTGAGCTACGACAAAGACAACGGACTTTTCGTGAAATGTGATGACCAAGTCATTAAGGTTGAGCCGGTTACGTGGCAGAACTTTGAATATAACATAAACAGGGACACGAAGGAGATCGAGGAGAAGGAGATAGGCAGCTTCACACAGATTCCGCTGAAAACGGCTTGGGCGATAACGATTCATAAAAGTCAGGGCCTCACTTTCAAAAACGTGATCCTCGATGCGAGCCTCGCCTTCGCACACGGACAGGTTTATGTCGCGCTGAGCCGCTGCATCTCCCTCGACGGATTGGTGCTTAAGACTAAACTCTCGCAAAACGGTCTTTTCAACGACTTGAAAATCAATCAGTTCACCGATGCCATTCCGTCGATGGAACCTAACGAAGAACAGTTCGAATACAACAAGATTCAGTATGAGGCAGAGATGCTCTTTGAACTTTTCAACTTCCACGATGTTGAGACAGACCTGAACAAGATAAATTCTGTCGTCTCGATGCACAAAGGCAGTTTCGAGTCGGTAATATCGAAGGAACTGCCCGATGTTTGGAGGATCTTCCATCAGAATGTTGTCGAAGTCGGCGATAAGTTTCAGGTTCAGATGATGAGGATTTTACAGGATAATTATAACATAGTCAATAATTTACAGCTACAGGAACGTATCCGTAAAGGCTGTGCGTATTTTCTTTCCAACATCCCGACGGTGGAGAATGTGCTTGAGATGCCGTTTCAGACCGACAACGCCGACGTCAACAAGAATGTCAAAGACGCGCTTGACTCGCTGAAGAGGAATCTTTTGGTGAAACGCGCGTGTCTTGAGGCTTGCGCTGATGGTTTCGAGATGAAGTCGTATCTTGAGACCAAAAACAAGAAAGTCGTTGAGGCTGAAGAACTTGAAAAGAAATCTTCCATAAGTTTGAAACGCCGTCAGTTCTACGGCAGCGACCTGAAATTATACAACGCCTTGGTGAAATGGCGCGAAGATGTCGCCTTCGGGCTTGAGATACCTGAGTCGAGGGTCATCCCGACGACGACGCTGCAAGCCATCGTCGAGAAAAAACCGACAACGGTCAAGGATTTGAAGGCGCTCTCCAAGGTCGGCTCAACAAGAATCCAGCGGTTCGGCTCGGACATCTTGAACATCGTACTCGAACACCAAGGAATGAGCAAGATGGACTTCGACGACGAGGAGTCGAAGATCGAACTTGACCTGAAAGACACGGTTCTTGTCACGAAAGGACTTATGGATGAAGGACTTACGCTTGAAGAGATAGCCGACCGCCGTGGCATGGTGCTGTCAACGATTCAAGGTCATGTGGCGGAGATGATATTGAAAGGCTACGCTTCCGCCAAAGATTTCATGACGGCGGAGCATTACGACACGATTGTGGAATATTTCACCGAGACGCAGGACGCGGCGTTGGGCGCGGCGCGTGACGTGCTCGGCGACGACTACACCTTCGGGGAACTGAAGATGGTTCTGAATGAAATGAAACGACTGGGAGATTTTAAATAAATCAGCGAGAAATAAATATTCTTATGAAGAAACTTGTGATTTTATCCGGTGCCGGAATCAGCGCCGAGAGCGGGATAAGCACCTTCAGGGACGCCGGCGGACTGTGGGACAAATACCCTGTAATGCAGGTCGCCTCGATAGAAGGCTATGAGGCTGATCCTGAATTGGTTATCAACTTTTACAACGAAAGGAGAAAGCAGCTTCTCGATGTGAAGCCTAATCAGGGACACATGCTTTGCGCCGAGCTTGAGAAGTATTTCGATGTCACTGTCGTGACGCAGAATGTTGATAACCTGCACGAGCGTGCCGGAAGCCACAACATAATACATCTTCACGGCGAGCTGACGAAGGTGTGTTCGAGCTATAACCCTAACAACCCAAAGTATATCAAGGAGTTGAAGCCCGAGGAGTTTGAGGTGAAGATGGGCGACAAGGCCGGCGACGGCAGTCAGCTCAGACCTTTCATCGTGTGGTTCGGCGAGGATGTTCCGAGAATTGCAGACGCTGCGTATGAAGCGGAGAAGGCCGACATCTTCGTCATCATCGGGACGTCGATGAACGTCTATCCGGCAGCCGGACTGCTGAACTATGTCCCGTACAACGCCGAGGTCTATCTCATTGACCCGAAAGATGTTTACATCGACACCGAGCGAAAGATCACACACATAAAGAAAGGTGCTTCGGAAGGCATGAAGGAGCTGATGAGACTGATTGCTGAAGGCTGAGATGGGGCTTTGCAACAAGCCTCATGTTCCGTTCCAAGCACTTGTCCTGACATCATGCGTAAGATGGAAGACAGACACAAAAAAACGGCAACCGTTGATTACCAACTGATTGCCGTTTTTTCTTGTGGAGCATAGGAGAATCGAACTCCTGACCTTTTGAATGCCATTCAAACGCTCTACCAACTGAGCTAATACCCCGTCATAAATCGGTTGCAAAAATACACTTTATTTCAATATGCGCAACAATTTTTTTAAAATTTTCTTTTAACTCTCATCTTTAATCTTTAATCTCTAACCTCTTCCTTCTGCGATGTGACTGATTGTCATCAGTTTCCATCGGTTTCTCCGGAATGCGGAAGATGTCGTACCTGTCTCTCGGCCTGAAGTCTTCCAGCCATTCAAAGCCGCGCAGTATCTCCTGCCCGGGCTTCATTTTGTCCTTCGGATAAAGCGTCTCTGTGTTTTTCTTGAAATATTTTATCCTGACAATCTGATTGTCTTCAATCTTTATGTCCATCGACGGGCATTGCGAGAAGTTGACGCCAATCAGTGTGCCGTCTTCCTCGCGGAGCCAATATGCGGTCTCGGCGTTGCCTTCGTTATAAACATGGTTGAGTTCGTTTTCCTTGAAATAAGCCGTGAGCTGCTTGCCTTTTATCTGGTTGTAGCCTTCGACAGTGTCTTTTTGGATGATGAATCCGTTGGGGTATAGCAGCACGCTGTCGATCTCGCTGTTGGCAATCACTATGTTTATCGAGTCGCCCTTCAGCTGGCTGTTGTCTGACCATATCACAGGAATGCCGCGCATCCTCGCCGTTGAGTCGGAGACGGTGTACCGCAGCGTGTCGCATTTGCCCTGAAGGTCACGACGGAAGAACCGTACATTGCTGTAAGCTAATATCTTATCAATTTTTTCCGTGACGGTATCCATGAAGACGAACAGTGTGTCGGAATGCAGGAACAGCGTGTCGTTTTTCTCCCAATAAAGCGCCTGGACCTTTTCGGTGACAAAGCCTTTGCCGAGCCTCTTCCACATCTCAGCGTAATCGCCAAACACCATTGCGTTGTTTGTGGTGTCGGTCATCACAACGTTGCCCATCGCCTTTGCGAAATCGACAGACGTGTTGTAATACATTGTGTCTGAAGATATTGAGTGTTCTTCGCTTGTCAAGACGGCACCTTTGTCAAGATAAGCAATGTTGTTCATTCCATCGTACCATCCATGGTTTCCGACGAGTTCATATTCATCGCTGATGATGCGCGTCGGGCCGAAGAAAGTCATTTCCTCATTGGGGATGTCATAGACGAGCGAGTCGGTGAACATCTTATACTTTGGCGTTGTCACGACGACGTTCTTGCGGAAATAGGCGTGTTCGATGTCATCGCGGTAATAGCCTTTCTTGCTTTTCAGGTGCTTGTCGTTGCGGTCAATGGTGCCGCGATTAGGATATGTGGCGAGGCGCTTGTCGCGGTTGTAGGTCATGTAATTGGTTTTCAGCACTGTGGAGTCGTCCTTCAAAATCACATGCTCGAAAAGTTCCGCCAGTCTTGTCTCGCCGAGGTATTTGCAGCTGTCGCAGAAGATGTCGGTGCTGTCGTTCACCTCGATGTGGACGCGGCTGTAACCCTTGAAAAGCTGCGCCTTGTCGTTGAAGTGTGCGCTGTCGCTGAAGAAATATGTCGAGTCGTGGCGCATCCTGACATCACCGATGAGCCTGTCGGCGTCGTCGCCATACGAGTCGTCGTACAGACTCATATCGGCGTGAAGGATATGAATTCGCGCCTTGTTGTTCTGCTGCGCGTTGATGTTGAGGCAGAAAATGCAGATGACCGCCGCGATTGTTATTTTGAAAATTTTCATTCTGCAAAAATACGCATTTTAGTTTAAAGGAATGATGTTGAAAAAAATTGAGTTTGAAAATTAATAAAGCAAACCAAATGACCATAAAGGGATTATGTTCTCGGCAGCATATTCAATGTCATCACGTACAACAAAACCGTTATCAACATCTTGAATTTGTTTTTTGCCTTTTTTCTTGCCACCGACCTCAAATGTGTATCCGCCTATGCGGAAATCGCTTTCGCGAGACGAAATGACATCATGTCTCACTCGTGTCTGATTATAAAAGAATGTTTCACGTACGTTGCCGATGTCAATTTTTTCACCAACCAAGGCATATTGCAGATTTGTGTTGTCGAGATATAATTTCTCCACTTTGCCAAGTCCGCGCATGCCACCAGTGCTATCGCGAAGTTGTCCTATCATCCCCGCCTGTTCCATGTAAAGAAGATAGTTTGGAATGTCGTTTCGGCTTACGTGAATCTCACTGGCCAATCCGTTAGCCTCTGGCTTATATGGTGCATTTTGTGCGATAATGTTTAACATCTGCCTTAATTTTCGACCGGTTGCAGGAGTGATTCTGGCGTATTGTGGGATGTCAACTTCCATTGTCTGGCGGATTACTTGCTCCAATCTGGTGTAAAATGCACCTTCTTTTGAAAAAGGATAGTAGCCATCTTTAAGATATTGCCGGAAAAAAGGTAAAGGATGTTTAATCTCACCGAGATTCGCTTTGCCAGAAAGTACATCTTCAAATGAAAAGACAGGCACCTCTATGTCGCATGTCAATAGTATATACTCACGGAACGACATTCCATACATATATGTCATAACCATCCTTCGGCTCAAGTCAGTCTCGCCTTTAAGTAGGTCAAGAACAGAAGAACCAGTTATGAATGTCTTCAAATCAGGATGCGTGTCGTAAATTTGCTTTATCTCCCGACTCCAGCCATCATATTTGTGAATCTCATCAATATATAGATGTTCGCCGCCATCTTTCACAAAATCATCAGCCAACTGAATTAGGGAATGGGTCATGAAATAACTATGGTCAGCCGAAACGTACAACGATTTTTCATTTGGAGTAAGCAGAATGTGCTGTAAAACCAACGTGCTTTTGCCCACTCCACGAGGCCCACTCAAGCATACGAGACGGAGATTCCAGTCTATTTCGTCATAATTGTATCGCTTGAATTTCAAAGAAACAAGACTCATCTGTTCCTTCATGTATTGTATTAATGTGGCGTCTGTCATACTATATATTTTTTATTTGCACCTTGTAAAGTGCATAAAAACATAACTTTGTGCATCTTGCATGGTGCAAAATTATAAAAAATAATGATATGAGTAAATGTATCAGGAAAAGATTTGTTATGGAACTCATTAATTCAAAAAGTTTGAGGTGACCAGAAACTAAATTCCTAATCACCTCAAACTCCTAATAACCTTAGTCAACTATTCGTACATCTTGGCTTCGACTTCGCCGTCGAGGACCATGACGCCGTTCATCGCGAGGGCCGCCATCTCGTCTTCGCCTGGATAGACGAACACCGGCGCGATTTTGTGCAGGTGGTCGTTGAGGATCGAGCAGAAGAGCTTGTCGTAGGCCATGCCGCCTGTGACGAAGATGCCGTCAACGTCCATCGAGAACGCCGATGCCGCGAGGCCGCCGACTTCCTTGGCGATCTGGTAGGCCATTGCGCGATATACCTTCTCCCATTCCTTGTTGCCTGCACGGACTTCCTTCTCCACGGTGAGGGCGTCGTTGGTGCCGAGGTAGGCGACGAAGCCGCCCTGTCCCTTGAGCATCAGATCGATGTCCTTCTTGGTGTATTTGCCGCTGAAGCAGGCGTTCATCAGCGGGCCTGACGGGAGGACGCCGGAGCGTTCAGGTGTGAACGGGCCGTCGCCGTTCAGGGCGTTGTTGACGTCAACGACACGGCCTTTCTTGTGCGCCGCCACGGAGATGCCGCCGCCGAGGTGTATGCCGATGAGGTTGAGGTCTTCGTATTTCCTGTTCACCGCCTTGGCGTGTGTGCGGGCGATGATCTTCTGGTTCAACGCGTGGAAGATCGACTTGCGCGGGAACAGCGGATGTCCTGAATAACGCGCCACGTCGTCCATCTCGTCAACGACGACGGGGTCGGCGATGTAAGCCTTCACTCCGAACTCCTTGGCGATGCTATTGGCGATGAGGCCGCCGAGGTTGCAGGCGTGTTCGCCGTTAGCGGCTTCGTTGAGGTCGCGAATCATGGCGGCGTTCACCTCATAGACACCTGATGTCAACGGATGAAGGAGACCGCCGCGGCCTATGACCGCAGTGAGGCCGTTGAGGTCGATGCCCTCAGCCTTCAGCTCGCTCATAATCACATCCTTGCGGAACTCGAACTGGTCGGCGATCTTCTCGAACTTCGAGACTTCCTCCGTCGAGTGCTTGATGTTTTTCTTGAAAACCTGTTCTTTGTCGTGGAATACAGCAATCTTTGTCGATGTTGAACCTGGGTTGATAATCAATAATTTGTACATTTCAATTTTTATTTTAGAGGTTGATAATTATTTTGCTAACATTGCCGCGAGTGCGATTGAATAGAGTTTTGTCTTGGCGGTGTCGCCGCGTGATGAGAGGACGCAAGGCACCTTGGCTCCCATGACGCACGAACCCATCTCGGAGTGGTCGAACTTGGTGCAGCATTTGTAGAACACGTTGGCGCTCTCGATATTCGGGAAGAGGAGGCAGTCGGCGTCGCCGGCCACAGGGCTCTTGAACCCCTTGATTGCCACTGCTTCGGCGTCGATGGCGAGGTCCAAGGAGATAGGGCCGTCAACCATTGCGCCCTTGATCTGTCCGCGGTCGGCCATCTTCGCGAGAAGCGCCGCTTCGACGCAGGCCGGCATCCCGTAGCTCATCTGCTCCGTGGCGGCGATGACCGCGATCTTCGGGCAGGCGATGCCGAGTGCCTTGGCTGTCGTCTGGAGGTTCTTCAGGATGGTCTGTTTCTGCTTGAAGTCGGGCGCCGGCATGATGGCCGCGTCGCTGACGAACAACAACTTGTGGTAGTTCGGGTTCTCGATGACCGCCATGTGTGCGAGTGTCACGTTCGGCGGGCAGAGGCCGCGTTCCTTGTTGAGGATGGCGCGCATGTACTTGTCGGTCGGGAGAAGACCTTTCATGAGGATGTCGCCTTCGCCGCGGTTGATGATGTCGCATGCCATCGCAGCCGCCTTCACGTCGTCAGTCTCCTGAACGATGGTGAACTTGTTGATGTCGATGTTCTCCGCCTTGCAGACAGCCTCGATGGTGGCGCGGTCGCCGACCAAGGTGGCGTCGATAAGACCGTGGTCGATGGCGTCGCTGACGGCGCAGATCGTGTGGTCATCGTTGGCGTAAGCCGCAACTAAACGTTTCTTCGGACGGCTCTTCAGCACGTCAAACATCTGTTCGAGTTTTGTAATTTCCATTTTTCTATATTTTTATGTTAATAAATTAGATTTCAATTTTAATAGACGCATTGAAATGCGTCTCTACTAACAGCCTATGTATCTTGATATTACGAGTTTCAGGATCTCGCTTGTGCCTTCGCCGATCTGGAGGATGCGTTGGTCGCGGTAGAAGCGTTCCATGTCGAAGTCCTTGAGCAGCCCGTGGCCTCCCATGACCTGGACGGCCTTGTCGCAGACCTCCGCTGCAACCGTCGAGCAGTAGAGTTTCGCCATCGCCGCTTCTTTCCCGAAAGGAAGATGAGCGTCTTTCATGCGGCAGGCCTTGTAGAGCAGCTCGCGTGCCGCCTCGATCTTCGTCGCCATCTCCGCGAGCATGAAGCTGACGGCCTGGAACTTGCATATCGGCTTGCCGAACTGCACGCGTTTTTTCGAGTAATCCAACGCCATCTCGTAGGCGCCTTGTGCGCAGCCGAGTCCCATCGCGCCGATGGAAAGACGACCGCCGTCCAACGTCGCGAGCATGATGTGCGAACCCTGCCCGGGCTTCCCGAGGACGTTTTCGTCAGAAAGACGCACGTCGTTGAATTTCAGTTCGCCGGTGTTGGAGGCACGCCACATCATCTTGCGGTCCATGGGGCGTTGCGTGAAGCCCGGCGTGTCGTTCTCGATCAGGAAGGCGGTGAACTCCGGCTTGCCGTCGCTCTCGCCGCTGACGACTTGAATGGTGCTTCCGAGTGTCATCGGGGTGGCGCTGTTGGTGATGAAAATCTTCGAGCCGTTGACGACCCACTGTCCGTCAGTGAGTTTCGCCGTCGATTTCGTCCCGCGTGAGTCGCAGCCCGCCGTCTCCTCGGTGAGACCGAAGCCCCAGAGACGGTCTTTGCACAGGCGCGGGAGATATTTCTCTTTCTGTTCTTTTGTTCCGTATTCTTTTATCGGGCCGATGCCCAATGAGTTGTCGGCCGCTATCGTCGCCGCCGTCGAGCCGTCGATGCGGGCGAGTTCCTCAACGGCTATTATGTAAGATAAGGTGTCGAGTTCCTGGCCGCCGTATTCCTTCGGGACGCAGATGCCGAGAAGCCCGGCGTCTGCCATCTTCATCGTCAGCTCCACGTCGAACTTCTCGTGTTCGTCGTTGAACGCCGCCACCGGTTTCACCTCTCTCTCGGCGAAGTCGCGCACCTTGGCACGAAACTCTATCTGTTTTTCGTTAAGTCCGAAATTCATATACTCAATTCTATTAAAACTTTCTTCTTGTCAACTTTATCGCCAACTTTCACGTTGACTTTCAACACTTTGCCGTCGCATTTCGCCACGATGTCGGAAAACATCTTCATGGCCACGGTGACGCACAGCACGTCGCCGCGCCGCACGGTGTCGCCCTCCTTCACGCATATCTTCTCGATGTTACAGGGCATCGGCGCGTAATATTTCAGGTCTTCATCGCCGAACTCCTCTTGCGAATACTCGCGCATGTCGTTGAGTTGGTCGCCGCGATGGCAGATGAAGTCGAGGCCGCGGAAATGCACGCAGAACTCGTGGCTCGGCGTCTGTGAGACGAAAATCGCCTCCGTGCGGCCGTTGATTATCACCTTGCGGACCTCGCCGTCGTTCTGCGTGAGCATGACGGAATACTCAATGCCGTTTATCGTGCAATGTAACGCCTTGTGCGTCAATGATTTTATCGAGACGTTGCATTTCGTGTCTTCAACAAATACGTTCAGCGACATCTGGAAACGCCAGTAGCCGATGGCATTCCAGACGTTGTCGATGTCTCTGTTTTCCAGATAGTTTTTGTTGAAATCGTAGAACAGGAACATCGCGGCGACGTCTTCTCTCTTGACGTTTCCGCGAGTGCGGTGCATTGCTTCCGTCAGTTCCCGCTGATGTTTCTCACAATAAGAAGTGTCGATTTTGTTATCTATAAAATCCTGATTGTCAATGATGCTTTGCAGATAAGGCACATTGGTCTTCTCGGTCTGTATGATGATTTCGCGCAGTGCCTTGCGCATGATTTCCGTCGCGTCGGAGCGTCGTTTGCCGGAGCAGACCACTTTCGCTATCATCGGGTCGTAGTTCGGCGAGATGGTGCACGGGCCGTCGATGCTGCTGTCGATACGCAGTCCGCGCATCTGCGGCTCGTGGTAAAGCGTCACGTCGCCTGGTGCCGGAAGGAACTGGTTTTCAGGGTCTTCGGCATATACACGGCATTCGATGGCGTGGCCGTTGTCTTGTATCATGTCTTGTGTCCAGCCCATCTCCTTGCCGCGTGCGATGCGTATCTGTTCCTCAACGATGTCAAGGCCGGTACGTTGCTCCGTGACTGGATGCTCTACCTGTATGCGCGTGTTCATCTCGAGAAAATAGAAGTTCATGTCTTTATCGACGAGGAACTCCACGGTGCCGGCGTTCTTGTAACCCACTTGTCTGCAGAGGCTTACGGCGGTGTCGCAGATCTCCTTGCGTTTTTCCGGAGTCAGCGTCGGTGAGGGCGACTCTTCGATGATCTTCTGGTAGCGGCGTTGCACGGAGCACTCGCGTTCGAAGAGGTGGACGACGTTTCCGAAGTGGTCGGCGAGAACCTGCACTTCGATGTGACGCGGATTCTCAATATATTGTTCCACAAAGACCTCGCCGTTCCCGAAGAACTGCAACGCCTCACGTGAGGCTGTCTCGAGGGCCGGCTTGAGCGCGGCGGCATCTCTCACTATGTGCATCCCTTTTCCGCCGCCGCCGGCAGCTGCTTTTATCAGCACCGGGTAGGGTAGTGTATCAGCTTTATTTACAATATCTCCGATGTCTCCGGTCAGGCCGAAGGTGACGGGGATGCCGTGCCCGATGGCGAACTGTCGTGCCTCGACTTTGTTACCCATGAGGCGCATGGTCTTTGCGTCGGGACCGATGAAGATGATGTTGTTCTCGGCACACGTTTCGGCGAGTTCTGGGCTTTCCGACAGGAACCCGTAGCCAGGGTGTATCGCGTCGGCGCCGGTATCGAGCGCGGTGTCGATGATTTTCTGGATATTGAGATATGTGTCGCGTGCCTGACCGTCGCCGAGTGGACGCGTCTCATCGGCTATACGGCAATAGAGAGCGTCGGTATCGTTGTCGGCATAGATGGCGACAGAGCTGATACTCAACTTCTTAAGCGTCCTTATTATACGGACTGCAATCTCGCCGCGGGCGGCGACAAGCACTTTATGGATCTTTCTTGATGGCATAACTATAAATCGTTGCAAAAGTACAACTATTTTATCAGATAAAAAAGGCAAAAAATCAAAAATATGGTCGTGTGAGCCATATTTTTTCGCAATCTGAAATGCCGACAGAAGAATGCATTGAAATTTAAGACATCCCGACACTAATCATCTTACCATGTTTATTTTTCACATTGACACGCGTTCCATTCGTCATGACATCAACAATGGTGTTGTCGTCAAGTGTGCTGATATCGACATTTTGTGAGATGAGGTTTTCGACAAACGATGGGTTGGCTTCAATCAGCCGTGTCCTCAACGTGGGCTGTTGTTCCGCAATCTGTGGGAAGGCGGAAAACAGTTCCAGGGCGGCGACGGTCTCCTCGACAAGTCTGCCTTTTATGAAGTTTTTTGTGCCTGATTCACCAACCACCTCGCCTAATCCTTGCATCAGCAACTTTGGACTCGTTTCCCTGACACGTTCAGCACACCAGGCCGAATAGTCAGCCGCCGACTTCCCTGTACGGCTCCTTACTATATGTTCGTTGATGTCGGCGTGTTTTTGCAAGAAGAACCAGACGTCAAAGACATCACGTGGTGAGAGTCTCTCTCCCATGGCACACAATTTATGAGCGAACATGTCAGGCAGCGTCATCACGCGGATGTCGGTTCCAGCGAGATTGCGCATCTCATAATGGTTGTCGTAGGTGCGTTTGGAAATCTCCACCTTAAGCATCCTTTCTCCTTTGCCATAGTTCAATACAAGCACAGGGCCGAACAGTTTCCTCGCCTCGTCGTCTATTGTTCCGAACTTAGTAAGTATCGCTCTCACTTTATTGTAAACAAGTTCCTCCTTAGATGACTCAAGCAGGTTGAAGTCAAGGTCGGTGGAGAATCGAGTCAGTCCGTGGAAGAACATCAATGATGTTCCACCTTTGAAAGCCAAAATGTTACACAAGTCCCTGTCTTTGAAAATCATTCCGAGAATTTGAGCCATGTATAGTTTGTGCTTCTGCTTATTCATGATGGTCATGCTTTGAGGTTTAACAATTCGGTCACCCGAGCCACCAAAACCCGCGAGTCATATAGCGGCAGAAATTCTTTTATCCGTGATTTGTCGAGAGGATTCAGGTTGTCGAAATAACAGTTGCCAGAACTCAGATAGACCATGTCGAGGAACGCCCTCTCTGGGGTCGCCATGCAGATGTTGTCATTCTGAATCATCCCCTCCATCCCAATCCACAACTCCGGCCTGATGATGCGGTAGCGGTATGTCTTTCCATCAATATCCACTGCTCTGTTCAGATAGCTCACGCAAGTGACGGCCTCGTCAAACTGGAAAATGACACCAGCCCGCTGCAAGACATATTCCAAGGATATGTATGCCGGACGGAACAGACTGCAAGCCATCTCCTTCTCATCATACGCTGACTTTGTGTATATGCCCTTGCGAGGATTGAATATCTTGCCGGCCTTTGAATAATAGTGCAGGGACTTTGTCAGTCTCGAACCGTCTTCACACCCTGTCATCATCCTCATTGTCTGGATGGTGAAGACTGTCCGAGTGCTACTCAAAATGGTTTCCAATATGTTATTTTGAGAACTCATAATATGAATTATTCGTATTTTCAGTTTGCAAAATTATACATAATTATTTATTCCTCCAAAAATTTCCGCCATATTTTTTCGCAATCTGAAATGCCGACAGAAGAACGCCGTGTTTTTCTCAATGACCGGCTTCTTCTCATGACTGCCGCCTCCGCCGAATCCCGGCATCGGGGCTGACTACGCAATCCATCCATATCCCTGCACACTCATATCCATAAAGTGGTTGAGCAGCAGGTCTGTCTTTGCATTGAATGAATCCACATCGTATGAGTTAGGCAAGTCCTTGTCGAGTTCTGCACTGATGGCATCCCTCACAAGAGCCTTGGTCTTGGAATGGATACGTGAATGCACGAAGACGATAATAGCTGAAGAGTCGGTTTCTATTAGACATAGACAGAGGATTTTTCTGTAATGATGCAAGAATTATTGTTGCTCAATAATTGCAGTTTCTTCTTCGGTAAGGTCGTAAAGTTTATAGACGATGCGGTTGATTTCACGCTCTTCGGCGGTGGTGTCGTCAGCCGACGGCGAGGTCGTCGCCATCGGGGAAGAGGTGATTTGTTTACAGCATGGGAGTCATGTATAATGGAAGATAGACAATGCCATCGTCAATCTTTAAATCGCCACTATGTATAACGTATGATGTTTGTAAATAGGCCTTGAACTTATCATGAAATTTATTTAATGAGGATGTCGTATAACGCTGAGTTGATTTGACTTCTATTGGACAGATATTATGCTTGCTGGTAATCGCCGGCTTACGAACAAGGAAGTCAATCTCCATTCGCACCGACACATCCTCTTTGTCCGGATTAGAATAATAATAGAGTTTCTTGCCTGTTGCCGTCAGCATTTGGGCGACAAGATTCTCTACCATCATTCCCTTGTTGAACTCCAACTTTCCCAACATCAGTTTGCGGTAAAGTTCCTGCATGCCATCCTTGCCTTCACTGAAAGCATGAGACAACAGCAGACCTGTATCATTCAGGTACAGTTTGAACTTGGAATAATCGACATTCATTTTTAAGCCTATATTCGGTTCTGTGGAACAGTAGCAAGGGTTCACCACTCGTGCCTCGTTCAACCAGAAGAGTGCAAGCTCATAGTCACGGGTGCGAGCGCCTTTCTTGACCGAACCAATGCGGAAGCGCTTCTCTTTTCGTTGCAGTTCCCCAGGGATGGTGTCCCAGATACGCACCACTTTCTCCGCTTGACTGTCAGCATAGTTATAGATGTCTTGACGGTAAAGGTCAAGAATACGATGCTTTGTCTTATCTACTCGGTCAAAATCCTGTGTGTCAATGTATTCAAGAACTGCCTGCGGCATACCACCCACAATCATATAGAGACGCAACAGATTCATCATCTTGCGGTGAAGAGCCTGCCCCAGTGGCATCTGCCGCTCAAAACATTCGCGTGCAAAGTCCATCATGTCGCCTTCGTCCAATGCCCACAGGAACTCCTCAAAGTCCATCGGGTACATGTCGATCCTTCGCTCTTCGCTGGGAATGAGGATGTCCTTTGTGTTCTTGTGGATGCTGACGAGCGACCCTGTTTCTATGTAGTCGTATGTGTGGTTCGCCACCAGTTCCTTCACGGCTTCTCGTGCACGAGGATATTTCTGTACCTCATCAAAGATAATGAGCGACTCTCTCGGATAGAGTTTCACACCCAACTGCAGTGAGAGCAAACGGAAAAGCATCTTCTCGTCTGTGAGGTAGTTGTCGAAAATTTCCTTGACTTCCTTGGACACCTTCGAGAAGTCAATCAGCATGTAAGAGCGGTACTCATTTCGAGCAAACTCCTCAACGATGTAGCTCTTGCCAATACGCCTTGCACCTTCAACTAAGAGAGCTTCCTTTGTGGAGTACTTCTGTTTCCACTCAAATAACTCATTGTAAATCTTACGTTTCATACCTTTGTTTGCACTAAATCGTGGTTATTGAAATACTGTTTTTACACCAAATCGTGATTATTGGATGCTGTAAATATACACCAAATCTAACGAATTTGATGGTGCAAAGGTACAAAATATAATTTAAAAACAATGCACAATCGGGCCAAAAATGCAATATTTCATCGTTTTTGGCCCAGTTTTGATTGTTTGTTGCTATCTATTTGAGATAATATCTGCTATGTTCATGTCCTTGAGTGACTTCAATGTGGTGTACAGTTCTTTGAGGGTTGCCATGGTTGTGACATTTTAGTTTGTTCCTTCCACTATCGCGATTTCATCATCCGACAAGCCGTAGAGGTCATAGACGAGGCGGTCGATTTCACGCTCAATATATGAAGTGTCAAACATTGGGTCGTGTTTTTTTTCTACAAGTATTTGATCCACACAAGAAATAACAGCTTGTTGTTGAACAGAATCAACAATAGGTAAAGGTATTCCTTGTAAAGGTTCTTTATCTACTTGATAATTCTCCCCTTGCATCTTTCCTTTGCTCTTTAGCCAAAATGCTACTAACTTTGAATTAAGAACACCTGTCAAGAACTTCATATTCCAACGAGAGGTCTTAATACTAAAGAAAGTCTGCGTTACATAACAATCAAAGTCAGAGTAAGAGAAACATGGTTTTCCCACGCATTTTCGTAAGGATAATATTTTTTCTCCTTGAAAGAATATTTGTTTCCTACATCTATGTAAGCCATATGGTTTATTGTCAGATGTAAAAATAGCAATAAATTTATCCAAATGTGCTTTGATGTTTGGATAGGCATACATCTTTTCTTTTCGTTTAAAAGACGAATCTGTATATATTAGCCACTGCGTATTATGTGGTTCTGTATAGTATCTATGTATTTGTTCTGTTGTATAGTATGGTTTTATTAGTTCTAATTCATTTTTATTAAGGGGCATAGAATCCTTTTCAGATTGGTTTAATCCAAAAATTCCAGTCCCAATAGGAAATCTATTGCCCAGCCTTTCTGCACCTTGTTTGTTTAGATAATCTTGTGGGAAAACTATTCCTTGAGCAACTTCTTCGTCTTTTAGATATGTTTTGTTCTTTACGATTTTTTCAAATATCTGATTATCACCTGAAAATGTAAGCAATTTATCATAAAGAGATTTACGATTAATTGAAAGATTCAGAAATTTTGTGTTTCGTTGTCGTTTATTCAATAATGCCAGCATATCATCCTTTTCATTGCCTTGAGTGATAATGCGATAATCAAAGCTATATTTTGCAACACTTTGATTGTGCTTAAACAGCATTATCATGGTTTGAATGTCGGCATTCTCAAACACCATGTATGTATTAAAATCAAGCAGTTGTAATATTTGAGTATCTTTTATTACTTTGTTGCGCATCTTCTTCGCTCCTGCACTTGTCGTCCAATTGTTTTGGGCAATAAAACAAAGCAGTCCATTCTGCTGCAAAAAATCTATTCCATGACAAGCGAACCCATACCACAAATCCATTTTTCCCATATAATATGGACTTGTTTCTCGAAATCCGTCAAAGGCTTTCCTGTTAGTATATTCTTTAACGTATGGAGGGTTTGCTATCACAATATCAAATCCACCTTTATCAAAAATGTCCTTGAACCAGGTGTGCCAGAGGAAGAAGTCCTGGTTGGCGGAGGGGTCGAGCTTGGCTAAATCGGAGGCTGTGCCGCCAATAAAATCTTCAATCAAATGCTTGACCTCGTCGTTGACGGCTTGCCGCATGCTTGCTTTCTGCCTGTGGTCGGTGACGGAGAAATAGTCGCGCAGCAGCCGCTGCAGGTTCTTGCGGCTCAGGTCGCTGTCCAAACCCAACAGCAACTGTGGGGATTTACTCTGCCCTCCGCGCAGGCGGTTGGAGATCCGACTCAGATCTATCCCTTTGTAGCTTTCTATCAAGCTGTTGCCCTGCATGAACTTGTAGTCGAAGTTGGGGAGTGGTTCGGGCTTCTCGGCATCCACCACAATGCTGAGCCAGAAGCGGAGACGGGCGATGTCGATGGCTCCTTTCTCAATATCCACGCCATAGACGTTGTTCTCGATAATCTCTTTTTTCAACTCCACGCGTTCCATGCTGTCCCCTTCTATCGCCTCGCGGCAACGCCACAGCTCGTTGAGCAGTCCCATGGGGAAGGCTCCGCTGCCGATGGCCGGGTCACAGATTTTGACTTCGCGCAAGGCGGTGTCGATAGCCTCACGGCAAGGCTCCAATGCTTCGGGCAACTCGTGATGCTCCACAAATTGCCTCACGGCATCAGCCAATTCGCCATCCACTATGGACGACAGATAGGCAATCAGACTCTCTTTGCACATATAGTGCACAATCTCCTTGGGGGTGTAGAAAGCGCCTTTGGCTTTGTTGTCCTCCAAGAGGCTCTCGAAAATCTTGCCCAACATCTCGGGATCGATACCAATCTCTGCATCGTCGGGGTCGTTCTCGTCCACCGTGAAATTGTAGGAGGCGAGGAAGTTGAACAGGTCTTCAAAGAGCGATGCCGGCAACTTGATATTTAACTTATCTACTTCGTCCTCCTCAAAGAGGCCTCCATTTAAGTATGGCAACGTCTCCCATTCGTCCAACAGGCTTATATCCCACCCACGCTGGGCAAACAAGGCTTTTCGCTTCTTCGCCTCGGTGTTGAAGATACCGAAGAAGAGAGGTTCGAGAACCTGCTCCAAAAAGTCGGACTTCCGATTGAATGACTGTTTAAAAAAGAGTTCACTGAGAAAATACGGATTGCCGTTCAGCCAGCCTTTCTTTTGTAAGAAGTGCAGGAAGACTATGCGTCCCATCATCTTCTTCACATAGTCGTGATAACGTGCACCTGTGTTGCCCTGTCGTCCCAACTCAGCCACGATGCGGTCATAGTGACGGTGATACTCATCGAAGAACTCATCGCTGAGTGTTTCGACCGAAAAGGCTTCAAAGATGTTTTTCAAACACAGATGCGATACCAGCTTTCCTAAATCCAGCAAACGATGGACGGGTGTGTTATACTGTCCCTGCTGGTCACCCAGCACATACGAGAAGCGCTTGGCTGACGTGGCTCCTTCCTTCATGTCGCAGATATACGACAGACGCCAGTGCCGTCCATCATCAAAGACGGCGATGGCGGCATCGACGTCATACTTCACGTACGGGGCTATCAGTTTACGCAGTCCCACACGCTTGCGGCGGACATCGCCGCCCTCTGCCACACGGGTGTAGAAGAAACCCAACTCACGGCCTTCCGCGTCGGACATCCGGCCTATATAATGGCTTCGGTCACCTTCCGCGGTGGTGTCGAGCAGCTCGGGACGTGCATTAATATCGCTGCATCCGAAAATGTTGCGGACGATTTCGTTGCAGTAAATACGATAGTCAAACTGTGACTGAAAGATGTGTTTTATGTTCTCGGTATTCATATCAGATAAATGTTTCGGAAAGGATAATATCGGCTGTGGCAGCGACTGAGGGACGCGCAGGTGCGGTGACAACTCCATATCGGTTCTCGAGTGCCTCCAACTGTTCCACTATGTTGATGACGGTGAAGGGTGTTTTCTTATGCTGGCGAGCCATGCGGTTCAACGCATCGGCCAACTGGTTGTAGGTGCCGCGCTCCACCAGTTGCTTCAGCCGGTCGAGAATGGCACGGGCATCGTCGTCGTTTGCCAGCATCGGGCGTATCTCGCGCAGGAAGGCGGCGGCTTTCTTGGCGTCGTTGTCGCGTCCGCCAATCTTGGGGCGTTCCTCACGGTACTCATGCTGCTGGTCGGCATTGTACTTTGTCATGGCGTTGCGCACCTGCTCGTAATGACGGCTCTCGGCATCGCCGAAAGGAATGGCTTTCTCTGATGGGTCGGCACGGAAAATATCGACAGCCTCAAGGAAAGATAGCTCGCGGATGTGGTCACCGACAAGGTAGAAGGCCTTTTTCTGTGAAGAGGCGAGGTAGGCGATGGTCGTGTTTTGGACTTTGCATCCAATATTATGTGAATCTCTCGCACAACGGCTTTTAGGTGGCAGTTGCTTGATGCGACGGTAGAGAACAGGGTTGTTACTGTGGAGACTGCGGACCTCGCGCAACAATTCGAGGCTGCGGTCGGTGTCGTCGCGCACGTCGCTGTTGTAGAGGCGGAATTCCTGCACAATCTCGTCGTGCGAGTAAATGCGGGTGTCCTCACCGAGGGCGGAATGGAAACTCTGCAACTTGATGAGCGAGTTCTTCTTGAGGCTGATGATGGCATCGCCCGGGTCGGAAGGGTAGAACATATAGTTGCAGATGGCTCTTGCAGTGGAGCCGATACGGTTCACACGGCCTATGCGCTGCATCAGGCGCGTAGCGTTCCACGGGCTGTCGTAGTTGACAATACAATTGGCACGATGCAGGTTGATACCCTCGGCCAAAACGTCGCTGGTGACGATGATGTTGTAGTCGTTGCAATGCTCTTTCTTGTAGTTGGCATCGAAGTTGGCACGGATGTCCTCACGCTTGCGTTTGCGGTCGCGGGCGCAGACCGAGAGGATGTCGTCGCGGTGCAGACGTTTACGCAAATGCTCGGCGAGATAATTGACAGTATCCACACTCTCGCTGAATACCACGAGTTTTCCGCTCGGGTTACGCTTTGGGTCGAACAACTCGCCTTGCAGCATCTCGACAAAAAGGTCCAGTTTGGGGTCGGCATCAACGGAATCCCAGCGTTTACAAAGACCTTTCAGGAGGTCAGCATCGTATTCCAACATCGGCAGGAACTCCGGTTTGAAGTCGTCTGCCCGGAAGGTGATCTCGTCCGGATCAAAGCCCTTGGCCATGGCAAGTTCCAAAATGGCATCAAGTTCCAGGCCATCCGCCTGCAGTTTCTTCACATTGAGGTCTGGGGCGATAATCACCATGTCCTCCTCAAACATCTTAATCATTCCTTTAGTGGCATCAAGCAGGGTGTGCAGAGAACGTTTGAAAGCATCGAAGCTGCTCTCCAACCGCTTCACCATGTGGGTGCGGTAGATGCCGGCTAAAGCCTCCGCCAACTGCGAAGCCTTTTGACCTGATGGGACATGGTATTTCGGACAGTATTCCACAGCACGATAGCGGGCATAGCGGAGACCGCTGCCATCGAACATTTCCGGATTATCCTCCTTGAGGTTGGATGTTGGAGTGTCTATCAACTTCTTGTAAGTATCGACAAAGAGCGACAGCACCTCAGGCGGCATCTGATAGGTGCGGTCTTCGGGGTCAAGCAGAGCAGGGAAATGTATCTCATGGGCATAGCGCGGGTCGTGCTGGATGTTGCTGCGGGTGCGGCGTACCATCACCTTCTCCAAAACCGTGTGACGCAGTTCCTGGTTGATGGCGTCAATACGTGAAGTCAATGATTCCGGGGTCAGTTCCCTGCGTTGCGACATCAGACCTTTGAACTCTTTGATCCAAGGAGCGAAGGTGTCGGCGATATTGGTCACGCCGTCCAGCGTCGGACGGGCGGTGTCCTGAAAGAGCAACAGTTGGTTCTTGATGTCCTCTGGGGTGTTGTTGAGCGGTGTCGCCGAGAGCAGGAGCACTTTCTTGCCCCCTTTGATGTTGCCTTTGTTGAAACGGGGCGACTTGGTGATGCGCTGCAGGAGGTCGTAGTTGCAGGTGCTGTCGCGGCGGAAGTTGTGCGCCTCATCGACAATGACAAGGTCGTAGTATTCCTTTTCGTCATAGCCGTCGCCGTTGATAATCTTTTCCAAACTGCCGTTGGTGATAAAGCGGCTGAATTTGTTCTTGATGCGGAAGTCGTCGAAGGTCTCCACCCAGTTGTTCTGCACCGAAGGCGGAAAGATGACAAGGATGCGTGTGTTGTCACCGTTGGCGGCGATAAAGCGCTGGGCAATCATGGCTGCCACCACGGTCTTGCCAAGACCTACCACATCGGCGATGAAACAGCCGTTGTGGCGCATCATTATATCATAGCCCTGCACCACGGCATCGCGCTGATAGGTGAGGTTGTCGTAACCGTCGGGCAACACTGGCACAAAATCGTCTTCCACCTGAGTTCCAAAATGGTCGATGAGCATCCTCATATATAGTTCGTATGGCGTGGGCTGCTGTTCCGCAGGGGCAAGATGAGTCTTACCAATCATCTGCTCCACATCAGAAAAACAGACAGGGATGGCGTTGTCCCACAACTTTTGAAACTCGCTTTCGCAGTAAGCCACATCGTCGTAGTCCTTCATCGCCACATTGAGTTCGTAGCGGGGCGGCTCAGTGGTGCCGAGACCCTGTTCGGAGAGGTTGCTGCTGCCCATGATGACCCAGCCGTCGCTGTGCTCGTTGTGTTGCCGAGGCAGACAGAGGTAGAATTTGGCGTGGAGGTCCTTGGTAGGGTGGATGCGCAGTTGCAAGCGACCACTGCCAATGTCGTCACAAAACTGACGGATGCCCTCATCTACCTCGCTGCTATAGTCCGACCGCCGCACATCACGCAGAAAATCCTCGCAGTATTGTTCCATCGATTTGTCACGGTCACCGAAGAACATTTTACCAGCGGCCTGTGCCTGATGGAATACATTGTCGATATTGATACCGACAAGGATTTTGATTTCCTGTGTGGAAGATAGTTCCTGACGCAGTTTGAAGTAGCCGCTGGAACGAAAATAGCCAACCACGGCATGGAAGATGTCGAAGTTGGCCATCGCAAAGGCAATACCGTGGAACTTGTCCATCAGCGTTGACTCGATATTATTGAAGAATTTGGTGTTCATACGGCTCGGCGGGTTTCGCGCTTCGCCTTTCAAATGAAACACAAATAAAAATCCGTGAACTTCTGTCTATTGCTGAGGTTCTGGACTACCTACACTACAAACAAGAAAGCCCACGGAATTACCGTGAGCACTTCTGCCTCCTCGCGTAGTGTAGTTGAAATTGTCCAGATTTCAGCAATACTTGAAAAGCAAAAACGCTGTGTTATATTATGTCTTTATTTATATCTCTGTTTTCTTTTCTACTTCAATTTCAATTGATTACAGACAGGCTCTAAAATCCAACTTGTTATTTGTAGATGTTTGGCGGAGAGCCTGTTTTAGCCGCCTCGCATCCGAATTCAGTTTGCAAAGATACTGGATTTTTTAATTCGATATGGATTTATTTTTTTTACTGTCCGATAAAACTTTTTTGCTGTGCTGATAAAATTGAAAATAACATTGGCAAAAAGTTCACATTTTTTCGGACAGCAATAAAAAACAAGAGGCAATTCATTGATGAATGCTTCGCGAAAGCATGTAAAATAAGGCGTTGTGAATAGTGTTTTTTTGTAAAATAAGGTGTAATAAAAAACTAAAATTTGTAAAATAAGGCGTTGAAAATAGGGTGAAAAAGGCGGAAACAGAGTGAAAAGTATTTGCATACAATTAAAAAAAGGAGTCAAGTATCTGACAATCAATACTTAACTCCTTTTTTGTACCCAGGGCCGGGATCGAACCGGCACGAGTCTTACCTCATCGGTTTTTGAGACCGACGCGTCTACCTATTCCGCCACCTAGGCCCGAATTTCAATGAACTTTTTTCGGCTGCAAAAATAATATAATTTTTGTTACACGCAACATTTTTTTTCATAATTTTGCACCCGAAAAATTTACTCAAACAAAACGCAACATGCAAGAGCCAATTGTATCAATATTTTCGGGCAGAGCCACGAGATATTTGGCCGATGAAATCGCCAAATATTACGGCAAACCATTAGGAACATGCAACGTGACAGTTTTCTCCGACGGCGAGTTCCAGCCAAGTTTCGAGGAGAACCTCCGCGGGAGGGATGTCTTTTTGATTCAGTCAACATTCCCGCCGACAGAGAACCTCATGGAGCTTCTGATGATGATTGACGCGGCCAAACGCGCTTCGGCACGCCGCATCATCGCGGTCATCCCTTATTTCGGGTTCGCGCGTCAGGACAGGAAAGACCGTCCGCGCATCAGCATCGCGGCCAAGCTGGTCGCTAACCTCCTTCAGGCAGCCGGTGTGACACGCGTCATCACCATCGACATCCACGCCGACCAGATCCAAGGATTCTTCGACATCCCGGTCGATAACCTGTTCGCGTCCAAGATCTTCGTGCCTTACATCCAGAGCCTCAACCTCGGTGACAACCTCATCATCGCATCGCCCGACGCAGGCGGCACACGCCGCGCCGCATCATACGCCAAGATGCTTGAGACGGTGTTCTGCATCTGCCACAAGCAGCGCAACAAACCGAACGAGATCGAGAAGATGCTCCTCATCGGCGACGTCGAAGGCCGCGATGTCATCCTCGTTGACGACATCATCGACACGGCAGGCACAATCACAAGAGCCGGCCAGCTGCTGAAAGACAACGGCGCACGCAGCGTCCGCGCCTTCGCCACACACCCGATATTCTCCGGCAAGGCAATGGAGAAAATCGACAACTCGGTGTTCGACGAGGTCGTCGTGACCGACACTATCCCGCTGGTAAACCCAAGCAAGAAGATACACGTGCTCTCGACAGCCGAACTTCTCGCCGAGGTCATCACACGCGTCGAAAACTACGAGTCACTCAGCGAACTCTTTAACAAGACAAAATAGGAACGCAGGTGATTAAGGAGTTTTAGGAATTCAGGTACCTGATTACCTTAAACACCTCAAACAACTAAAAATAACTTAAACAACTAAACAAAATGAATTCAGTATCATTGAGCGGTTCTCTTCGCGAGAACGTAGGGAAAAAAGATGCTAAAGCATTGCGCAAGAACGGTCAGGTTCCATGCGTCATTTACGGTAACAACATCGAACAGGTGAAATTCTTCACCGATGCAAGAAGTTTCAAGAAGATCCTCTACACACCTGAGACTCTTATCATCGACTTCGAGATCAACGGCAAGGTCTATCACACAATCCTTCAGGACATTCAGTATCATCCTGTTACTGATCAGGTGCTTCACGCCGACTTCCTTGATGTCAACGAAGACAACCCGATCACAGTGGCACTTCCGGTGCGCACACAGGGTATCTGCCCGGGTGTCATGCGCGGTGGCCGTATGAACATGAACATCAGCAAGATGAAAGTCCGTGGCTATGTCAACGACCTTCCTGATAACATCATGGTCGATGTCACAAATCTTCAGATGAACCAGTCAATAAAGGTGAAAGACCTCAATCTCGAAAAGATCACAGTCCTCGTTCCTGAGAACACGATCGTTGTTGACGTCCGCGCTCCACGTAACGCAGCCGCCGAAGAAGAGACAACAGAGGAAGCAGCACCGGCTGAAGAAGCAAAATAAGCTGATTCCGAAATTTAATATCCCATCGTACCATGCGGTGGGATTTTTTTATACCTTTGCGGAAAAATCAGCATCAATGTAAAAAATGTGTAACTCATTGATGCTGTTAATATTAAATATTTAAAAATGAAATATCTCATCGCTTGTCTCGGAAATATCGGCGTTGAATACGCCAACACAAGGCACAACATCGGCTTCATGGTCGCCGACCATCTCGCCAAAGACCTTGGCGGCACATTCACCACCGGCCGTCTGGCGATGGTCTCCGAGATGAAGTTCAAGGGACGCCAGCTCGTGGTGATAAAGCCCACGACATACATGAACCTTTCAGGCAAGGCGGTGAAATACTGGATGACGCAGGAGAAGATCCCGATGGAGAACGTCCTCGTCGTCTGCGATGACCTCGCACTGCCGGTCGGGACACTGCGCCTCAAGAAAAAAGGCAGCGACGGCGGCCACAACGGACTGAAAAACATCATCGAGTCGTTGGGCGGCAACGAGTTCTGCCGCCTGCGCTTCGGCATCGGCAACGACTTCGCCAAGGGTCGGCAGATCGACTTCGTCATCGGCGAGTGGAGACAGAGCGAGATTGACGAGATACAGCCGCGTCTCGACATCGCCGCTGAGATAGTAAAGAGCTTCGCCACACAAGGCCCTGACCTCACCATGAATCAATATAACAACAAATAAAACGCATCATGAAATCGTTACTTGGAATGTCATATTCAGAGCTGCAAGAGCTTGTGGCCCAACATAATCTGCCGAAATTCACCGCGAAACAGCTCATCGACTGGCTTTACATCAAACGTGTCAAGACATTCGATGAGATGACTAACTTGTCGAAGGCGACCCGTCAGCTGCTCTCGGAGAATTACGTGACAGGCTACCGCGATGCCGTGAAGGTGCAGGAGTCGGCCGACGGCACGAAGAAATACCTGTTTCCAGCCGAGAACGGCTTCATCGAGGCGGCCTACATTCCGGAGAAGGAACGTGCCACGCTGTGCGTCTCGTGCCAGGTAGGGTGTAAGATGAACTGCCAGTTCTGTCAGACAGGCAAGCAGGGCTTTCAGGGCGACCTGTCCGCCGGAGACATTATCAACCAGATACTTAACCTGCCGGAATTTGAGAACCTCTCGAACTACGTCTTCATGGGCATGGGCGAGCCGATGGACAACTACGACAACATCATGCGCGTGCTCGACATCATGACATCGGAGTGGGGGATGGCGATGAGTCCGACACGCATCACAGTGTCAACCTCCGGCCTGATCCCGAACATGAAACGTTTCATCAGCGAGTCGAAGTGCAATCTGGCGGTCAGCCTGCACAGCCCGTTCCACGATGAGAGGATGAAGCTGATGCCTGTTGAAAACAAATATGCCGTCAGCGAGGTCATCCACGCGATCCGCCAGCACGACTGGAGCGGTCAGCGCAGAGTGTCGTTCGAATACATTGTGTTCAAAGGACTTAACGACACGCAGAGGCACGTCAACGAGCTTGCACGCCAGCTCGGCAGCCTGCGTTGCCGCGTCAACCTCATCCGCTTCCATGCCGTTCCGGGCGTGGAGCTGCACAGTCCGTCGATGGACGAGATGGTGCGTTTCCGCGACCGTCTCAACGACAAGGGCATCATCGCCACCATCAGGGCGTCGAGAGGCCAGGACATCGACGCCGCCTGCGGGCTGCTCTCGACGAAAGAGAAAAACAGCTGATGAGACGGGCGGAAGTCTCACGACACGAGGCGCTGACTCGGAAATATTTGCAAAAAAGTCTTCTCGCCGCTTGACAGGGAGGCTTTTTTTGTTTACTTTTGCGCGTTAAAATTTTCCGACATGAACGAGAAGATGTTAAAAACCATCAAGGAATTTTTCAAGACCCAGCCCATCGAAAAGGCTTGGATCTTCGGCTCTTACGCGAGAGGCGAGGAAACCCCGGAAAGCGACGTTGACATTTTGGTGGTTTTTGATGAGAAAGCTCAAATATCGCTTTTAGGTCATTGCCGCATAAAAAATTCACTTGAAAAGATTTTGAACAAGGAAGTTGACCTGATTGAAGATGGTTGTCTTAAACCATGGGCATTGGAAAGTGCAGAACATGACAAAATTTTGATATATGAGAGAGCAAGTTAGAGACAAGGGTAGAATTGAACACATGCTTGAAGCCATTGGCAATTTATTTGACTTCACAAAAGACAAGACATTTGAGCAGTTTCAGGCAGATAAGATTTTGAAGTTTGCGACTATCAAAAACATTGAAATAATTGGTGAAGCAGCATACAAAACAACCAATGAATTCAGGGAATCACACCAAGAGATTGAATGGAAGGATATAATCGGCATGAGGCATGTTATGGTTCATGACTATTACCAAATCAGCGACAAGGAAGCTTGGCTCGTAATCCAAAACGACCTTAAACCTCTGAAAGAGAAACTCGAAGACCTTTTAAAAACATTGTAATTTTTTTCATTTTTTCCTTGATTTGTATGTTTTTTTTGTATTTTTGCGGTGTATTAGTTATATAATACAGTAATATGATTAACAAACAAAAACACATCAATAAAATGAAGAAATCATTGATTATCATTGCGATTGCAACAATGTCGGTTTTGGTTACAAGTTGCAGCACGGCAAAATTTTATTTCAGATATTTTAATTTTGCAAGAAAAGAAGGTGTCAGCAGTGTGAGCGGCCAAGGTCACGGACCGTTTGATTTCGAACTCAAAAACAATAGAATGCTCGCTGTGATTGATATGGACGGGCGCAGCGACACTGTCTTCATCGATTCCGGCTTCAATGGCGCGATTGCCGAATGCCATCCGAAATCAGAACTCACGCCTGAATATTCCCGCATTAAGGTGACAGGAGCACTCAAAAGGTCAAAAGTTTACATGAAGATTGACACCGTGAATGCAAAATTCCTTTGGCATCATCACGACATAAGGTATGATATCTGTCTGAATTTCGATTCTCCATGCGACATCCCCCTTGCAGAATATCCGCTGATGGGGGCGAAAATGCTTTTCGCATTCGATTTCGAACATAACAAGGTGGCAATTGATTTTTCCAATCAGAAAATCTCATATTACAGATACAACGACTCTACTTTTTGTCTTGATGGCTATAAATCAATGAGATGCAAAATTAGAAGGCGATGTATCTACGTTTATCCGGTCATAAACGGGAAGGAATGCAAATGTATTTTCGACACCGGCAACGGCAGTGCTTGTTTTATTTTGAATGGAAAAGACAACGGATTTGAGAAGCGTGAAGACGACATCGTTTATGAGGGGACAATCGGCCACACGGTAGACGGCGTGATAAACTCAGGCGAATATTATGTCAGGCGGGAAGAGACAATAAAACTCGGTGAAAATGAATTTGTCGCGCCGGTGCTTTACACCTCCGAACACAAATACAACAACGTCGGGCTGCGGTTCATCTCCCAGTTCGACTGGTTCTATGACGATAGTAATCCTGGTGTGATTTATTACAAGCCTCGCGAAGTCCAGCACTTTGATTTTCAGGAGACCGGCCCGTACAAACTTCAGGCTTCGGAAGACGGCCTGATGATTATCACGCGCATTGTCGATGAGAGGAACACGTTTGAGTTCGGTGACATCATCAAGTCGGTGAACGGCGAGGAGATAAACGATGACAACATCTGCCATTACGCCAACCTGCTCAACAACAGCAAGGACTGGAGCGGTTTCAAAATTGAGGTTTCAAAATAAACGCCACCTCAAAAGGTGACATTTTACCACCTTTTTCAGCGGAATTTTCAAAATTGTGATGTTATTTTCAAAATAATTTGTAATTTTGCCGCGTTAAAATTCAAATAAGCATATAAATAAAAAGTATAAAAGGATAATTAAAAAATTTTAGACATAATCAAGCCATTTCACTTTTTGGAGTATCATTGGAATCTCGACAATTCAACATGTAATACACAAGAAAGGGGAAATGCTTGCGGATTTTGCCGTAAGCTTTCTTGTTTGTATTACAGGTAGTCGAGAACCTCAATGATAGACAAAGGTTTACGGCTTTTTTATTGCCAACAGAAAAAACATGGCAATATTCATTGGGGAAATAATAAGACAAAAAGCAAAAGAAAGAAAGGTTACTGTAACCTGGATGGCAAAAAAATTGGGTTGCCACAGGACCAATATTTACAGAATCTTCGACTCGGTATCTATCGATACAAATGTTTTATATCGTCTTTCATCAATCCTAAAATTTGATTTTTTCAAAATCTATTCAGACAACCTTACTGAAGAGACAAGAAGTGAATAGTTATCAAGTGTAACAATATTGTTACATGTCACAAACATGCTACATTAAATCAAAAGTCGCAGTTATAATATGTAGTATTTTTGCGACAAAAATTTGGTTTATAGATGAAAAAGTTTGTATTTGTATTGTTTTTAGCATTGGCAAGCCATGCCATTAATGCACAACAAGTTGACTATTCAGTCGTATCAGTACCTCAAGAATCTGGAATTATCTTCACAAAGGTCACTACGGACAATGATTATGTGTGTATGCCGGAAGTAAGGAGAAGTGCGCAACCTTCAAAAGTAACTGGTAATTTTTCTTGGTACACCAATCGCATTCTTGATGTGTCGAAAGACGGGCAGAAAATCGCATTTCTGTCATTCAGAAATAATACCACCAATATTTTTATTAAAGATGTTGAAAGGATGGGAGGAGCTACACAAAGAACAAATCGTCAAAATATTATGGATTTTTCGTATTCACCTGATGGACAGAACATTTGTTTCTCTGAAATGTCCGGTGATTCAAACAAAATTTTTGTGACAAGTTCTGACAAAGGCTATGTTTGCCGTCAAATCACATCCAACGATCAGGATTATTCTCCAATATATTCTCCCTTAAACGGAAATATCTTTTTCACACGTCTTGAGTCCCAAGGAACAAGTATATGGGAATACAACATAAAAGACAATTTCTTGTCAAATATCACAAGAGGGATGAATCCGTGTCCGGCATCTGATGAAGATGCGGTATTTTGCATTCGTTCATCAGCAGATAACAACAATGAAATATGGAAAATCAACTATAAGACCGGAAGTGAAGAGTGTATAGTTTCAGACACAAAACACAGTTTCACAACACCAACGGTGTCACCAGACGGACAGTGGATTTTATTTGTCGGCAGCAGTGTAATAGATGGAGGCAGTTTCCTTTATCAGAATACAGACATTTACGTCTGCAAAGTTGATGGAACTGAATTTACTCAGTTGACATATCACGCAGCTGATGACATTAGTCCGGTGTGGAGTCATGACGGAGAATCGATATATTTCATCTCACAAAGAGGGAGTTCAAATGGAACAGCCAATGTCTGGAAAATGAATTTCATACTTAAATGAACATGCATAATTATTAATAAAATCATTACAAATTAACAATCAAACTATGAAAGCGTTAAAAGTATTATTTGCGGTAGTTGCTCTTATTGTAAGCAACTCGGCTTTTGCACAATTTTCAAACACAGGTACCAACAATGGAAATCGTTCAACTTCGTCAAACAATCGCAACAATTATAGCACGAACGGACCCACATACAAGGGTTTCGTTGAAGGAGGCTATACATTTGGTAGCTGGGGACATGGTTCTGTTATGACAAGCCATGGCTGCCAAATTAACAAGCACGTTTTCGTTGGCGGTGGTACGGGTGCTAAATTCATTGATGGACAAGTTTTTGTGCCTGTTTATGGCGATTTCCGTGTCAACTTCTTAAAAAGCGATATAACGCCATTTTTTGGAACAAAAGTCGGTTATAGCATTCATAGTGCCGGCGGTTTTATGTTTGAACCGGCAGTTGGTGTTCGTTTTGGATTCACAGACAGTTTTGCAATGAACTTTAGTGTCGGTTGTGAATTTCAGAATGCTAAAGTTACACACTATTATTACGGTTATCATGAAACAGGAAGAGAAAATGTTGGTGGTTTCATGTTGAAACTTGGCTTTGAATTTTAAAAGAAATGAAGTTGTATAACCTATAAAAATATAGTATCATGAAGAAATTACAAATTTTGAAATCATTAAGTGTCACGCTGTTATTCGGTGTCGTTTTGCTAACATCGTGTATAAAACAGCCTTCGGCAAGTTTCTCAGTATCGAACACCAACCCAAAAGTCGGCGAATCAGTCAGCTTTACCAACACTTCGACTGATGCGAAAACCTACGAATGGAATTTTGGCGACGGATATACCTCTTCAGAGAGCAATCCTTCGCACGTTTATTCATCTGCTGGATACAAGAATGTAACATTGACGGCGTATTCGAAAAAAGAGAAAAAGTCGGACAATTCAAGCGCATCAATAAATGTTAAGGCAATTGGTGATGTTATGTTCTGGACAGATGAAAGCACGGTATATAATATTACAGTCACATTAAGAGGCATAGACAAAAAGATAACAGGATATTACTATTCAGCCCCATCATATTGTGGCGCATCGGGTTGTGCCACATACAATGACATTGAAGTGGGTACATACAGTTTTACCGCAGAGAATCTCCTTTATTCTTGGTCAGGAACTGTAACGGTTTACGATGGTCAATGCAGCAGAATGCTTTTATACAGCTCTAAGGCGAAAACACAGCAACATCCTGAAAATCAGTCAACAGCATTGCTGAAAGAATGCAGTGCTGAAGAATAAAATCAACATTAGAGTATATTAAACTCGTAAAAATCCTGAGTGGCGAGGAACCGCTTGGGATTTTTTACTTTTATATTTTACCACCTTTTTCAGCGGAAATTTCAAAATTGTGATGTTATTTTCAAAATAATTTGTAATTTTGCCGCCGAAAAAGGTGGCTTGTGGCTACCATAATCAGTAAAAATCAATATGGCACAAAAACTGACAGCGGAGCAAATATTTGTCCAATGGGAGAAACTTCAACCGATTCCGGAACGCAAACAACAACTGCTAAACCGCAGATTTACTGTGGAATACAACTATAACAGCAACCATATCGAAGGCAACACGCTGACATACGGTCAGACTGAGATTCTGCTGTTGTTCGGCAAAGTCAGCGGTGAGGGCGACCTGAAAGATTTCAACGACATGAAAGCCAGCGATGTTGGAATGAAGATGATGACCGCAGAGGCAATGGGGAAAATTCCGCTCACACAGAATTTCATACGACAGTTGCACAAGACCTTGCTGCGTGAGGATTATACGGTTTACCGTAACCTGCCGGGCGGCGTGCAGACAAGTTATATAATCCACGCCGGATGCTACAAAACAAGACCGAATTCCGTGATTACCCGCTACGGCGACCGTTTCGAATATGCTTCGCCGGAAGAAACGCCCGCGCTGATGACCGACCTCGTCGATTGGTACAACGAGGCGGAACAATCCGGCGAATACACACCCGCGCAGCTGGCGGCCCTGTTTCACTACCGTTATATCCGCATCCATCCCTTTGAAGACGGCAACGGACGCATCGCCCGCCTGATGGTGAATTATATTCTCGCCCGGCACGGCTATCCGATGATCGTCGTCCGCAGCCGTAATAAAGATGAATATATTGAGGCTTTGCATCAGACGGACAGCATGGTCGGCGCGTCTCCGTCCCTCGGCGCAAAAGCTTCATTGCAAGACATATCAAAATTTCTTAATTATTTCGAGAAACTGGTGATTGAGGAAATATCCTCGGATATCGCTTTTGTAGAAGAGACATCCGCCGACGTGTGGTGGTACGACGGACAACGTATCACTTTCCGCAGCGAGAGCAGCAGTAAGTTGCTGCGTCTGCTTCAGATACACCCGAACATTACATTGGAAACTTTAAGTGATGAATTGAATATCAACGTTTCGGCAGTCAAAAAGCAACTTGCATTGATGACTAAGAAAGGATTCATACAGCGCACTGACACTGGTGAGTGGCACGTGCTTATCGTGAATGCACTGTGAACCTCACTTCTCTTTTCCGTCTAATTTCCTGTTCAGCTCGTCGAGCTTCTCTTCGAGCGACTTCATCTTTTTCAAGACTTCGTCGTTGTTGTCGGATGCCATCGCATCGACGAGCAGCGACGTGATGAGTCCCATGCCGATGATGCCGCCGAAGAACAATATCGCGGAGAAGTACAGCCGCACTAACAATTTCCCGACCATTCCCGCCGAGCCCGCGACGATGGTGTCAGGGATCTCATACCAGCCTTCGACGGTGAAAATCCTGAATGTGTTATAAAGAGAGTCGAGCGGATTGGCGAAATACTCGGGTGCCACATTCCTGAAAAGCGTGCATGTTATTATCGACACGATGAAGATCAGGATGAAAAACGCCAGCATGATGATGGAAGTCGTCTTCACCGCCAGCTGAATGCTCTTCACGAAAGATGACAGATTCGGGATGAACTTCAGTATCCTGATGAGCTTCAGCGCACGCAACGACCTCAAGACAGTAATGAAACCGATGGCTTCGGTGAAGGTGTTGTTGTAGAAAAACTGCCCCAACGACAACGCCGACACGACCGTTATGATATAGTCGCACCGGTTCCACCTGTCTTTCCAATATTCTCTGAAACCCGACGAGCTTATCTTTATCGTAGCCTCAATCATGAAAAGAATCGTGAAGAAATTATCCCAATATGACAGATACCTGAACTGATCGCCGTAGCACTGAAGGAAGATGACGATGCAGTTTAGAATGACGATTATCAGAATGAAAATGTCATTCAGGAACAATCTCGACAGCGCACGCCATAACTTATTCATCTTTCTCCGTCTTTTCGTCGAGTTTTCTGCTCAGTTTCTCAATTTCATCTTTCAGGCTGTTTATCTGCCGCAGCACCTCGTCGTTGTTGTCGGCTGCCATCGCATCGACAAGGATTGAGGTGATGAGTCCCATCCCGATTATCCCGCCGAAGAACAATATCACCGAGAAATACAGCCTCACCAAAGTCATGGCGACGGCAGACGACTCTCCGCCCGTGATGGCGTTGGGGATTTCATACCAGCCTTCGACAGTGAAAATCCTGAACGTGTTGTACATCGAATCAAACGGATTCGCGAAATATTCAGGCGCGATGTTTCTGAAAATAGTGCATGTCACTATCGAAATGATGAATATTATGATTATAAACGCGAAAATGATGACCCACGATGTCTTGACCGCAAGCCTCAGGCTGCTGACGACCGATGACAGATTCGGTATGAATCTCATCAGCCTGATGAGTTTCAACACTCGCAAGGTTCTGATGGCGCTTATCACCCCGATAGTCTCCGTGAATTGGTTCGGGAAAATATATTGTATCAGCGATAATGCCGTAATCACTGTTATGACAAAATCACATCTGTTCCATTTGTCGATCCAATATTCCCTGAATGTCAATGATTTAATCTTTACAAAAGCCTCAATGACAAACAAAATCGTGAAAAAGCTGTCAAGATGCGCGAGACGTTGGAATGAAATATCCTGAGAAGTGTAATAGCATTGCATGAAGATGACTATCCCGTTCAGTATGACGATTATCATGATGAACAGCTCGTTCAGGAACAGTTTCGACAGAAAACGATTGATTTTACCCATTGCTTTCAAAATAGAGTGCAAAAATATAAATTATTGCATTACCAAAAGAATTTTTAATTAATTTTGCCAGAAATAAATATACGAGAATTGCAGACACTTAAGACTCATATTGATATTCACGGTGCTGAATATCAAGAAAATAAGAAGGCATTCACTGATTTGATGGTGCGTTACCGCGACGCACTCGACTCGAGTATGCAGGGCGGTGGTGCCGCTGCCATCGAGAAACACAAGAAACGCAACAAGCTCCTGGCACGTGAGCGCATCGACCTTTTGGTTGACAAGAACACGCCGTTTCTGGAGCTTTCGCCGATGGCGGCGTACGACACGTACAACAACGACTTTCCGTCGGCGGGCATCATCACCGGAATTGGCACCATAGAGGGGCGTGAGGCGATCATCGTGGCCAACGACGCCACCGTGAAAGGCGGCACCTACATGCAATACACCGTGAAGAAACACCTTCGCGCACAGGAGATTGCGATGGAGAACCATCTGCCGTGCGTGTATATGGTTGACAGCGGCGGCGCGTTCCTGCCGGAACAGGACACCGTCTTTCCCGACAAGGAGCATTTCGGACGGTTCTTCTACAACCAGGCACGCATGTCGGCGATGGGCATCCCGCAGATCGCCATCGTGATGGGGATGTGTACGGCAGGCGGTGCCTACGTGCCGGCGATGAGCGACGAGACGATAATAGTGCGCAGGCAAGGCACTATATATCTCGGCGGCCCTCCGTTAGTGAAAGCCGCCACCGGCGAGGTCGTCACAGCCGAAGAACTCGGTGGTGCAGAGATGCATACCGCCGTGTCGGGTGTCGCCGACCATCTCGCCGAAAACGACAGCCACGCCATGCAGATATGCCGTAACATCTTCAAGACCTTGGAGAAACCGAAGAAACAGATCCTCGACATGCTTCCCGTCGAAGAACCGCTCTATGACCCCGCCGAGCTGTACGGCATCGCACCCGTTGACCTCCGCAAGATCGTTGACCCGCGCGAGGTGATAATGCGCATCGTCGATGGAAGCCGCTTCCAGGAGTTTAAGGAGAGATACGCCACGACGATAGTGTGCGGCTTTGCGCATCTCATGGGGTTTCCTGTCGGGATACTCGCCAACTTCGGCGTATTATATTCAGAATCAGCACTTAAGGCTACACATTTCATCGAGCTTTGCTGCCAGCGCAACATTCCGCTTGTGTTCTTGCAGAACATCACCGGCTTCATGGTCGGGAAGGAATACGAGCGCGGCGGCATCGCGAAAGACGGTGCGAAGATGGTCCACGCGGTGAGCAACGCCAACGTGCCGAAGTTCACCGTGATCTTCGGCGGCTCGTTCGGCGCCGGCAACTACGGCATGGCGGGACGCGCCTACAGCCCGAGGCTGCTCTTCTCGTGGCCTAACGCGAAGATCTCCGTCATGGGCGGTGAACAGGCCGCCAACGTCCTCGCGACGGTGAAGGAAGACCAGTATAAATTCAAGGGGATGCCGGTGCCACAAGACGAAATCATTAAGCTGAAGAAGGAGATCCTCGCGAAATACGACTACGAAGGCTCGGCGTTCTACAGCACCGCACGCCTCTGGGACGACGGCATCATCGACCCCGTCGATACGAGAAAAATCTTGGCACTGGGCATCGCGGCGTCACTCAACCAGAAGTTCCCGCCGCAACAGTTCGGAGTCTTCAGAATGTAAGGAAGTTAGGAGATTATGGACTTTACGACATTACAGATAGGAATAGAGAAAAACGTGGCGCGCATTGCCCTGAACCGGCCGGAGGTTCGCAATGCTATGAACGCCATCATGATAAAAGAGATGACGGAAGCCATCAGCTGGCTCGACAGCCGTGACGACATCCGCGTCATCGAGATATGCGGCAACGGCAAGAGTTTCTGCGCCGGCGCCGACATCAATTACATGAAAGACATAGCCGGAAACGGTTACATCCAGAACATGGAGGACGCGAAGAGGCTTTCAAAACTGTTTCAGACGATATATTTCTGTGGCACTCCGGTAATCGCGTTAGTGCACGGCCACGTCATCGGCGGCGGCAACGGCATTATGGCGGCGTGCGACGTGGTGCTTGCCGAGACCGACACCGTCTTCGCCTTCAGCGAGGTGAAGCTCGGCATCACGCCGGCGACGATCTCTCCGTTTGTCATAGCACGCTGCGGCGAGGCCTTCGCACGCGACACCATGCTCAGCGGACGCAGGTTCACCGCCCAGGAAGCTCTTGACAACCATCTCGTCAGCTTCGTCGGAACGATGGAAGAACTGAACCGTAAGCTTGATTTCTACACAGAGCATTATCTCAACGCGTCGCCGAACGCCATCCGCGACTGCAAGCAACTCATTCGCAGCGTCTGCGGACGCAACAACCCTTACAGCGAGGTCTTCGACATGACCTCCGTCATCATCGCCAACGAGCGGATGTCGGACGACGGACAGGAAGGCATGAAGGCGTTCCTGGAGAAACGGAAGCCCGGTTTCACCGCATAACGAAAATCATCCCGTCAAGAAAACCTGACGGGATGATTTGTAATTCAATGTCTTAGGGAAATCTGCGGCTTAGTAGTTTTCTTCCACGTTCTCTTTAAGAGATTCGGAAATGACTCTCTTCAGCTCAAGGATTTTCTCTTCCACGAAGTCGCGTTTCTCAGGTTTATAAAGATTCTTGACCTTTCCTTTTCTGAGTTTGAAATGCATATTGTCGAAGTCAGGGCCTTTGATTTCGAGGCCTAACTTATTGAGTACCGGAGGGTTGAGTACGGAGATGTTGTAGTCGTAGCTCATGTCGAGGTTATGACGGCCGTAGAGAGCCACCTGGTAATTGTCGAGCGACACGCGGAAAGGATACACGTCGATTTCGTTTCTGAATAGTGTGAACTGCACATCGAGCGAGTCGATTTTGTTTGTGGTGTTCTTGTTGAACATCAGATAGCGTTTTATCTCGTTAAACGTCTCACTGTCAAGGACTACGAGGTCTTGGCCTTCGATGCTGCACGCTGCTTTCAGAGTGGAATATTTGATTGAATAGTCTGAGCGGAGGTTTGTCTCGGCTGCGAGGTGGAACTCCGCATCGCCGGCGAATGACTTAAGCATCGGGACGATGGTGTCGATGTCAGGCACGAGGTTTATCATCTCGGCGATGTCGATGTCAAGGAGGTGGAAGTCGAAGCCGACGTACAGGTTGTTCTTGCGCGGAGACTTGTAGATGGCGGTGAGCATCATGGTGGCGGCGTCGGTGGTGAAGCCGACCTGTTGCAGCACGAAGTTGCCGTCTTTCACGGTGAAGTTGCCGCCGACGTTTCTGACGTCAATGTTGTCGAAAGTAGCTCTATTAATTAAGGTGTGCAGTATGATGTCGGTTCCGAGCGGCACGATGAACGGGTCGTCTTCCACGACGGCGGTGTCAACGGCAACGGCAGTCTGTTCAACGACGGTGTCGGTGCTTCCAGCCCCGCTGAAGAGACCGAGGAGCTGCGTGATGTCGGTGTAGTCGGATGTGAAGTCGAACTCGCCGCGCAGTAACTCGTTGTTGTTGAAATGGTTGCTCAGGTTCGTCAACATTCCTTTCAGGTTGAAGTCGGAGTTGCCGATGACAACACGGCTGTCTTCGATGGTAAGGCCGTCGTCGTTGTATCTCATGTTTATCTCAGGAATGAAGATTGTTTCGGCGAACTCATCGGCGTCAACGGCGGCTCTGCTCAGGTCGATGTCGAATTTCGGGTTCCATTGGTCAAGGGTGTTGCCGGCCGTCTCATTGTAGTCGGCTGTTGCGTCGAGTGCGACCGACTCGGTGGCCAACGACATGCCGTCCATCGAGAAAGCTATGTCATCGCTGCCGAAGACCATCGCGTATGACGTGTTGCCCTTGTTTGTCGAACGCAGCATCGCAACGCTTCCGTTGGAGTTGTTTCCTTCAAAATCAATGTCATCCATGTTGAAAATCAAGTGGTTGAATGCAAATTCGCATATAGCGGAAGGATTTGAGCTGTCTTTCAGGATGTTCGACAGGAAGCCGCTGACAGCGAATTTGTCGAGCTTGACAGACATCATGTCTGTAATGTCGGCGGTGAGGTCGGCACCGTTGATGTTGCAGTCAAAGAAATTCTCGGCGAGACTTTCAGAGGCGTGTCTCGGGAATGCGGCGGTCAGGTTCAGACGGCTTGATGCCGCGCTGATGGTGTCGAAGCAATTGACAGTCATGTCGTTGAGCGTGATTTCCGCGTCGAATTTAGTGTTGTCAAGGTTCATGTTGATGAAGTCGTCAACGCAGCCTTTCACGTCAACGTCTGCCAAGATGCCGGCCTTGAGCTTGATGTCGTCGGGCAGGAACGACTTGATGTCGTCCGACTTCACGTCGGCTTTGACGTTGACATCGCAACGCTGCTTGCCAAGGATGTCTCTCACCATACCGCTTGCGCTCACCCTGCTGTTGTCCATCTTGGCACTAAACGAGCTGATCGTGACATCCGTCTTGTCGTTCAGATTCACATCGGCTTTGACGGAAGCGTTGATGCCTGTGACGGCGTAAGGCAGGGTCTTTGGCATGTTCAGATAACCTTCGTTGAAATTCACGTCAGCGATGACTGACGGCATTGTTTTGTCGTTGTAAACGCCTGATACATCGGCGTTTAGCTTGAGTATGCCATCAACGCTGATGCCGTCGAGCGCGTCTCCGAGAATCGATGCCGGAACCATCTTCATCGTTTTGCCGACTTCCAACGTGTTTGTCTCAACGTTAAGATTCATGTTGATGTCGTCATCGTTCATTGCGACATTTCCAGCGAGGTTGATGATTATATCGTTGATAATCAGAGATATTTTTCCAAATGATGATTCTTTTTTGCTCAAATTTACATTGAGTGTCGGCAGCGACTCCAATCCGACGTTGATGCTGTCCAAGTATTTCTCGCCATTAAGTTCCATTGTTATATTGTTGATTTTCAGTGATGTGGCTTCAAGTGTCGCGTCGTCAAGATCGTGCATGACGCAGTTTGTCGCGAGTTGGAAGTCACTGAAGTCGGCGGCGATGGCCGTGCTGCCTGTCATCTCGAACCTCGTGTTGCCGAGTCTGACGGAAGGTGTTGCGGCGATGTTCTCGCTTGAGTAATCGAGTCTGCTGCTCATCTCAAAGTCTTCGATGACACCGTTCATGGAGGTGGAGTCATCGGCGATGTTTGCCGATAAATTGTTGATATTCAGTGAGATGTTGCCTTTTATGTTATCCTCATTGAGGTTTCCTTTGAGGTTGAGGTCAAAGCCCTTGCAAACCGCTTCGGTGTTTGACGCCAAGTCGGTGTATGAGAGGTTTATATTGTTGAGAATCAACGATTTCAAGTCTATCATATAAGAAGCGGAATCGTTGGTTTCATCAGTTTCTTCTTCAGTTTTTTCTTCGGTGTCCGAACTCACGAAAATGTCGAAATTGTTGTTGCCGTCTTTGTCGAAGAAAGCGTTGACAGTTCCTTTCCTGAGGCTTGCCGTATTGACAACGATGTTGTTGTTGTGAAGTAATTCTCTGACATTCAGTGATATGACGCAGTCACCGATAGCTGCGAGCGTGTCGTTGGGGCAGCCTTCAACTTTGTTGATGAGCGTAAGGTTTTCGATTTCCACTCCGACATCGGGGAATGTCTTGAACAGAGTGATGTCAACCTTGCCGATTTCATAGTCGCAGGTGATGAACTCTTTCGCGTATTTGTTCACGAGAGCCGTCGCGCGTTTCGGTGTCAGTACGATGCCGAAGACGATTGCTAAAATAATGATAATCAAGCCTAATAATGATCCGAGGCTGATAAGTGATATTTTCAGAGGTTTTTTCATTTTGTCATTCATTTAGATGTTAAAAAGAGACGGCTCTGACACCGTCTCTTCCTCGTATCAGATTGTTACTTGACGCGTTTCAGGTTTTCTGTACGCCGCCAGCCACTGTTGTTGTAAACAAATGACGACTCATTGAGTGTCACGATGTTGCAATACTGCGGGAGGTCTGCCGCGCCGGAGTGGAAGTGGATGGTCTGGGTGAATTTTGTGTTATTGTTGCCATCGAACTCCCAGTTGAAAGTGTCGGCTTCGTCTTCATGGACATCGTCGTCTTCGTTCCACATCTTGCCGGTTCCGTTTGAATAGTAAACCTCGAAATAGTTTCCAGTCGTTGACTGCCATCTTCCGACAATCAGACTTTTGTCTATTTTTTCGTTGTCTTTCTTGCAGGAAGAGAACGTCGCGACGACTGCGAGCAGCATCAGTAAGAATAGTGATAACTTTCTCATATTCAATAAGTTGTTAAATTTATAATTACTAATTTTACAATGCCGCGATCATCTCGATTTCGATGAGGGCATCTTTAGGGAGTTGTTTGACGGCGAAAGCGGCGCGTGCCGGGCAGTCGCCGGAGAAATACTTGCCATAGACGGCGTTCATGGCACCGAAATTGGCCATGTCGCTGAGGAGGCATGTTGATTTGACGACATTGTCGAAGGTGCAGCCTGCCTCGGTGAGGATGGCCTGGAGGTTTTTCATGCATTGTTCGGTCTGTTCTGTGATTCCGCCTTCCGGAAATGCGCCTGTTGCCGGGTCGATTGGGAGCTGGCCTGAGATGAACAACATTCCGTTAGCTGCGATGGCCTGACTGTACGGCCCGATTGCCCCTGGGGCGTTCTTTGTTGCAATAGCTTTTTTCATTTTTTTATGTTTTAACGTTTGACATTTCTACGGATATGGAACCGCTGCACGGTTCGCCGTTAATATTTTATAGTTTCTTTTCCTAATCCCTAACCTCTAACCTCTAATCCCTAACCTCTAACCTCTAATCCCTAACCTCTAACCTCTAATCACCTAATAATTATCCCTGTAATCCTTCTTCTTCGTCAATTTCAGATCCTGCAAGGCAGATGCCTTTATGTTGATTTGGAAGTTCCACGATTTGTACGTCCCGTAGGGGATGACGTTGAAGCGCATTTCCCAGCAGTGCAGGTCACGGTAGATTGTGAGCGAGGTGTATGACAGTTTCTTCTGTTCAAAGTCGTAGCCTGTCTGTGCCGAGAACTTCCATTTCGGCGAGAGGTTGATGTCACCTCTGATGCTAAGTGTCTGGACCGTCCTGCGGAAGTCTTTCGTAACATAGTTGATGTACGTCGGCGTGTTGGTGATGCTGAGGTTATAGCTGAGCGACAGCGACCATTGCGTTGACCAATCGACGTAGCCGTCAGGGTTGTTGACGATGTCAACCATTTCCTGTTCCGACGCATTGGGTGACTCTTTGGGCTTGTCGTTATTTTTCTTGCCGTCTTTTTTCTTAAAGGTGTCACTGTTCAGCGAGTAGCTTGCGCTCAGGTTCCAGTTGGTGCTTTTCTTCCTGAATAGACGGTGGTTGACGTCCCATTCGAATTTGTTGATGTTACGTGTGCCTTCGGCGTTGAGTGCGTAGGGGTCCCAGCTTCCCGAGAACTGCAGTGAGACGGTCTTGAACAGTGTCGTCCGGCCGCTCATCGACAGCATGGAGAAGTTCAGCGAGTCTTTGGCCAGGTCGTAACTGCCTGAGATGGAGAAGCTCTCGAGGAGTGCTATCTTCTTCATTCCCGTGACGGTGTCTTTTCTTGACGGCACCTTGATTTCCAGGTTGTTGCCCAAGCTGAAGTTGATGCGCCCTGATTTTGCCGATGGCGGCGAGCCATATATGCTTCCTTCGTAATAGCTATAGACTTTCTCGATATAACTTCCGTCGATGTAACGTCCGTAGTTGTTCCAGAAGTCGGTGCTGAAGTCGGGGGTGTAGCTGAAGCCGACCGACGGGGTGAGGACATGTCTGACGGCCCTGATGGGTCCGCGGCGGAACTTCAGCATGCCGTAGATCTTGGTGCTGAAGCTGCTCGACACGTCGAAAGAGAACGAGTTGCTGAAGCCGTAGATGGTGTCGGTCACCGTCCTGCCTCCGGCGGAGAGCGTGGTGTCGGTCACCCAGTCTCTGTTGATGCGCTGGAAATACATCCTGTCGGTGAGGTTGACGGATGTCGTCCACGACAGGTATTTGAACAGTTTTATCGGGATGTTGATGGGTGCACGGTGCTGTATTCCGTTCTGCATCTTACGGTACCAGTCGTTCTTGAACATGATGGAGTCGGGCAGGCTGATGGTGTTTTTGGCGTTCATGGAATAGCTGATGTTAATGTCCTGATACCAGTGTTTCTTGCCTGCCTTGCCGAGTCTCTTGAACGGGTTGATGCGGTTCACCGTCAATGCGATCTCCGGCAGCGTCATCGTCATGATGTGCGTCAGCGTGTTCTGGCTGTGACTCGCGTTGGCGGTGAAGTGAAACATGTCGTTGCCGAACGACGTCTGATATGCGACACTCGACTGGAATGTGTTGCTCAACTGCTCGTTTGTCGAGATGGCGTTGTACTTGTTGTAGTTGGAACTCACGATATATACGTCGGCGGAGAACGATGACTTGGGTCTCGCCTTGGGGTCTTGCTTGTGCAGCCATCTGATCTTGAAGTCGGTGCTTTTAGAGTAGTCGGCGGAGCCTTCGGTGCCGATTTTGTTGATGGCATAGCTTCCCGACAGCGACCCGTTGAATTTATAGCGTCTGTTGTACCTGAACGTAGGCTTAACCGCCCAGCTTCCGCGGGTGTAGATGTCGCCTAACACCTCAAGGTCCATGTAATCATTGATAGCCCAGTAGTAACCGAGGTTCTCAAAGTAGAAACCGCGGTTTGCCGACTCGCCGAACGAGGGTATTATGACTCCCGACTTCTGTCCTTTTGAGTTGGGTATCAATGCGAAAGGCACTGCAAGGGGCATCGGCGTCTCTTCAATCTTGACATACGCCCACTTCGCCACGATCTTGTCGTCGGGTATCACCCTCGCCTTCTTGAACTGGAACTCGAAATGCGGGTGCTCGCGGTTGCTGCATGTCGTGAAAGAGCCTGTGTGGATGTTGATGGTGCCGTCGTCCATCTTCTTGATCTTGTCGCCATGGATGTATCCCTGCGACTCCTCGGTGAAGACTTTCCTGATGATGCCTTTCTTCGTGTCGAAATTGAATGTCATCTCATCGGAGAAATATTTGCTTTTGTCCTGGGTGAAGACCGGTCTTCCCTGCAGCCTTCCCGTTGAGTCGGGCATGCCTTTCGCAAATACCGTGTGCTTCTCGAAGTCAAAGACGATGCAGTCGGCCTCAATGGTGATGTCGTCATACACCACTTTCGCACCGCCGTAATAATAAATCTTGTTCCCCTTGAAATCCTGTATCGTGGAGTCGTTGCACGACCTGTCAATCTGAAACTCTATCGACGATTTTTTCTCTTCAACTGTCGTGGTGTCGGCAACGGCAATGGTGTCGTTGTCAGCCACTACCGTAAAGAATGATGTTGTATCACTCTGATTTACAACACTTTGTATAGAATCCTGACTCCTGCCTTCCATCGTGGCGAACAAAAGGCAGAAGAAAAAAACAATAAAAATGTTATGTGTATATGCTCTATACAAGTTTTTTTGTCTAATTTTGTGAAATATTTCAGCTTGCAAAGATACGTTTTTATGCGCTATAAATTATTATTTTTTATAATATTGTGTGGTATTTTTCGTGTAATACCTGATATTCAGGCACAAACAGGGAAAATCAAGACTGTGGTTATTGATGCCGGTCATGGCGGAAAGGACTGTGGGGCCGTGGGCTTGAAGTCGAAAGAGAAAGATATCACGTTGAAAGTGGCGCTGAAAACCGGCGAATACATCAAGAAAGCCTATCCTGATGTCAAGGTTTATTACACCCGCATGAAGGACTCCTCCGTTGACCTGTACGCCCGCGCCAACGTCGCCAACCGCAACAACGCTGACCTCTTCATCTCAATTCATTGCAACTCAATCGCCAATGCGCCGAAGACCCACGGGGCGGAGACTTTCGTGATGGGACAGCACCGTGACGCGGCGAACCTCAACGTCGCGAAAAAAGAGAATGCTTCAATCCTCTACGAGGAGAACGCCGATGAACATTACGGCGGCTTCGACCCGAACAGCACCGAGACGTATATCGCGATGAGCTATATCCAAAGTGAATATAAAGAAGAGTCACTGCGCTTCGCCGAACTCGTTCAGAATGAGTTGGTTAAAAATGCCAAAAGAGGCGACAGAGGCGTGCAGCAGGCCGGCTTCATGGTGCTTTACAAAACTGCGATGCCGTCGGTCCTCGTCGAACTCGGCTTCATCTCTAACCCGACGGAAGAGACTTTCATGATGAGCGACGACGGACAGAAAAAACTCGCCTCATCTATCTTCAACGCATTCAAGAAATATAAAACAGATTACGAAAAAGAAGCTGTCACCGCACCGGAGGCGACCGCCGAACCCGCCGGTGAACAAAAAATAAACCCCGACGTTGGTGTGGTGTATAAAGTGCAGTTTACAACACGAAACAGAAAGGTCGAAAACCCTTCTTCAACTTATAAAACCCTGAAAAACGTTGATTATTACGAACATAACGGCGTGTTCAAATATACTGCCGGCTGTTTCCTGAAACAGGAGGAAGCGGAAAACTACAGAAAAGAAGTCGTGGCGAAAGGCTATGAAGGCGCCTTCGTCGTGAAATTTGAAAACGGAAAAAGAAAATGATCTATGGATAACAAAAGAAAATCTGTCATCGTCGGGCTGTCGTTTGTGATGGCCATCGTGCTGTTTGTGTGGGGGTATAATTTCCTGAAAGGCAAGTCAATGCTGAAGGAATATCCGTATTATTATGCTGTCTATCACGATGTTAACGAACTTGCTCCGGCAAATAAGGTGCTGATCAACGGGATGCTTGTAGGGCAGGTGGAAGAGTTGTTTTTCAACCCTAAGAACGATGGCACCATCATCGTGAAGTTCACCGCGAGCAAGGACGCACGCATCCCGAAAAACACGGTGGCGTACATCACCCACGACCTTCTTGGCTCCAACTCCATAAAACTCGTGCTCGGCGACTCGAAGCTCGACGCCCAGCTCGGCGACACCCTCGCCTCCGGCAGCGAGGAAGGCCTCACCGATATGCTCGCCACGAAACTCATGCCACTCAAGGATAAAATCGAGACATTAGTGATGTCCATTGATACTCTTGTGGTTAGCATCAATTCGGTGTTCGACGACAAGATGCAGGCCGAGGTGAAGACAGGCGTCAGCGACCTCTCGGCTTCCATCAATAACCTGAAAGACATCACCACCGACATACAGAACGTCATCGATGCGGAGAAAGACAAAATCCCGGCCATCGTCGATAACCTCGACAACATCGCCGGGAACTTCTCTGCGGTGAGCGACTCGCTGGCGCAAATCAAATATTATCAGATCGTTGAGTCGCTGAAGACGACGGTCGATAACCTCAATGTCATCACTACGAACCTGAGAAACGGCGAAGGCTCGGCGGGACTGCTGCTGAGCGACGACTCACTCTACATCAACGTCAACAAGACAGTCGAAAATCTCAGTGTCCTGATCAAGAAAATCGAGGAGAACCCGAAGAAGTATATCAGGGTTAAGGTGTTTTAACCGTATGAATTACAATCACTCAAAAAAAGAGAGCGGACTGAAATCTCCAGTCCGCTTCCTCTCCTTTAACTCTACTCTCTAATCTTTTAACTATCAATTGAAGAGAACCCGAAGAAGTATATCAGGGTTAAGGTGTTTTAACCGTATGAATTACAATCACTCAAAAAAAGAGAGCGGACTGAAATCTCCAGTCCGCTTCCTCTCTTTTAACTCTACTCTCTAATCTTTTAACTATCAAAGGTTATCTTTGAAATATTCCAGGATCTTCGTGATCATGTGCGCCCTGTCCATGCCGTGGACGTTATGTTCGTGGCCGGGATAGACGAAGTAGTCGAGCTGTTTGCCGTTATGTATGCAGTTCTCGACGAAGACGAGGCTGTGCTGCCACATCACTACGGGGTCGGTGGTGCAGTGTATCATGAGGAGCTTGCCTTCGAGCCTGTCGGTCTTGTTCTCGAGGCTCGTCAGCTCGTAGCCCTCGGGGTTCTCCTGCGGCGTGTCCATGTAACGCTCGCCGTACATGATCTCGTAGTATTTCCAGTCGAGCACCGGGCCGCCCGCCACGCTGACCTTGAACGTCTCAGGATAGTTGATTTTCAGTGACGTTGACATGAAGCCGCCGTAGCTCCAGCCGTCGCTGCCGATACGTTCCGCATCGACGTAGGGGAGCGACTTCAGGTATTCGGCGCCCACCATCTGGTCGCGCATCTCGCACTGTCCGCACTGGCGGTGGATGACCTGTTCAAACGCCTCGCCGCGGTCGGCGGAGCCTCTGTTGTCCAGGGTGAAGACGATGAAGCCTTCCTGCGCGTAATATAGCAGGTCGATGCCCGCGCCGGCCGTCCACGAGTCGGTGATCATCTGCGCGTGAGGGCCGCCATAGACATACACGATGACAGGGTATTTCTTGTCCGGGTCGAAGTTATAAGGCTTGATGAGACGTGTGTAGAGTGTCTGTCCGTCTTCGGCCTTCAGCTCGCCGAGCTCGATGGCGCCGACGTTGTATTCCGTGAGCGGGTCGTCGGCTCTGTACAGCTTCTCGGTGAAGTTGCCCTTGGCGTAATGAAGGTCAACGGCCCTCGCCACGTCGGTGCTTGTGTAGAAGTCGAGGAAATATTTGCCGCTCGGACTTGGCGCGACTTCATGTGTGCCGTGTTCCTTGGTGACCTGTGTCTTCTTGCCGTTTTTCAGGTTCACCTTATAAAAATGACGTTGCAGCGGGCTGACCTCCGTCGAGGTGTAATAGACGTTGCCGTTGCTGTCGAATCCGTCGAATGATGTCACGACATAGTCGCCTTTCTCGAGTTGTCTTGCCTTGAGGCTCTTGGTATTATGAAGCCAGAGATGATAGTAGCCGTCGCGTTGTGCGAGCCACACGAACTCCGTGGTGCTTCCGGGAAGGAAATGCGCCGGCCCGACAGGTTCGACGTATTGCTCGTCCTCGTCGTGGAAGATGGTCTTGTTGAACTCGCCCGTCAAGGCGTCGTATTCGTTGAAGTCGAGGGAGTTCTGTCCGCGGTTCAGCTCGCCGATATAGATGTGCTGGTTGTCGTTGTTCCATGTGATGGCGGTGAGGTAATGGTCGGCCGGCTCGCCTGTCTTCATGACGACGTCGGTGCCTGTCGCGATGTCATAGACGTGGAGTTTCACGACGTGCGATGTCATCCCTGCCATTGGGTATTTGATAGGTGCAGCCTCGGCGACGCGCGAGGTGATGTCAACGAGCGGGTAGTCGGTCACCATGCTCTCGTCCATCGAGTAGTAGGCGAGACGGTTGCCGTCGGGCGACCAGAAGATGCCGCCTTCGATGGCGAACTCGTTGCGGTGCACCGACTGCCCCGCGATGACGTGTTCCGGGTTGTTGGTGAGGCGCAGCTGTCTGTCGCCGTCGGCGACGTAGAGGTCGTTGCCGATGGTGTAGGCCACGCGCATGGTCTTCTCCGTGATGGTGTGGTTCTCGGCCTCAATAGGGATGGTGGTGATGCGTTTCATGGCTTTCGCCGTGAGGCTCAACGAGTTGAGGCTGATGCTGCTCTCGCCTTCGGCCTTGTAGAAATACCCGACGCTTTCGTTGGTCCATGTGATGTTGGGGATGCGCTTGAACTCCTCGTAACCGCCGTTCTTTGCCATGACGTTGACCTGGTCGATGTTGAGCAGCGGGTTTGCCGACTTCGCCCCCGGTGCTTGAACCATGAGGACGCCGTCTTCCGAGAAGACATACTTGTCGGTGTCGGCCAGCCATTTGTAGCTCTTGCCTTTAGGGTAGATGTCGCGGTTGTTGTACGAGGCGTCAACCGCCGTGAGCATCTTCTTTTCCTGTGCGAACGATGTGAAAACGAACATCATCGCGAGTGCTGTAAGGATAAGTCTTTTCATTATGCAGATGTTTTAGTTGTTTAGCTGATTAATGATGTGCTAATTGGTTAATCGGCGGTGTGGACTGCGTCGGCGAACCGTTGTAGCAGTTCCGGTTCTTCCTCGAACCTCGTCCCGACGCATATCACGTCGGCGCCGGCTCGTGCTTTCGCGGCTGCCATCTCCGGCGTGCTGATGCCTCCGCCCACGATGAGCGGTATGTCTATCATCTGCCTCACCTTGGAGATCATGCTGTCGGACACGGGGTTGACGGCGCCAGAGCCGCCTTCGAGGTAGATGAGTTTCAGCCCGAGCATCTCGCCGGCCATGGCGGTGCACATCGCGATGTCGTCCTTGTCGTGAGGTATCGGCGTCGTGTCGCTCATGTATGACACCGACGTCGGACGCCCGCTGTCGATGAGCATGTAACCCGTCGGGATGATTTCGTTGCCGAACAGCTTCAGGTAGGGCGCCGCTATGACATGCCGCCCGATGAGCATCTCAGAGTTTCTTCCGGAGATGAGTGAGAGAAGCAGGAAACCGTCGCAGTATTTGCTGATCTGCAATGAGTTGCCGGGAAATATCAAGACGGGAATGCTTGAGTTCGCCTTGATGACTTTGATGCAGTGCTCCAGACTGTCGGTGGTGAGCAGGCTGCCTCCGACGAAGAAGAAATCGACATCGGCGGCGTTGGCTTTCGCCACAATCGAAAGCACCTGCGCGTCAGTCGGCTTGTCGGGGTCGATAAGAACCGCTATCTTCTTGCGGCTCTTGTCTTTAAATCTTTCGTAGATAGACATTTCTGAAAAATGATTTTAAGCTGCAAAGATACAAAAAAGTTTTGAGGGAGGCTTTTTTTTGTTAAAAGTTAAAAGAGTAGAGTTAAAAGAGAAGCAAGCGTGATAGTCATACCAAAACTGCTGGCGCACCTCAAGACCATTCGAATGATTTGTAAAATTCGTGGTGAATGAAATTCGTGTTACTCGTGTTGAATGATCCCGCTGCTTGTCTTTTTGAATTTGTTTCTTGTAAGTACCAAGAAATACACGAATCCGACTACGTGTACCGCCGCTATCATGCAGAAGATGGTGGTGTAGCCGAAATACTCCGCGATGACGCCTCCGAGAAGCACGCCGAGTCCGATGCCGAGGTCCCACGATGTCAGGATGGTGCTGTTCGCCGTCCCGCGTTCGTTGTGCTTCGCCACCGCGATGATCATGTTTTGGAACGCCGGCCAGATGTGTCCGTTGCCCAGCCCGATCAGGGCGGCGGTGATGTAATAGCCTGTCATTGAAGGCCATGCGATGAAAGTGATGTAACCTATCGTTGACAAGATGATGCCTTCCATGGCGTTGTGCGTCAGCTTGCCTTCGCGTAAAGTCTTGTTTCCCCACAGTCTTGACAATATCAATCCGGCCGAGAGTATCATGAAGAAGGTGCCGGTGTCCGAGGTGATGCCGAGACGTTCCTTGCCGTAGATGGCGAGGTAGTTGCTCAACACTCCCCAGCAGAAGCCGAAGAAACACATGTTGAGCGCGAGAAACCAGCCGCGAAGCAGGAAGAAACGGTCGAGCGAGAGTTTGCGTTTCTTCGTCTCGACGGGCTTGGGCGTCACCTTGAGTGTCGCCGCGCTGATGAGGCCGAGGCCTGCCACGATGAATGCGAGCCAGAAAAGCACATCGAAGTCGTTGACATAATGATATATGAAGATGGCCACTGTCGGCGCGACGGCCGACGCGAGGTTGTTGCTGATGCCGTAGAATCCGATGCCTTCGTTGCGCCTTGATGCCGGAAGGACGTCAATGGCCATGGTGGAGTTGGCGACAGTGCACGCGCCAAACGGACCGCCGTGCAACGTCCTGATGACAGCGAAGAGCATGAGGCTGCCGGCGATGAGGTAGCTGCCGAAAAACAGGAAACAGACGAAAAGGCAGACGAGAAGCACCTTCTTCCGAGGGAAGCTGTCAACAAGGAAACCGCTGAACGGACGTATCAATATCGCGACCATCGTGTAACCCGAAAGCACGAGACCTATCATGTCTTTCGACGCGTTGTATGTCTCGCTGAGGTATAACGGCAGCAGCGGCGTGAGAAGATAAAAGGCAAAAAACAAGGTGAAGTTCGTAGCCATCACCTTGATATAATTCGAGTTCCAAAGTTTCTCCTTTTCCATGATTTTCAAACTGCGAAATTTTCAATCAAAACTCAAGAATCAATTTAAGGTTCAACTGTCTGCCGGTCAGATAGTTTGGCACGGCATACTGGGTGTTGTAAACGTCGGTGACCCACATGTACGAGCTGACGTTGTTCACGCCGAGCAGGTTGAACACCTCAAGGCTGAGCCAGCAGTTCTGTATGTTTCTCAACGGGTTCTTCGGGTTCTTGAACTTGGTGTCCGCACCGATGAGCTGTTTGCTGAAGCCGATGTCAACGCGGCGGTAGGTTGGCATCCGCATCTTCTGCTGGTAGCGCTCGGTCTCCGACGCCCCGAAAGGAAGCCCGCCGCCGAAGATGAGCTTCAGGTTAACCTTGAACGAAGGGATGAATGGGATGTAGTCCTGAAAGAAAACAGCTATGTTGAAACGCTGGTCCGACGGACGCGGAATGCCGCTGATGATGGTGTCGTGGTCGAAATCAGCTCCGTTGTGGATGTCGGTCTGCGAAAGGATGCTGCCGTCAGGAGCGACATAATACTTGATGTTTTCAGCCGTCTTCATCAACGATAACGACGCCCAGCTCTCAATGCCTTTGACGAACTCTCCGTTGACCTTCATGTCGATGCCGGTGGCGTAGCCAGTCGCTTTCTGGTCGGCGTAATACCTTATCCTGATGTTGTCAACTTCATACGGAACAATGTCTTTAAGATATTTGTAATACAACTCAGTCGTCAGGACAAACGGACGGTTCCACGCCTTGAAGTTGTATTCATGGCCCAAGACGATCTGATATGACTTCTGCACCGAGGCGATGTCTTTGTCAACGAGCGAGCCGTCGAACATGCGTATCTCGCGGTAGAACGGCTGCTGGACATACACGCCGCCCGACAGCCGGAAAATCATGTTGCTGTTCCAATGCGGTTTCAGTGCCACTCCGGCACGCGGACTGACGTTGGCCTTCCCGTTGTACCCCCAATAGTTGGCACGCAGTCCAGCGGTCAGCACATACACGTCTTCGTTCTTGCTCTCAAGTTGCCATGAATTTTGAACGTATGCATCTATATTATTGACGTATAAAATGTTATGACATTTTGCCACGTTCTTCAGCTCAAGTGGTGTCTGCATCGGGTTCGACGGGTTGAGGATGGAATCGGTGGGGTGGGGCAGTGTGTAACCTGTCGAATCCACCATGTCCCATTCCCTGACTTTGTCGTCAATGGCTTGATGCTGGTAGCGGACGCCCCATTTCAGGGTGTTGTCGTTGTATTTGTATGCGCCTTTGTGGTCGAGATTCACTACTTGTGTGTAGAAATAGTTGCGTGCGTGTTCGATATACGTGCCTACGCCTTGGTTGGTGATGACATTGCCGTCTTGGTCGCTTTCCTGTTCGTTGTTGCTGGAGGTTTCTAACTGTCCTATCCAATACTGTCCCTGCACGTCGAAGGTCTCCGACTCCGCTGATGAATACATCGAACCGATGAGCTTGAGGTTGAGGTCTTCGTTCGGGCTGAAGTTGAGTGTCACTGCACCGAGGCCTGTGTTGTATCTGCTGTCTTCCCTTCCGTCGAAATAAACCTTGAGGCGGTATGATGCCTGGAGGTTCCCGAAGTCGGTCTGGCGTGTCTCAGGAATCATGGTGTAGCTGTTTCTCGAATAATAGCCGAGAGCTGATATTTCAAGTTTAGGTGTCACATTATATGTTAGAAGTCCTTGTACGTCAATGAAATTTGGCTGATAGACACCTTTTGTCTCCATATTGCCAAGGAGGTATTTCGTGTTTTTGTATCGTGCTCCGACAAGATAGCTTAACTTGTTGTGTGCTGTGCGTCCCTCCGCATGTACGTCAGCGCCGAGCATGCTGAGCGTCACCGAACCTGCCGGGATGACAGGTTTTTTATATGTGATGTCGAGCACCGATGACATCTTGTCGCCGTATTCAGCCGAAAAACCGCCGGCCGAAAACTCTATGTTCGAGATGAGGCGTGAGTTGATGAAGCTGAGTCCTTCCTGTTGTCCCGAACCTACGAGGAAAGGCTTGTAGATCTCTATCCCGTTGACATAGATGAGGTTCTCGTCGAAGTTACCGCCGCGCACATTGTATTGCGAGCTGAGCTCGTTGGTCGAGGAGACGCCGGGAAGTGTCTTCACCAAGTCCTCGATGCCGCCGGCGCCTGAGGTTGGAAGCAACACGCTCTCCCTTGCCGAAAGGCGCGTTATGTTGCTGGAGTTTATGGCCTGGTCATGCACCACGGCTTCTTCAAGTGTCAGCGACGACGACGTCATGGTGACATCCTGTCTGCGCCGCTCACCGTCGTTCAACGTGATTGTCATGGTTTTCTGTTCGTAGCCGATGAACGAAAATACGATATTCAGTATTTCATCTGTCGGGACTTCGAGCGAATACTCGCCGCGCGTGTCGGTTGATGTGCCGTATTTCGTGCCTATGACCGCGATGTTAACGAACTCAAGAGGCTTCCCGTCGGTTGCCGTCACCTTGCCGAATATGACCCCGTCATTTTTCTGCCCGAAAGCAAAAAACGGCAGCATGACCATGATGATGACTAACAATTTTGACTTCATAAACCTTAAAACGACGTCGCTTCTGAAAAATTTTATCTGACACTATAAAAAAAGCCGCCTTAACACAGACGGCCTCAATTTTTTAAAGGTATTATATTACCAGCGGTTCAGGTTGCCGGCATCTTGTGCATCGCACATTGCCTTGTAAACACCCTTCTTGTCGATGGTGCGCAGACCTGCTGCTGAAACTTTCAATACTACCCACTCGTCCATTTCCGGAACATAGAATCTCTTAATCTTCAAGTTCGGCTTGAACGTTCTCTTAGTCTTCTTGTTTGAGTGTGAAACGTTGTTTCCACTGATGACTTTCTTTCCTGTTATCTGACAAATTCTTGACATAACTCTGACTTATTTATTGTTCAATATATTCCACTTAAAACAGGGCGCAAAATTACAACTTTTTTTGATTTGTACAAATGTTTTGATAAAATATTTTTTTCTATCTTTGCGGCCTAATTAATTTTAATGAGTATGCAACAGATTCCAATGGTTGACCTTGTCGGTCAGTATAAAAAGATTAAGTCAGAAGTTGATGCCTCGATACAGCAGATTCTCTCGACAGGCGGCTTCATCGGCGGCCCTTTCGTGAAGAAATTCCAGGAGGATTTACAGGAATATTTAGGTGTAAAACATGTCATCCCGTGCGCGAATGGCACTGATGCTCTGCAAGTTGCCATGATGGGTCTCGGCCTTGAACCCGGCGACGAAGTGATCACGACATCGTTCACATTCATCGCGACAGCCGAGATAATAGCGCTCCTGCGTCTGAAGCCTGTCGTCGTTGATGTCGAGCCTGACACTTATTGCATTGACCCTGAAGCCGTCGAACGCGCCATCACTCCGCGCACCAAGGCCATCGTGCCGGTGCATCTCTTCGGACAATGCGCCAATATGGACGCCATCATGGACATCGCGAAACGTCACAATCTGTATGTCGTTGAAGATAACGCGCAGGCAATCGGCGCACATTACACTTTCAAAGACGGCACCGTGAAGAAGTCGGGTACGATAGGAAACGTCGGCTGCACCTCGTTCTTCCCGTCGAAGAACCTCGGCTGCTACGGCGACGGCGGCGCACTGTTCACCGACGACGACGCTCTCGCCGAGATGCTGCGCTGCGTCGTGAACCACGGCATGAAAGAACGTTACTATCACGACTATGTCGGCGTCAACTCACGTCTCGACGCAATCCAGGCCGCTGTCCTTGACATCAAGTTGAGACATCTCGACGAATACATCCACGCCCGCCGGTATGTCGCGGCATGTTACGACGAGGCTTTCGCGCAGACAGAACACATCGTCACGCCGAAGCATCCGGCTTTCACCGACCACGTGTATCATCAGTATGTCGTTGTCTTGAAAGACGTTGACCGCGCCGGCCTCATGGCACATCTGCAGTCGAAGGGCATCGCGAGTGCGATTTACTATCCGGTGCCGCTGCATATGCAGAAGGCCTACGCCGACCCGCGCTACAAACAGGGCGACTTCCCGGTCTGCGAGTATCTCTGCGACCACGTCGTGGCACTTCCGATTCATACGGAGTTCACCGACGAGCAGCTGAAATATGTGACTGACGCGGTGCTGGAGATGTGCTAAGAATATTTGTGAAAAATAAAATGCGAAGCAGTTTTTTGATTGCTTCGCATTTTTTTATGATAGACATAAGGGTTGTCATATAGTTAGGGCTGTATCTTATACCCTACATAAGCATGTAATGCGCGGTCGTATTTCAAAAGAATGTATTCGTCGTCATCATCGTGATCGTTAATAAACGAAATTATAACTGATATTACAAATACCGCAATCAAGAGTAGAATTATTATAAGAGTTAGCCAGATAATAAACAATTTCGCTAAAATTGATATTAGAATATACATAAATTCACCTTTGTTATGAACTATCGACATGATTGCTGTGCCGACAAAACAAAGACCAGCAATCACAAGGCAAATTGTTTGTGCTGTATTCAACGGATGGTCAAATCCACAGCACCAGGCAATGAATATTGCAATAGGGCAGGCTAGGAGCAGAGTCATATCCCATCCGTTGGCTGTAAGGACTAAATCACCTCTATTGGATTTAACTTTTGCGATGATGTAGAAGATGAGTAGTATCAGGAAGACAACTCCTGCGATAATGAAGTTTTGATTGGGCATAAGCAGTTTGTTTTATGGTCTTTCCACATAATCGATATAACCGTCCTCTACCACCCAACCGACGCTTGATGTATCATGAGAACCAACTACTACTGAGAACTTTTTCCATGTACCATTCTCAAGAACTTTTCCTCCAACTTCAAGTGCTCTTTCACAATTGTTCTCTAAACAAAATGACCAGGAAAATGCGCCAAAATATACATGTGATTTGATGCAATCACCATAATATCCAGTCTTTATAATATACAATCCCTGTGATTGTATAAAATCGATGGTCCAGTCATCATCATCAGGTAAGATGTATCGTATTTTTACAGTTGCATCAAAAGCTTTTCCAACCTCAGAAGTAAGCCGCATCTTGGCTATGAACAAATATTCTGTTTGGGTTTCTGATAGAGTATTTATTATATGGAAATCTGAAATCTCTTTTTCCGCTATAACCCAACGCCAGCTTGAAGGATAATAACCGTTATCGACACCTTCTGATAATGAATGTCCGATAAGGTCTTGTTGAATCTGTTTGATGCTTGGTTTGGGAGGAATTATTGACTTTATGCATAATAACACCGTTGACGGAAGTTTGGTGTTGGCAAATGCAGAACGCACGGAGTTACTGAGATCGGAATCAATGGCATTTACGAATGCTGTGTTGAATTCTGATTGAGATTTGTGATTGCCGTAACTTTTTTTCTTGTCTGATGCTGTCTGATAGATTTCATCTAACGCAATACTATAGTTATTATTTGCTTCGGCCTTAGCTGTGAAATATGCTGATTTTGCAGTCGCGCGACTGTTGTAAGAGGCGTTTTTGCCGAAATTCACATCTAATTTTTGCAAAACCTCAAGATATTCTTTGTTGCATTCGTTAACATTTTTGCCCAATGCAGATCCGTCTTTTTCGGGTGAGGCACATGATAACGTCAGCATTGGACACAATGCAACGACTAACAATTTTATGATAATTTCTTTTATTTTCATAAGTCTAACCTATCTATAAGAAATACGTGGTTAAACATGCCTATTGAAATATATTGTGTTTCGCCATTATGGGTTATGTGACCAATATTGAGAACAACATAATCATCGATTTCAAACTGCGACATTGTCAGCTTCATCATGATTTTTTTACCCAACGCTTCTAATGAATTTGGATTTTCTTTTTTTATCCTTTCGGTCAGTTTTTTTTCAACCATTGTGCGATGGTTTTCTTCTGTTGGTATTGTAATGTACATAATACCAGCTAAAATGGCTAAAATGATAATAGTACGAATGAGTGTTTTCATAGTTTAATTTTCTTAATTTCCTGTTATAATTGTAATATCATCAATATCTAATATAAATTGGTCCGAACAATCAAAATGGCGTATAGCTATCCATATTGTTTGTCCGGAATATGAACTCAAATCAATGGTTTTCAAGTACCATGTTCCCTGATCTCTATTTCCCCTTATTATCTCGCTTTTACCAGTTTTTGCAGAAAGAGTCTCTTCCCATATTGTAGTAAAACTACTTGAACTAGGATTAGAGGAGGTTGATATGGCAACTCCAAAATGTTCGGCCGGATATTCTGAGTCCTGTGCACACACATAGAAGGATATTCTTGCTCCTGCTGTTATTGTATATTTTTGCGGTGATACGAGGTAGTTGTCAGGATAAAGAGCACTGCTGGTATAGTTGGTATAAGAGCCTGAACATACCAAATCAGTTGATGAGCCATGCCCGTTACCAGCAAGACTTGTGCCAGATTCCAAATAAACGCCTCCAATTTGTGAACCGAGTACCCAACCATATCCGTCACCATCCGCGTCAAGAGAGGTCCAATTTTGTAGACCGCTTTCAAATGTATAGGAATATGTTTGGCCTCCGCCTCCGCCTCCGTTTTTCGAAAGTTGCACATCGTCAACGCACATAATGTATTGGTCGTTACAATTAAAATGACGAATGGCTATATAAACATTTTGACCTGCGTAAGCACTTAGATTAACAGAGTATTGATACCACGTACCTGTTTTTGCGCCGTTACCATTGCGTGAAGCCATACCACCATATCCTCCATCTTTGGCTGTTAGTGTCCATTCTTGAAGCATAGTAAATGCTGATGCTGTTGGTGTTGTCGTTGAAATGGCGACTCCAAAATGATCTTCGGGATATTCAGCATCGCATGCCGCTGCCCAGAATGAAAATATCGAACTGTTTTTGATAGAGGCTAATGGTGTGATAAGATATTCATTTGGTGTTAAGGAACCAACACCATTAATATAAGAGCCACTACAGATAGCATTACTTCCTGTACGATACCAATCAAGTAACGTGGTTGCATAATATGTCCATGTTGATGGTATATCGCTTGTCAAAGTCCATGTCCAACTATCGTCGTTAGCGTCAAGTATAGTCCAACCTGAAGGCATTCCAGATTCGAAACCTTCAGAAAACTCTTCAACGGCACTGCCTCCGCCGCCACTTGTTGTGAAGGTTTTTTGTGTGCCATAAGATGTTCCAGCACTGTTTGTTGCATATGCTTTAACATAATATGTCGTGTTGGCACTCAATCCTGTTATTGTACTCGTGAACTGACCTGTTCCAGTGCCGTCGGTTGTGTGCTGGTTTGATATTGTCGGATTTCCGCTGGTATTCCAACATACTCCTCGTGCTGTAACAATGGCACCTCCATCTTCAGTGACATTGCCACCACATGTAACGGAATATGTTGTTACATTAGAAACAGAAGATGTTGTAACAGTTGGAGTATTAACGCCTCCACCACCACTGTCTTTGTATAACGCAATATCCTTATAATCATATGAAGATTTGCCAACACCTTTCAAATCTAATCTCTTGTTGTGATTTCCATCGTCTAAATAGAGATAATAGTTATCGTTTAAATCGTCGAAAGTGACATCTAATTTAAATGTACCGGTAACACCGGTATGAGTATTGGTGTATTCTTGGTTGCCATTTGTGACAACAACATTTACATTGTTTAGTGGCATTGACTGAGATTCCTCTATAACCCTTCCACTTAATATTGTTGTTACTTTTTCAATTTTCTTCACACAACCAATTAATGCCAAGATTGTCAAAAAAATAGATGTTATCAATATCAGCCGTTTATTCATGATTATATTATTGTTGATTAAAACGCTAAACTAAAATTAACTCCACATGCAATAGTTTGGTCGTCGCTCATAACTGTTGGCATAAATGCATAATGTCTTTCCTTGTTTTTTTTCGACAATGAAGCAACTCTGAAAATATGTATTGTATATATTACAGCGGCGGCGGACCAACATGCGATATTTACGCCTCGCATAGTGTTGTATTGCTTTAATGCTTTATTATATTCATCAATTCCGACATTACTTTTGTTCATTGTATTTTTATAATTGTTTGACAACAGATACGATACTCCTGCTCCGCCGACAAACAAGGCCTCGCTTGTTATTACAAAAACACCTTCTCCTTTACGATCAGCCTGAAATTCGCCTAAACCAGGAACAAGATATGACCAAAAATTGAAACTTTTTGGAGGATTGTAATTCGTCAGTCGAACATTATAAGGATTTTTAGGGTCTTCAGTGCGTGTGACCTGTTTTAGCCACTTTACGTCATTATAGTTAGTATGGCTAACTTTAATATCGTATTTTTTGCTTATTTGATAATTTTTGTCATAATCGAGTTTCAGAGGGGCATCGCCATTGCTTTCTGAGAGTACATAATAAGGCTTTCCATCGGCATATACTGGCTTTCCACTTGTATAATAAAGCTCTGCACGCGCACCCTCCAGTGGTATCCCATCATGTCCCTTAACAACAACTAATGCAACATTGGGTTTTCCTTTGGGTTTGTAATTGTATATGTAATTGTATAATTTAACAACAATACTATCTCCTGCTTTGATACTCTTTATTTGAGAATCTTCATAATCTTGATGTGAAATTTTGATTTGATAAGTCTTGTCAGATGTAAAAGTCTTGTCATCTCTAAATCTTAATGTTACAATACCATCTTTGTTTGCGGATTCAATCTGCTTCTCGCCGTTTATTGTATACTCTACATTTGCGTTAAGCAGCGGAATGTTGTCCTTTCCACGGACAGCAACTTTTGCCATTTTTAGTTGCCTCTTGGGTTCAATGGTGTAATATACTTCTTCTTGGGCTTTTCTGACAAAAACTTCTTCCAATTCATATTTTTTGTACCCGGGTGCTGTAATTTCAATTGTATACCCGTGCTTAAACTGGGCATTAACTCCTTTTGTGTCGCTTTCCGTTAATGGTTGTACGCTTAATATATATTGATTGGCAGAAGCATTATGACTGCTTTTTTTTAATCTTTTGGGCCCATTTGAAATTTTGAAACTAACATTTGGGATTGTTGTCGAAAAAATAATAACTCCGTCTTCAGGATTTGAATATGATACATTTAACGGTATCAATACACTGTTTTTATCTTTGTCTTTAGTACAAACAAATTCATTTATTGAACCGTTTTGTGAGAATAAGTGGCTTGAAAAAAGCAGTGCCAGCAGTAATATAAATAATGTTTTTTTCATATTATTTTATACTAAAGTCACCAATAGAGAATCTTTCTTCTTCGGTATAATTAATCTTATTTCCGTTTTTGTCTTTGTCTGGCTGCCATGTTCTGACCCAAATGCGAGGCATGTTTTCATCACTGAAATCTATTACCAAAAACAACTCGCCGTCATCGCTATATGTTGAAGATCTCCATCGCTGATTGAGTCTGACACCATATGTTTTAGGATTAGCTTCGCTTTGAATGATTTGTATGTTCTCAAATTTTATGTTGATATATTCGTTTTTGTTGAATAGTCTTTGAAGATTGGCGAGGTATTCTTTTTTGTTTTTAATGCTGTATTCAACCCTATAATCGCTCATTAGACTTTTCGACATTTCCTTGTTCGGGTCGACGGTAACAACTCTGCCGGTAATTATCAAAGCGTCTTCACTATACATTTTTTCGAGCATGTCCAAGTCTTTGGTGTTGTATGCGTCACGGAAATGGTCAACAAAGTTTTTTATCATTTCGCGATGGCGCAAATCTGTTACATCATTACTGTTTGTTATCACTTCCGTGTACTCATGCTCGGGTATCATGCAGTAAAAATCGCTTATCTTTCCTGTGCTGTCAAATTCAATTACGACATGTTGGTTTCTGAAGTCGTCTTTTCCGTCTTTAAAGAATATAGGCACATTTCTAACTTGGTAACCTGAACCAAATTTCATTACACGTGTAATCATTGTGGTTCTTGTACAATAAAAATGGCTCACATTCCAAGTGGTCTGAATTCTTTCAATAGCCTCTGGGGTCAGGTTTTGTGTTGACAGTTTCAATTCGTTTGTTGTACCATAAGCTCTGTTTAATTCAGCAAACAATGAGTTTGCATTGTTTTCCATTATGCGCAACACATTTTCAGGTGCTGTTTCACTGAATCTGAACTTTGTAGAATGCTGTGCAAAAATTTGATTTGTTGTGAAAATCCCAATTGCTACAAGAGCAATGATTTTGAAGAAATTAGTTGCTTTCATATTTTATTAAGTTTTATTTCTGTTGAAAATATAATAAACTATAGTTGTTGTTTCTGTAATATGTTTCGGGATCCTTGATGATTTCACCAGTTATCATATCTTTACGGCTTGAATCTCCTTTATCAAGAAGAGCGCAGAGCATGCCGTCTGAAGAAAAAACAGCAATAATGCATTGTCCCATATTGTCAAATCCTTCTGTGCTGTTTAAGGCACCGCTTATATACCCGTTTTGTTTCAACACTTTGCTAACTTCTTTGTAGTTTTTGCATTGTGCAATATGTTGCAAAACAGGATCCGCTATTGTATTTGAGCTTGCTTCTTTTACTTCTGGTTTTTTGTTAGCCGGTTTTTGCTCCACTTGGAGCTTCGGCGTTTGTTGAACAGGGCGTTTTGTTGTTATGAATACATTGTCTTTTGAAATCCAGGCAAGTATGCAAATTTCGCCTTCTTGTTGGATTCTGTCGAAATGCACAGACATTTCAAGTTCTTTTAAGTCTTCTTTGTTTTTAATTGACTGGTTTAACACATCTTTAAGTATCTCGTCGCCAAGAGTGTTCAATGCGATGCTTTTGGCTTCGTTTTCATTGTTAGGGTGGAGACCTTCGGCCCAATAATAATTATCGGTTGTTTTTATTTCAATTTCGCGTTCTTCGGTGATGTATTGCTGCGCATATGTGAAGAGAGGCAACAAAAATAATGCGATTGCAAATAGAATGTTCTTTTTCATATTATTTGTCTTTTCCGAATAGTGTTTTTATATTATGTTGCGGAATGTTTGAATATAAATCAATATATATTTTTCCGCTGTTCATCAAATCGTCTAAAGTTGTAGAGACAAAAGCCATGTGTATAAATTCAGCATTTTTGTTGTATAATATCAGTGTTCCAGTAAGATGATCGTTTTCAAGTGATTCTATGCCGAAATATTTCTCATAATCTTGTGAAAAGAAGCCGAAAAAATCCTTGCTTGTCATCGTGTAGATTGATTTTTTGTAGCCGTACATCCAATGTTTTACTTCAATATAATAGTTTTGGGAAGAGGGTAGAAGCATGGCGTTTGAAAACGTCAACGCCACGTATGAAGTGTCAAAAACAGGAGTATAAATGGTGCCGTTTTTAATATAAAACAAGTCGCCGTTTATTTGCGGTATTACAAAATTTTCACCCTTTTCAACATAAACACTGTCGCTTACAATGCTGTCGTTACTATAATATTGTAAATAGCTTGGTCTCAAATACATGGAGTTATTACTGTTGCTTGCATAATAATTGCTAAGTTGTATGGCAAGTTTTATTTCCTGCTCCTTTTTGCTCATGCCGCTTATAAAACAGCAATCTGCCTTAAATATAAACGTGAGGTTTTTATTGTTTGAGCATAGTATTGTAGCTATGTAGTTGTTGTCTCTTCGGTTGATAATTGTGCCGTAGTTATTTTTCCATAGGTCGAAAAACCACGATTTGTTGTCGAGTGAGTCGGCTGGTATATATTTGTCGTCCAATAAAATATACAATTGGTCGTCGTCGTTTGTTTTTATGGTTTCCTTAGCGTCGTTGGATAATAGTATTGACAAAAGCTCTCTTTCAATAAATTGCGTTACGGGTTTGTTGCCAATTAATATAGAGTCGTAAAGGAATTTGCATCCGATATGTTCAATAACATTGTTTTCATCTTTGCATATTGTTATTGTAACAGTATCGCCCAAAACCAATTCTGTACATGGAAAAGAATAGTTGTTGGATGGTATTGAATCTATTTTGCAGATATTGTTCAAAGAGTTGAATAAAACTTCTGTTTTATTTGAATAAAACAGCTCTTGAGCATTACAAGCGAAGTTCGATAATAAAAATATTATTCCAAAGACATATTTCTTGTACATACGATTACGATAATGCTATAGTAGAAATGGAAGGTTCCTCCTAAAAGAAGATTTCTGTTTAAGAGAAACCTTTCCATAAAAAATGTCAAAACATCATTCTTTGCTTAAATCATACGGATTCGGTCGTTTAGGCGCGAATATTTTTCCTTTTAGAACATTGTCCTTGCTGTATAATGCGCCGTTTACGATGTCGCCGTTGCCCCAAGTGCCAATGAAGTAGTCACCTTCTTCAGCATAATGCGGCGGATTTTTTTTATCATGCTTCGCTATCTGCATGTGTCGATAGTAATACATTGTGCCACTACCTTCGGGGATGTCTTTTTTTGCATCACCGACATACTTTCCAAAGGAATATTCAATTACATTAGTGATTATTACAGGAGGCTCCTCTATTATTCGAATAGTGTCTCGTGGTTTTTCCTTAATAGTGTCAATAGAATTCTCTTCCTGTTGATTTGTGTCATTGTTTTCGCCAGTTTGGGCTGGGTCTTCATTAACAATGGTGTTCTCTGAAGGCGTTTCAGAGTTATTACCACCTTTAGGTTCTTCTCCAGCCTTTTTCGGTAGCGTGAGGCACAAGATAATTACAATGGCAACCACCACAACAGATGCGGCAATCACTGCAATTTTATGCTTCTTGAACCATGATTCACCTGTATATTCGACAAGCCTTTTGCCGCATTTCGGGCAGACAAATTCCTCACCGTCAGGTATTTCGATGATTTTCTTTTTGTTTTCATCGAAATTTGGGCAATCCCAATTTGTGCAAATACCTTTCATTTCAATAGATTTTAATCAGTTAAACGTTCTTTGTCTCTATCTAAGATTTCCTTGGCGGGAACTTTGGCGTCAACAAATTTGTCCCAATCAGCTTTGTTCTTGGCGCACTCTTTCTTGATAGCCTCATGTACACTACCATCAATTTCCCCTTTCAGGAAGTCTCTCTTTGACTTTGAGAGATATTCGCCAGTATTGAGTTTGCTTTCAACCATTGTGCGAATCATATCAGCTTCCTCTTCGGTGATGTTTTCAACAACATTACGGAATGTCTGGTGCTTCAATGATGTTTTCTTTTCGTTGTCAATGTAATACACCTTTTGGTTGCCGTAGCCTTCACCCCTGAAACCGTATTTGATCAAACCCATCGACATTGCTAATATTAAATAAGGTGAGAATTCTTCTTTCTTATCATCATCCCATTTGTCAGGATACAATGATGGAAATTGCGAGCCGTCACCTTCTGTATGTAGCAGAAGTTTGTGCTGTTTTTCGTTTATATCGGACAATTTGGCATCGTAATCTTTCTTGAGACGTTCCACATCTGCTAGATACCTTAACGGGAATCCTCCAGTCATCGATAGAATGACAATCTCGTTAGACTTTAGATTTTCTGCAACTTCGATATTACCGGCAACATCACGGAATCTCTTGATGAATCTGTCACGGAAATTGGTTGTGTCCTCATATTTTGGCAGAAGCAGTGCATATTCGATTCGCAATCCGTCTCTGCCAAACCCAGATTCAATTTCTTTAGCATTTTTCTGGATAAGAACGCCGGCAAGTTTAAGTTTGTCTTCAATGAATTTGCCAAGACCTTCATCATCGCCATTGTATTCATTGGCAATTCTTTCCATTATGTTGACCTTTACCTGTTTCTTCTGTTCGCGTTCCATTGCTGATGTAGCGCTGTCAGCACAAACATCTTCAAACATATTAATCAATATCTGGGTGTTCGAGATCTTGCTTACCATTTTTGTGAAGTCAGGATTCTCATCGTGAGTTTCTTCAATGAGTCTTTTCCTCACATTCAGGGCATTTTCTTTGTTGACACGGTCATCGCGCATTATTTTCTTTGTCTTATTCTTGACATCGTCTGGCGAATACATCTTATAAGTAATGATACCATTGCCTTCGGTTGTGGAGTCTTCTGTCTTGCAACGTGAACTGATTGCGATGTCCATCTTGTCTAACGATTCGGTTAGATATTTCTTGAAAGCAATGACAATGTCTCTTAGCTCTCTCAAATTCTCATTAACCTTGCGGAGCAAGCTTTGCGCATAATCAAGGCCGAGTTCTTCGGTCATAGTTTCATATTTACGTTTAAGCAAATCGCAATGCGTTCCTAATATCTTATCCAAACTTGTCAGAACACCTCTCTTGTTCCATTTAGTTCTGTTTTCTGCAATATTAGGTTCAATAGTGTCTTTTAATTCCTGTCTCTTCTTTTGTTGTTTTTCGCCGAGTTTTTCTATGCGGTTCTCGTTAACATCAATAAGTGTTTGAAGATACTTTTCGACTTCAACAATTGATTTGTTACCGTTTTCCCAATCTTTGAATAAATCGTGTTCAATAAGTCCGCATATTACGCTTGCATATCCTTTTAATTCTTCTTTCTGATTGCGGAAGAATTCATTAACACCAACTCCACGGAAATCTTCTTTATAGCGTTTTGTACAAAGCTCCTCTAGTTCGTCCAAACGATCTGTTTTGGGTTTTTCAGAGGCTATTTTCTTAAATTGGCTTACCCTATTCCAGTCTTCTTTATATGTGAGCCATGGATTTCTGTTATCATCTACAATTTTTTGTGATAAAGTCAGATGCTCTTCGTCAATTCGCCATTCAGGGAATTTGCCGTTGCGATCGTTACGCAAATCTGCTGCATAACCCAAACCGATTTCATCCTCTGGTTTTTCAATAAAGCCTAAATCACTCCAGTTATTGTATTTGAACTGAAGCATGGCTTGTTTTGCAAAATTGTATTGGACGTATTCCCTGATTTCTTTTTCAGGATATTCTATTCTACCAATACCGAAAGAAATAAAGCGCTTGCTTCTTGTGCCATCTTCATGGTTGGCATCGCCATTTTCGTTTTGTTCGAGGCGCTGTAATTGCGTGTTACCGACACGATGGATTGTTATGATTTTGTGATACAGAAAATCTGCAACTACTTCAAACAATTCACCATTTGCAACGTCGAGGAAACTACCGTTAGTGTTGGCGTTTGCGTATATGTAGGCGCTGTCGAAAGCTTCAATTCCGCGATCAGTCATCATTCGTTTAACCTTTTGTGTTTTTGCTTCTTTTCGGCCTTGAACGTCGTATGGACAATAAGCTTTGACACTTAATGCATTAAGTTCGAGAAGCGCTGCATAACCATTTGGCTTGTAATAACCTGTATTTGAAACCCAGCCGTGTGGTGGTGGAGTTGCTGTCTCAGGGAGTTTTGCATAAACAATAATTTTATCTTCTGGAAATTCTTCCCTAATTTGTGTGATTACATCTATAATACTGCCGCTTCCTGTTCCTCCAGCAAGACCGGTACATATGTGGAATGTTATTTTAACGTTATTGGAGCTTCTTTGCAGATTTGAAACATGACTGCTTAATTTCTTTTTAAACTCGTTGATGTTCCAGGCAAACAATAGTCTTCCGAGACGACGACGCTGTCCTCCTGCTTCATCAGTTATGCCTCCTTTAATATGATCCCAAGTTTGTTTGTCACCAATCCATGGGCTGATACCTGGATAATCTTCAATTCTGTCAAGAATAGATGATGTGGTCGCATTAATCTTCACCTTGTCACCTGGGTCAAGTGCAACGCTCTTACCCATTGTGCGCCATGATTGTGTTTCATTCAAGTCTTTTTCAGATGAATCTATCCAAAGGTATGATACAGCAACCTCCCTCATTGAATCGTTCGGAACGTTGTTGCTTCTGAATTCTTCATAAACTCTTTTGCGAAAAGCACGGATAATATGACCACCAGTGCCGCCTAATCCGATAATTAAATGGTTTTCCATGTTATAGACATTTTAGTTAATTAGTATTTGCATAAGTTGAGTGTAAAATACACACCGCAAAATTATGCATAACATATTAAAAATCAAAGCATTACACTTATACTTTTATTATCGGAAAATATGAAAATAATGATATGAAAAGTGGTAAAATAATTTTGTTTTTTTTGGCTCGGTCCATATCAAGATCTTAAAGTATACTTTTAAAAAACAAATAAATATTTTAAAGTATAGTTTAAAATAATATAAATTTTTATGAATAATTTATTTTCTCCTCTGCTCCTCAAAATGCTCCGAACATCTTTTGAAAAAGTCATAATCCAAAGCATCGCTTATTTTGTAAAGCAACGGCATCGTAATCCATTGCTGGTTGAAAACTTTGTAAAGGTTCTCAGGTGTGCAGTTCACCTGTTTCGCTAACCATGTGGCCGTGCGTCCTTGTCTCGCAAGCTCCTGCTTGATGAGCTTACCAAGATGGAAATCGTCGGGTGTTGCCTTGTTTTTCATGTTGCCTGACTTTCAAGAACTTCCATCTCTTTCAAGCAACAAAAAAGGCGTTCCCTGTTTTGCCACTTACCGCTATTGAAGGCGTCTGGAAAAGCCTGTGGGTCGATAAGCACCAACAGTTCACGCCTAAAGACGTGAACCTTGCCGACTTATTCTGACCCATGTTAGTTTTCCAGACTTCTCAATAGGAGAACAAGAGCGTAAAGTTCTGTTTTTTTAGTTTATTTTAAATTTTTTTTTAACGATTTTTCAATCGCACTGCAAAGATAAAGAAAATTTACAAAGGATAAAATTAAAAACAAAAAAAATGCCATTCGGCATCTTTTTTTATTCAAAAACTTTGTTATAAGTTCCCTTATAGGAAGTCTGTCCCATGTTGGGCGCTCCAGGGAAGGAGTCGCCGCTGATTGTTATCTGGTTTTCCGTCAGGTCTTCGATTTTGAACTTGGCAGTATTGTTGCTTGCCGTGATTTTTTAAAGAATTACCTGACAAACTCCATGTAAATGGTACGGGGTTGCTGATCTCTGTGGTTTCGATAACACCTGTGCCGTCGGATATTATCTCGATCATAACGTCAAAATCATATGTCTGACCATTAATAATATGGTGTATCGACTGCCATTTTCCGTAGAGCATGGTCTCGTCAATTGATTCGTTTGACGCTGAGTCTTTCTTTGAACAAGCGGCAAGTATCACCGACACTGCGATAAACAATGTCATTATTTTCATAGTGGTGTTTTTCATGGCCGAAATTTTTATTGTTAAATCAGAATGCAAAGATAATAAAAAATGGGGGAGAAGCAGCTTCACCCCCAGATTTTTTTAACGTTTGATGTCTCTTAGAAGAACAGGATTCCGTTGTTCTCGATCTTCGCGTTGTCGTAGAGTGCCGAGTAAGCTGCTCCGTTGAGGATGGCGTTGTTGAACACCGACTGTTTCTCGCGTTTGATAGCGCTGTAATCTGTCGTTGCTGCTGCCGGCTGTTCGCCTGTCACCTTCATCACGAATATTGCGTTGCCGCCTTTCACGAGTTCCGAATAGACACCCTGTTTCATTCCGAGTGCCGTGCCTTGTGCCTTTTCTTCAAGACCGTATGTGCCGAAGCCGCGGCTTTCAAAGGTGATGTTCTCGACTGTCGATTTCTCGCCGTTCATCTCGTTAATCATCTTCTCGTAGTCTGTGCCGTATGCCTTGGCTTTCTCCATGAGCATGTCGCCTTTCTTGTCTTTCTTTATCATATATGCATAGCGGTCAACGACATCCGCCATTGGTGTGTTGCCTTCCGGAACAGCCTTTGTCAGCATTGCGATGACGTACATGTCTTCGAGGTCGAAGATCGTCGAGATGTCACCGACCTTCGTCTCATCTTTGAATGCCCAGCGGACTATCTCACGTGGGTTGGTGAGGCCCGTGATGCGGTAGGTGTTCTCTCTGATTGTCTGGAATGTGCGTTTGTTAAGCCCTTGCTCCTCAACGGCCTTGTTGAACTGTTCGGCGTTTCTGACTTCTGTGCTGAACTTGTTTGCCTGTGAGAAGACATCCTGATATGTTGTTGTGCTTGCTGAAATCTCGCGTGCGACGATGGCTAAGCGTGCCACCTCTCTTGCTTCGTTCTTGCCTGTAACCTTGATGATGTGGAAGCCGAATGGTGTCTCAACCATGCCGACTGTTCCTACTGTGTTGTCCTGCACGAACTCGTTGAAGTCTGTCACCATCATTCCGTCGGTGAACCAGCCGAGGTCGCCGTTGTTTGTCTTGGCTGACGGGTCATCGCTGAACTGTGATGCGAGTGCTTCGAAGTCTTTGGCTTTCTTCGCCACATTCAGGAGGCTGTCGGCCAGTGCGCTGGCCTGTTCCTTGGTGCGTGTTGCCTGTGAACGGACTGCGCCCTGATAAGCGATCAGGATGTGTGATGCCATCAGTGAGTCGGAGCGGTTCTCCTTGGCGACAATCTTGCCGATGTTGAAGTAACCGTTGCTTTCGTATGGCCCGAAGACATGACCAGCCTCGTTTTCTGCGATGACGCCTTCAATCTCGACAGGAAGGTCTTTGTCGGCTTTCCACGTGCTGTCGTAAGGCATGTCTGAGTTTGATGCAACGTAGTTGGCGACGTTTGCTGTCTCTGCGAGACCCTGTTTCGCGTCGGCGACATAGTCCATGGCAGCCTGTCTGTCAGCCTGTGACGGTTTCACCTCAAACACGATGTAGTCAATGCCGCGTATTGCGTCGGTCTGGTATTTCTTCTTGTTGGCCTCGTAGAATGCCTTGTTGTCCTGGTCTGTGACAACGACTGTCGAATCCGGAATTGTAGTGTAACGCACTGCATAAACTTCAGCGGTTCTCTTGTCGTTTTTGTTTGAGTAGTAACGTTCTGCGAGTTTTGTCGGGAGGTAGAAGCTCTTCTTGAGAAGGTTCTCGTATTTCTCGTTCACTCTCTCTTCCTTGATGGCGTTCTCAAATTCAATCCATTTTGCCTGATAGACAGGGTCAAGGCTCTGGAAGTTCCTGAGGTATTCCATCACCGCTTCCTTATCGAAGTTGCCGTTTGCATCCGAGAAACTCTGTTTGACATACTGGTTAGGATTTTCGCCGACAAACTGGTCGAAAAGCTCATCTGAAGAGACGGTGATTCCGAGGGCTTCGTACTCATTGTTCATGATGACTTCTCTGATCATCTGGTCGAGTGTCTGATTACGGACGCTGTATGTGTCTTCGTTTGAAACAGAACCGTTTCTTTTTGCGTTCTCGATGTTCACGTCAGCGCGGTTTGCGTGGTCCTGATAGGTGATTTTCTCACCGTTGACCACAGCGATGTTGTTTGTTTGTCTTCTGTTTGTGCTTCTGAAAAGGTCACCCAAAACAAATGCCAGAAGTGCAAGGCCTATGATAATGACTAACAGGCCGTAGTGTTTTCTGATTGCTCCAATTGCTGCCATAGCTTTATTCTATTTTTATTATTTTCGTTTAACGGTAATTTTAAGCGTGCAAATTTACAAAAATCATCAATATGATGAACATTAATGGTGTTTTTTTTAATATGATAGTCTAACTTATTGATTGTTTTTGATTTCCACTTCTTCAAGCTTGGTCTCTGACGCTTTGATTATCTTGAAAAGATAGTCGCCGATGACTATTTCCTGACCTGTTTTCGGGATGCTTTCGTGATAATGTATGATATAACCGGCCAAAGTCTCGTAGTCGTCCGACTCCGGGAAATCGTATTTGTATGTCTTGTTGAGATAGTCTATCTCGAGCCTCGCCGAGAAAATCCTGTCGTTTTCATTGATGGTTTTCTCAATGTCGTCTTCTTCATCGTATTCGTCTTCGATCTCGCCGAAGATTTCCTCGATGAGGTCTTCGATTGTGATGATGCCGGCTGTCCCGCCGAACTCATCCACTACGACGGCAATGCTTTGGCGTGTTTTTGAGAGATGCTGCAGAAGTTCCTGTGCGCCGTATGTCTCCGGATAAAACTCAATCTGTCTCACTCTCTGCCTGATGCTGTCAGCCTTTGAGAGCAGGTCGTTGATATGGATGTAACCGACGATATTGTCGATGTTGCCTTCATAAACGAGCAGCTTGGAATGTTTAGTCTTCTCAATAACAGCCTTGGCTTCTTTTATGGTGTCGTTTATATCAATGGCTATCAACTCATTACGTGGCTGCATACATTCACGCAGCTTGACCGAGGGGAACTCGATGGCGTTCTGAAACAGTTCGATGCCTTGCTGGATGTCGTTGTCTCCCTCGTTTGGGTCGGCGTATTCCTTCAGGTAGTCGTTCAGGTCAACGGTGCTGAGCTTGTAGTCTTCCGGGTTCATCTTAATCCTGAAGATGTATCTGATGATGAGTTCCGAAATGCTTATGTAAATGAATGTCAATGGGAAAAGTAGGATGTACAGCAGCATCATCGGGAAGGCGAAGACTTTCATAAGCTTGTTCGGGTCTATCCGGCACAGCGTTTTTGGCATGAACTCGCCGAAGAAGAGGACGATAAACGTGGAAATCAGCGTCTGGCAAAGAAGTATCGTGAACTCATTGGTGACCGCCAATGGCAGTATGCCTTCGATGACCGGCTTCAGGATTCTCGCGATGGCTATGCCATAAACGACGTTGGCGATATTGTTGCACAGGAGTATTAGTCCGATGAAATACGACTGGTGTCTTATGAAATAGGTTATCAGCTTCGCCGGGAAGCTGTTTTTCGTCAGGTCGAGCTCAAGTTTGAGCCTGTTTGAACTCAGGAAAGAAATCTCCACTCCTGAAGAGAAGGCGGATGCGAAAAGTGATATTATTGCAATGAGATAGTCATCCATCTGTCCTGTAAGTTATTGTTCTTCTTGTTCTTCCACGTCGATGGTGGCTCTCACCCCATGGATGATTCTCTTGCTGAAGTTCTCGTCGGCGTCGAGGCTGTCACCGTAGATGACCCTGTCGGGTCCCTTTATGGTGACGAAGGCACTGGTGTAAATTCTTTTTTTCCTCTTGTCCCAGAAAAGGCTCTCGGTCTCTAATGTCTCGTGTGTTTCGGTGTTTTCGACGATGACGTTTCTTTTCGCGAAGACCATCTGGTCTTTGTCGTCGCTGATGCCGTAGTCGCCTTTGATGCTCATTGTCATCACCGTGTCATCAAAAACCACGGCGTGGAATCCTTTCGGAAATTCGAGGAGCGTGGTGTCGTCTGAGTCGATCCTGACCATGACGGGGGCCGAAAGTTTCGCCACGAGCATTCCCGAGTCGCTCCGCTCAATGACGACGTCGTACGCCATCAGTCCTTTGATGGAGTCATTGTCGATGAACATCTTGACCTTGTCCATCGAATTTTCACAAGAAAACAACATCATAGCCATGTTAGCTATGATGTTGATTTCCAATAATATGGTGATTAATCTTTTCAATTGCCTGAATTAGAGAATCTTGCCTTTGTGTCTTCGTTGATCCAGCAGCCCACATGGTATGTGTCGCCTTCGAACACGTTGTAGAAGAATGCGTCTTCGCTGGTCGGGAACATCTTCGAGTACTCTCTGATCATCTCGTTGGCCTTTGCCGCCTGCTCAGGGTCAACTTCCTTTGCTTTCTGGAACTTATCGACTGCCGCCCAGAGCACTGCCTTTGAATGAAGCGGGTTTTCGTTGCATACCTTACCGCTTGATGCGTATAGGTAACCGATGATCATATATGGCTCGCCGTCGGTCTTGTCGAGTGCGATGGCTCTGTTGGCATAGATGCGGCCCTGCTCGAAGTTGCCTTCCTTGAGCATGATCTGTGCGAGGTATTTGTATGACTGTTGGGCCTGTACCGTGTTATCTGACTTTGTGGCTTCAAGCAGGTAGCTTGTGGCCTTGCCGTATTCCTGATCGACAAGGTATCTCTTTCCGATGAAATATGCCGATTCGGCCGATGGGTTGAGTTTGTGCAGCTTGACTGCCACTGCAAGGTAAAGGTCTGACTTGTCGCAGTTTCTCGCTGAAAGCACTGTAGCTATCTTGTTGAGGAGTTCGACGTTGTCAGGGTCAGCATCATACTTCTTCTGATAGATGCGGATGAGGTCTTCGCAGTTGGCGTACGGCTGGACAGCTCCCTCAAGGTTGTTCTTGGTGCTTATGTAGCTGTCGGCGAGTTTCTCGTAACCGTATTCTTCCATGTTGTTCAAGACGTGGTCGAGAATGTCCATGAGTCTGCTGTATTCCTCAATGATTTCTGACTCTTCAAGTTTGCCAGCCTTCACCATGTTGATGACAGTCTTGAAATAACCGTCGATGAACAGGTTGTTGGCGAGATTGCCTTCGAGTTCGATGGCTTGTTTGAGAGATGTGTATGCTGTCTCCAAACGTGACGGATATGCCATGAGATCGATGCCCTTACGGCCCAAGATGTTGCTGACGTTGGTGCCCGGACCTTTCGGACTGTCAGGGAAATACTTGGCACGCGAGTCATAGATCATGCAGAGAGTGTCGATGTAAGCTTCTCTCTCCTTGTCGTTTTTCGCGTTTTTGATGAATGCGTTGGTGACGATTTTCGCACCATCGGTGAATGTGCTCTGTCTCATCTCAGGGCAGTTCAGGAAGACAGTCCTCCACGAGCTTACCATTACAGGGTTCACGTTCTTCGGGTCGCATTTCGGCTTGGCTGCCTCCCACTGTTTGAATGCTTCCCTGTAAAGGGAATAAGCTGTTTCGCAATCAACATCTTGTGCAAATGCCACTGATGAAAGGCATATTGCAGCAATCATTAATAAAGTTTTTCTGAGTTTCATCTTTTTAATTTTTATTGATTTTACCTATATTTTCTTTTTACAAACCACACCTCATGCAACGATATGCCCATTGAGATGTTGAAGTATGTTTCTTTTACCAGTCCGTTTTCCGTCGTGCCCATCCTGCCTATCTCGAAGGCGACATTGAATGACGACAATGATCTTGGCATCGGAAGGCCGAGACCGAGGGTGATGCCGAACCTGTTAATCGACTTGTCGAATATCCTGAGGTATGTCTGGTCGTAATGCAGACCGGCGCGGTAGGTCATCCTTTTCAAGTAGTTAGAGACCGATGTCGCCTTCGGCTTGTAGCTTCCGCCGATGGCGATGTTCCATGAGTTCTGGAGCGAGTCGTTGCTCCCCGCAAATGAGAAATTCTTCCAGTTGTCCCAGTTGAAATCCATGCCCACCATGATCCTGTCACCTTTCCTGTAAGTGACACCTATTCCGAATCCTTTAGGATATTTAACGGTGATTTTCTCGCCCATTCTGTAAACCAAAGTGTCTATCGGCGTTTCGCTTGCAGTAGAATATGATTTTATCGAACGGACATAGACATTTCTTTTTGAATTGAAATTCATTGGCAATGAATATGTTGCACCAATCGACAGCGTTGAGTTGCCCTTTAGTCTGATTGTGTAAATGGCTCCGAAATCAAACTTGAAATTATTGACACTTGTGCTTGTCGTGCGTCTTCCGTGTGTCATGTAAACCGAGTCGGGGAAGTATATCGTGGTCTCGTCTGCGATGGTTCCGAACATGAACGTGCTGTTGACGCCGAGATACAGTTTGTTGGCGATGTTGAAACCGTTGGCCCAATAGACTTGGTTTAGACCGCCGTCGCCCACGAATTTCTCGGCATACGAGACAGGGTCGTCACCTGTTATCGTCGATTCGTATTCCTTTGTTGAATACGGCGTGATGCCAAATCCTGTCTTCCACCATTTCGTCAGGAAAAAACCGAGGTTTGCGTAGTCAAACGATGCGTTTGAACCTTGTTCCGACGTGTTGTTGGTGTGGTATGTCACGTTTTTGATGTAAAAACCGGCGTCGAAAAGGAATGATAATGAGTCGATTGCGGCGTATGCTGCAGGATTCGCGGTGTTAAGCATGCTGCCGCCGAAAAGAGCGTTTCCTATGCCGGCCATCCCTTGCTGAACCGTGCTCGTGTTGTTCTGCTTGACGGCTCCGAGTCCGAATCTTGAATACGGTGAACTGATGTCTGATTGCGCAAAAACGCCACCCATCACTGAAAACAGCAACGTCGTAAGTAACAGGTTCCTTTTTAAGTTATTGAATTTCATTGTATTCAAGAATATATCTTAATCCGTTAAACAAGAAATTTGAGTTTGCAAAGATGCAATTTTTTAACTTATTTTCCAAAAAAATATTGTCTCCTCCTGCAATAAAAACATTTAAATCATTGTAAATGTTGGAGTAAGCATTGATAAATTCTTTTATTTCGCTCACGACGCCTATCGTGACACCTGCCTGAAGACATTCTTTCGTGTTGTCACAAAGCAGTTTTGGCTCAACGTTCGACGGGTCGAGTAGGGGCAGCAGTGACGTGTGCTCGTGCATGGCTTTGAACCTCAGCTTCATCCCCGGGCTGATAGGTCCGCAGAACTGCTCGTCATTGCTTGTGAGGATGTCGTAAGTGATGCATGTCCCGACATCGATGATGAGGTTGTTCTGATGTGGCTTGGCTGCGTAGGCGGCTGCCACCACCGCAAGCCTGTCGGCCCCGATCTGCCCGCGTGCATTCGGCTGCACCTTGAACGGCATCGGGGTGTCGGAAGTCAACACTGTGGTTTTTATTCCTTTGAGCTGCGCAAGGCAATAATCGACCTTACCGCCGACACTTGAGATGATGCCTCTGTCAATGGCCGGATATTTCAGCAACAGATCCGATAAATCGTCGTATAACGGGTCGAAAACACCTCTTCCGATGATGTTCTCTCCACCGAAAACCGCGTACTTTGACCTTGTGTTGCCGATGTCTATGGTTAAAATATTGTTCATCGCATTAAAAATCGGCTGCAAAGATATTGAAAATGAGTGTATTATTTTGTAAAAAATCAAAAAATAAAAAAAAATATTTTTTTTGTTGTGGTATCAAAAAAAGTTGTACCTTTGCAGCGCAAAACAAACGGGGTACCATAGCTCAGTTGGTAGAGCAACGGACTGAAAATCCGTGTGTCGCTGGTTCAACTCCCGCTGGTACCACAGAAAACGCTGATTCACAAAGAGTTGGCGTTTTTCTTTTTGTTGCATTTAAACAAAAAGAGAGTGGAAACAACTCCACTCTCCACTCTCCACTCTCCACTCTCAAAACTCCACTCTTAACTCTCAAAACTCCACTCTTAACTCTCAAAACTCCACTCTCAAATCAGAACCCCGTCCAGAAACTCTCCCAGAATCTGTGCTCCATCTCCTTCCAGGTCTCCGCTGTGGCGGCCTCGAAGTCGCTTGTGTATCTGTTCAGTTCTCTCTGAGCCTCTTCCTTCTTGCCTTCATCGAGCAGCGCCTGGACTCTCTTCTCAAGTTGAGGCAATTCTGTGAATGCCTTTTCTTCGTAACGTGCTATATTTCTGTACATCAAGTCTTTGCAATATCCCCAGTTGACCTGTGCGAGTTTGTTGGCTTTCCTGTAACGCCATAATGCCGTGGTCTCGTCGAAATGGTCGTGACCACATCTGTCGAAACAGACAGGCATCCTTGTGGAGCCGCAAAAGACCGGGATTCTCGGGCTTTGTCCTGGGTTCTCAATGCCGATCCAGCAGACGCCGCCGATCTCGTCAGGCATCCAGTCGCGGAGCTGCGCCACGAAGGAATATGAGCACCACGACATCGCGACGCCGCGCTTGAACTCTATCGTGCCTGGCTTCAGCATGTTATAGACTTTCTGCTCGTTGCCACCCATCCACGGGTTGGCGGTCGGGGAGACGATGGTGTCGCCTTTCCTGTTCACGATCTTCAGGTTGCGTGTGAGGTCCATGTCGGTGCCTTCATAATAGCTGCGGAGCAATGCCATCACGTCGCGCACATCGACTTTTTTCTCCGGCTTCACCGAGAACGGGAGGTCGTCCGCGTCTGGGCTTAACCCGAGTGACGGTGCCAACTCGTTGAGGATGAACCACTCGCGCTCGCGGAAGTTCTTGCCGTTCGAGTAGTCGTTGCCGAAGGCCTTGTACCAGATGAACTCACCTTTGCCGTCCCAGAGGCCGTATTTCTTCGCCACCTTCTCGATGTTGTCTGAACACATGAAATATTCGGTGTTATCTCTGTCCAGGTACTTGATTCTCGGGATGTTGGCCGACACGCCGACTTCTCCGTCGGGCACTCTCTGCGCCGCCCAGATGCCACCGATTTTCTTCGGGCCTTCACCCATGATCTCCATGAGCCACACTTCCTTGGTGTCGGCGATGGTGATGGCCTCGCCGCCGTCGCCGTAGCCGTATTCTTTCACGAGTTCGCCGATGAGACGGATGGCGTCGCGGGCTGTGGTGCAACGCTGCAACGCGATGCGTTCGAGCTCTTCAATCATGAACATACCATTGCTGTTCACGAGTGTGTCGGGGCCAGAGAATGTTGTCTCGCCGATGGCTAACTGTTTCTCGTTCAGGCATGGATAAGCTGTGTTGAGATATGCGTAGGTGTGTGCTGCCTGCGGAATCTCGCCTTTCACCTCGATGCCGCGGCTGTCATACGGGTCGGCGGTGTGCATCGTGCCGTTTTTGATCTGCACCGTCTCGCCTTTCTCGTGGTCGGCGGCAGCCTCCCAGCGCATCCACGTGCGGTAACGGCTGTCGCAGGTGTGCGAGGTCATCACCGAACCGTCGGTTGATGCGTCCTTGCCAACCATGATGCTGGTGCAGTTCGCGCCTTCGAAATCGTTTTCAACTTCAATGGTCTGAGCCTTCAAGCTCCATGCCACCATTAATATTAATAAGGTGGCGACTGTTCTGATTGTCGTTTTCATGTTAGTCAGTTTTATTCTGTTCTTCATTTTCTCTTATTTCAGCCGTGAAAAACGTGAAATTCACCTTGCCGTATTTTCTGTGGTCGTAAAAATGAGGATGCTTGGAGAAGTCTAATGTCCTGTCGTGCTCCACGACGAGGATGCCTTCTTCTTTCAGAAGCTGTCTCTCAAAAACGACGTCAACGAGTTCGTCATAATGCTGACAATCGTAAGGCGGGTCGGCGAAGATGAAGTCGTATTTTGCTGAATGCATTGGCAGAAATCTGAACACATCCGACCTCACAACCGACAACTCACTCATATTCAGCTTTGTGGCTGTCTCTCTGATGAACTTTACACAGTTGCTGTTTTCATCGACGGCGGTGACGTGCGGGCAGCCTCTCGACACGAGTTCGTAGGAGATGTTGCCTGTGCCGGCGAAAAGGTCGAGTGCCGTCACGTCTTCAAAGTAAAACATGTTCTCAAGGATGTTGAACAAGCTCTCCTTCGCCATGTCGGTCGTCGGACGCGTCGGCAGGTTGTCGGGTGCCACAATCTGTCGTCTCTGGTGTTTGCCTCTTATAATTCGCATGTTGTTGAATTGAAAAGTGTGTAACAATAATAATAAGGTGTCTCTTCTACCTCTTCGGTGAATGCCATACTGTTGTCGCGTCTCACAAAACGGATGTCTCTGATGTATCTCGAAGCAAGCTCCACAAGCTGCGATTTCTCTTCTATCATGCCTGAAAAATAAACCGGCACGGTGCCTGCGTCGATGTGAAGCTGGTCGATGCTGAAAAGCAGGAAATAAAGGAAGTCTTCTTTTGTCTTGAAACTGAATGTGTTGTGAAACAATAAGCTGGAGCCTTTTATCACAATCATGTCAAACTTCGGACTTTTCACATTCAGATGAATGACAGGCTCGCCGCTCTTGTGGATGTTGTCTTTGATGACGCTCGAAACCAACACGCTGGTGATATGATGAAACCTCGTATCTGTCTGAATATCAGTCAATGTCTTGGCGTCTTCGCTTGAAATGGCGAACACGTTGTTTGCCTCGATGGTACCGACAAAGTCTGAGACGGGTGTCCTGCCCTCGCCTCCGATGCCCAAAAAGTCAAGGTATCTGCCTTTCGCCTGATTATGAAAGACAGATGCCGGCACAAAGGTGTTCGCGCAGTTGTCGAAAAGCACTGTCAGTTTCGCGAAATCCACGATGTCACAAATATGTTTCTCTTGTATCTCGGTGATGGCTTCCCTCAACGAAGGCATCGGCGTGCTGACACGCTCTGCGTCTGTAAATATATGATTGTTAATGTCATATATCACAAACGAAAAACCATCCAACGAAAGCTGGATGGTTATCCCGTAGTTATTCAATGTCCCTGATTCAGGAAACATGTTACTCCCAGTTACCGTTTAATGAAGGTTCATCCATTGAACCGACCTTCAAGCCCGCGTATTTGTCCAAGTCTTCCTGCTCGGCTCTGAGGTTGTTCACTCTCTGGCGGAACTTCTTGTCGCTGTCGTTGAGATATGACTTATAAGGGGCTTTGGCCTCGAAGACCGCCACTCTCAAGCCGCCTCTCGGGATGAAACCTGCCTGCAACTCGAACTCCTCTTTGTCGGAGAACGGGATGTAGCGGAGGTCATTGACATTGAAATTCACTCTGTTTTTGAACAACGAGTCGGAGACTTTCACGAAACCTACTGTGTCGTTGATTGTCTTTGTGAATGTCGTATCTGCCGGATCCGGAATGATGTTCACAACAGGAAGCTCGCCTGTCTTGATGTATTCGATGAGTGAATCGAAATTGGCGGTGTATCTGTTGTAAGTCTGTTTAAACAAGGTCTGTGTGCTTCTGATGTCTTTGAGGTTCTGTATCACTTCGCTTTCTCTCTCCCTGCGTGTGTTTTCAAATGCCACAGGTTGTCTGATGCTGTCGAATACCAAGTAAGCCAAAAGAACTGCAACTAATGCCAATGCAATGTTGATGATTGTGAGTTTTTTATTCATGATTTCAAAATTTATTTTCGTGCGGCAAAGGTACTTATTTTTTTGATAGGTGCGTCAAAAAAATGAAATATTTTACACTATGCGTAAAATTCGACATTAAGTCCGGTTTTCTTCACTTTTCCGGCGATTTCAGCCATCTCTTTTCCACTCAATTTTTCGAGGTTCTTTTCCGGTGTCTCTCTGTCGATGACATAAATCATTGTCTTTCTCGGCTTTATCTTTTTAAGATGGCTAAGCCAGAGGTCGATTTCTTCTTCGGTGGTGTTGTCGATGACATTTCCGCCGTGACTTCCGCGAAGGAAAAGTGTCTGTATAATAACCTGACTGTCAAAACGTTGCAAGTCGCAGATGTATTGTTCGAGATTGATATTTACGTTAGGCTGGTCGATTTTATTGATGGTGTCGAGGCTTCCGCCGTCGAGTTTGCAGATGTTGTTATCGACTTTTTTCAATGCGTTGAAGATTCTCTCGTCGTGGATGCGTGTGCCGTTTGTCAGCACGCTCACAACCGCCTTCGGGATGTATTTGTCTCTCAATCTCAATGTTATGTCGATGATTTCCGGGAAATCGGGATGCAGCGTCGGCTCTCCGTTGCCGGAGAACGTGATGCTGTCGGGCTCTCTCGGCGTGCCGACGAGTTCTCTCAGTGCGCTCTCAAGCGTCGTTTCATATTCCTCAGGTGTCGCAATATGCGCGTTTTCGCTTCTGTGTTCGGGGTTCCAGCCGCATTCGCAATACACGCAGTTGAAGGTGCATATCTTCCCAATCGTTGGCATCAGGTTGACACCCAATGAGTTGCCGAGACGACGGCTGTGAATCGGACCGAAAACCAAATTTTCAAACAATATTGCCATTTCTCTTAAAAATTTTTGCAAAAATAATAAATGTCCCGAAGATTAACGCTGGTTTTCTGCAGATATTTTAAACAGGTCATGGAAAATCAGTGAGAAAAATCTGTATCTTTGCACGAAATTTTTCATTGTCATGAAAACAAAACAGGAAATAACCCAAAACTGGCTGCCGCGTTATACCGGACAGAGTCTTGATGCTTTCGGAGAATTCATTCTTCTGACAAATTTCAAGAAATATCTCGAGCTTTTCGCCGAGTGGAACAATGTGCCGATTGTCGGTGAGGACCGCTCCATGCCTTGTGCTACAGCCGGTGACATCACGATGATAAATTTCGGGATGGGAAGCCCTAACGCCGCGACAGTCATGGACTTGCTGTCAGGCATCAAGCCGAAAGCCGTGCTGTTTCTCGGCAAATGCGGTGCCGTCCGTGCAAAATACACCGTTGGGACGATGATGCTTCCGATTGCCGCGATACGCGGAGAGGGGACTTCCAACGACTACATGCCGCCCGAGGTGCCGGCTCTGCCTTCGTTCATGCTGCAAAAGGCTATCTCAACAACAATCCGCGACAACGGCTGCGACTATTGGACCGGCACTGTCTATACCACGAACCGGCGCGTGTGGGAACACGATGAACATTTCAAGGAATACCTCACGAAGACACGCTGCATGGCCGTCGATATGGAAACCGCCACGATTTTCACCTGCGGCTTCGCCAACGAAATCCCGACAGGCGCACTGCTGCTCATCTCCGACCAGCCGATGACACCGGAAGGCGTCAAGACAGAAGAAAGCGATAAACGCGTCAACAGTCTCTACGTCGAAAACCATATCAAAATAGGCATCCAGGCTCTTCAGCAAATAATAAATAACGGATTGACTCTCAAACATTTGAAATTCTGATGACGTACGAACAGATCCTTGACGAGATAAAAAAACAGATTTACCATCCGGTGTATTTCCTGATGGGCGAGGAGCCGTATTTCATCGATTCCATAAGCGACGCCATCGAAAGCACCGTCCTCGATGAGGCTGACAAGGCTTTCAACCAAGTCATTGTCTATGGGAAAGATGTGAACGTCCACGACATCGTGACTCAGGCGCGAAACTACCCGATGATGGGTAACTACCTGGTTGTCATCGTGAAAGAAGCGCAAGACGTGAAGAATATCGAGGAGATGGAGCCTTACCTCGAACTGATTCCGCCAACAACGATTCTTGTCATCAACTACAAATACAAAAAGCTCGACAAACGACTGAAGTTCGCCAAGACACTTGAGAAAAACCATGTGCTTTTCGAGTCTAAGAAGCTGTACGACAACGCTATACCGCAATGGATCGTCAGTTATCTCGGCAGCCGCAACTACCGCATCTCTCAGAAAGCATGCCAGATGCTCGCCGATTTTCTCGGCACAGACTTGCATAAAATCAAAAACGAGCTTGAGAAGCTGATTGTCGCCGTGCCGCAGAAGAAGGAGATCGATGACAATGACGTTGAATACAACATCGGCATCTCAAAGGATTTCAACATCTTCGAGCTACAGAAAGCCATCAGCTTTGGCGACTTCGCCAAGGCGGTGCAAATCATAAACTATTTCGGCGACAATACCAAAGACAATCCATTAATCGCCTCGGTGATAATACTTTACGGATATTATTGCAAGCTTCTGAAACTGCATTATTCGTCCGACAAAAGCAAGAACGCGGTTGCCAGCGTTATCGGCGTGAATCCGTATTTCGTCAGCGACTACCTTGAGGCTGCACGCCGTTATTCAATAAAGAAATGTGTCGAAAACATCGCTGTCCTGCGTGAATTTGACTTGAAATCAAAGGGTTACGGTGTCGGCGACGTTGACCAGAAGGAACTTTACCGCGAGATGATTTATAAGCTGATGATGTGAAAGCGGGTTATGTCCAATATCTTTTTTTTATTTTACGAAGATGGTTGCTTCGGGGGATGAGATTTATGGGAGCATTATAGGTAAAATTGCATCTACGAAAATAGTTGGTTCACGTTAAGGCATGGATACTAAAACTTTTTTCAGATGCGTGTTAAAAAATGGATCAATTGAAAATAAATTTGTAATTTTGCGGCAAATATGAAAGAACAACAATGAAAGCGAAACCATTTATCAAATGGGTGGGCGGGAAAGGCCAACTCATTGAACAACTCGAAGCACTGCTTCCTGCTGACTTTGAAAAATGGGAGAATGTCACTTACATTGAGCCGTTTGTAGGCGGAGGAGCAATGCTCTTCTATATGTTACAGACACATCCCAACATCACGCATGCCGTTATTAACGACATCAACTCTGACCTCACTACGTGTTATCGGGTTGTACGTGACCATCCCAAAGAATTAGTAGAATCATTAGCGGCTAAACAAGCTGAGTATTACTCGTTGCCTACCGAAATGGCAAGGAGAGCCTTCTATTTGGGCGAACGTCAAGAATTTAACACTAAAAATCTTGACCCGATTGAGAATACTACGTTATTCTTCTTTCTCAATCGTACTTGTTTTAATGGGCTTTATCGCGTTAATAAGTCGGGGTTGTTTAATGTCCCCTTCGGCAAATATGAGACACCAACCATTTGCGATGCTAATACGATTTTTGCAGATAGCGAGATACTGCAAAAGGTAGAGATAATGACGGGAGACTATCAGCAGACGTTAGAAAAAGCAAAGGGTAATACGTTATTCTATTTTGACCCTCCTTACCGTCCGTTGAACGCCACGAGTAGTTTTAATGATTACACGAAAGAAGCCTTTAATGATTTGGCACAAAAACGTCTCAAAGAGTTCTGTGACCAAGTAGAGGCAGCGGGGCATAAGTTTATGCTTAGTAACTCTGATTGTAAAGATGGGTTCTTTGATGATTTGTATTTGCAGTATCAAATAAAGCGCGTTTGGGCTTCAAGGAGTGTCAATGCCAATCCGGAGAAGAGAGGCAAACTGACGGAGTTATTGATACGCAATTACGGAAAAGCAATTTAAATAATATCTAATATGAATGGTGGCTTATTTATTGCCTTGTATGACGAGGAATCGCTCAACTTGTATTTGCACAATGGAGTATATGGTTTTCTAATGAGACCTGTTGCAGAACCTCAACCAACGGCACAAAGTAGATATTATGCTATTTTAGCCGATTATGCTTGCAGTCGTGAGGGAACCGATGTGTTCTTTTTCCTAAAAAGGAAGATTGTGTATGGTGGAAAAATCTATGGCAATAAATCCACTGGTTCGTTTTATTTGAATGGGGGTACTAGTCCACTTGGTCGCAAGGCTAATGCAGAACTATTTTGGGACGAATCTGTACGAAAGAAATATTATGAAACAGAGGAACCCGGAGTGTTTAGAATAGAAAAGAATGGTGGCAAAAAAGCACAACCTTTCATGTTTCAGTTCTCCCCAAATGAGAATACCGGCAAATACATTGTGTCGGACGACCTATATTTTGAGTTGGGTAAATATCCTTTCCCTCTTCCATCTAATAGCATGCAAGGAATGGGCTTTTGTACACTAACCCCTGGAGAAGTTGAGACATTAAGTAGCCTAATTGCGACCTCACAAAATAGAATTGACATCGTTGAAAATACAGAGGTAAAAAAGAGAGGAAAAGAAACCGTTTTTTCGGATGAGTTAGTAAACGTGACGGATGAACTTATAAATGAAGCTCAATTAGAGTTTACGATTTTATCATCCCTTGAACCATTTGCCCAATTCTTAACGGATGACTATGTATTATGTAGGCAAGTGCCTATTTCTCCGTTTAAGCCAAGCGAGATGGACAGAGCCGATATTTGTTTATATAGCATCAATCAACCTATAAAGCATGGGACAATTCCTAATGTAGTTATAGAACTAAAGAAAGATAAAAGCGGAGCCAACTATCATGCCTACGAACAGGTTACACGTTATTTGCGATGGTTAGAGGCGATAACAACACCAGAGGAATTTGAGAAAGTGAAAGTTTATATTATTGCGCCCGAAATAGCCAATATTAAGCGAAATAAAGTAAGCCTAAAATACGAAGATAAAATACAAATGTATTCTATCAACAATGCTTCATTTGTAACGTTAGTTGATTAAAGAACTATGGCAGCACACACAACCGAACAATTTAACACGTTCATGTCTCAACTGAAAGAGACAAATGCCACTCTTGATTTCTATTGCGATTTTCCAAAAATTTCGCAGAATGTAGCAGATATTGCTATTAGTCTTAATATGCTCAACTACTTGCTGGGGCAGAAAGATTTGCGTGCCGCAGTCGAGGCTTTGTGGAATAGGGATAAGCGTGTGTTTGATGTGATGGATATTCTTATTGCAACACGCAAGAAAGACAGCAAGATGTTTTTTGATGAGAGTGGACAATTCCGCACAATTCATTCGCTTTTCAATTCGGTAGATGGCGTAATGGAGTTCCTTACTGGTACAGGATTAGATAAGGTCTTTATGAAACCAGAAATAAAAGACTTGGTAGACTATGTGTTTGGCGTTGAGACCGGATTGGATACGAATGCTCGTAAAAATAGAAGCGGCAGTTTTACCGAAAGTTTAGTTGCAAAAATATTTACTAAAGCCGGAGTCCATTTCCAAAGTCAAGTGTCCAGCGAGAATTTTCCTGCTATTTCAAGGGTGCTCGGTGCAGACCAAAAAGTGTTTGACTTTGCTATACAAAAAGGAGGGAAAACCTATTTAATAGAGGTTAATTTCTATTCAGGCGGTGGCTCCAAGTTAAATGAAGTTGCTCGTTCTTATACAGATATAGCGCCAAAAATCAATGCCGTTCCGGGATTTGAGTTTGTTTGGATAACCGATGGCATTGGTTGGGAGTCGGCACGCAACAAATTAGAAGAGGCTTTTGCTGCTATCCCTCGAATATATAATTTGACAACGATTAACGACTTTATTCAGTCTATATAGATAAACAATGTCTGCTTTCCAATCTTCCAATGGTGATTTCCTTCTCCTTCATGGTGATTGCATGAAGAAGATAGCCGAACTGCCGGACAATTCGGTGGATGCTGTCTTTGCAGATCCGCCGTATTTCCTTAGTAACGGCGGCATCAGTTGCCAAAGCGGCAAACAAGTCTGCGTTGATAAGGGCGATTGGGACAAAGGCGGTACTCCCGAATATATCTACGAGTTTAATAAACAGTGGCTCTCCCTCTGTCGCCCCAAACTCAAAGACAACGGCACTATCTGGATTAGCGGTACACACCACAATATCCACGTAGTGATGCGCTGCCTACAAGAACTCGGCTACAAAGTTCTCAATACTATCACTTGGCAGAAAACCGATCCACCCCCAAACCTCAGTTGCCGTTACTTCAATTTCTCCACAGAACTCATCATTTGGGCGCGTAAGTGCGAGAAGAAACCGCATAAATTCAACTATGAGGTAATGAAACAACTCAACGGTGATAGACAGATGACCGATGTGTGGACGATACCGGCAGTGGGTTCTTGGGAGAAAGCGTGCGGCAAACACCCTACGCAAAAAACATTGCGCCTATTGTACCGCATTATCCTTGCTTCCACCGATAAAGGCGACACTATCTTAGATCCCTTTGCAGGAAGCAGTACCACAGGTATTGCCGCCAATCTGTTAGGGCGTAAGTTTATCGGCATTGAGCAAGATGCGCAGTTTGTAGAACTAAGTAAGCGCCGCCGTGAGGCTATAGAAGATGAGAAGGAGGCTGCTAAACTGCTAAAGAAAATGCAGGAGAACCCCAAAGAAGTGACCGTTCTTGCCAACCACGCTCGCCCTGCCGATTATAAGAAAATGCAAGAATTAGGCATGTGCTATTTGCGTGCAGGCGATAGTAAGGGGTCGTTGTTGGTGAAGGCTGGCTTTGAGCGATTGGGCTACGTGTGCTTGCACCAGAACGGTGACGAAGTAAGGCTTTATAAACTCACTAAACCGGGATTTCAGATTTGGACGGCAGAATCGTTGCAAGAACTTGGTTTTACGGCAGAGCACGCGCCCTATTATGCCGTTCTTCGGTTTGATAGTTCAAAAGAGATTCCAATTAGTCGTTGCCCTCAACTGAAACAGCGTCGAAATACCACTGTCGCACAAATATATTCTGTTCACGAGTTCATTGAGACGATTTGATTTAACTTTAAACATTCATAATGGCCCGAACACATCGTATAAATTGTCTGTAAAACAAAAGCTATAGGTCAACAGGCGTGACAAAAACGCACATAATCATTCACTCTCACTCCGAAAATATCCTCTCAATCTCCGCGGAATGCCTCTGAATGATCACACTGCGTCTCAGCTTCAGACTCGGCGTCATCTCACCGGCCTCAATGGTCCATTCATGGTCAATCAACTCGAACTTCTTTATCTGCTCATAATCGCCGAACTCCTTGTTATATTTCTCGATTTCATTGCGAAAACAGCTGATAACATCTTGATTCTTAATTGATTCCTTGCCGGACGTAAATACTGTGCCATTCTCTTCGCACCAAATTTTCACGTAATCGAAGTTCGGAACGATAAGCGCTCCGGCGAATTTCTGGTTTTCACCGACTACCATTATCTGTGATATGAAAGGCGACTCGCATATCTTGCTCTCAAGCAATGCCGGACTGACATATTTGCCCATCGAGGTCTTGAAAATCTCCTTTATCCTGCCGGTAATCTTCAGCATTCCGTCATTGTCAAACTCACCGATGTCACCGGTATGGAAGAATCCGTCGGCGTCGATGGCCTCACGCGTCTTTTCATCATCTTTGTAATACCCGACGAAGACATTGTCGCCTTTGACAAGGATCTCGCCTTTGTCAGAAATCTTAACGACTTGATTGGCAAGTGGTTCGCCGACTGTTCCGGCTTTAATCTTGCCTGTGACCAGACTGTTTGTGGCAATCACAGGTGATGTCTCGGTGAGGCCGTAACCTTCCACAATAGGGATGCCGAACGCGCTGAAAACCTTCACCAACCTCGGCTGTATCGACGCGCCGCCAACGATGATGAACTCAAGCCTGCCACCGAACATATTACGCACCTTGCTGTAAACCAACCTGTCGGCAATCTTAAGCTCTTTCTTGTAAAAATACCCGTTGTCTTTTCCTGTCTCGTCGTATCTCTCCGCAAGGAGCATCGCCCAGTCGAACAGTCTCTTCTGCGGCCCCTTCAGCTTTTGTTCGTTTCGCATGATGTTCGAGAAAATTCTCTCGATCAGACGTGGCACCGATGAAAATGACTTTGGCTTGATGTCTTGAATGTCATTGAGAATCGTTCCGATGTTCTCAACGTAGTATGTGGCTGTGCCGAGATAGACGTGGCAATATATTATCGCCCTCTCGTAAATGTGGCTTAGCGGGAGGTAGCTTATCGAGTCGTGGGTCTCGTTGACGGTATAGACGGGGCACAGGTTCCTGACCATCGACAGGATGTTGTCGTGGGTGAGCATGACGCCTTTCGGGAGGCCGAGCGTGCCAGATGTGTAGATTATCGTGGCGATGTCGTCTGGTTTTATCTCATTTTTAATGTCTTCGAGAGCCGTCTTGTCCTGATTCGCTTTGCCGAGTCCGATGAGTTCCGACAGAGGCTTCACTCCTTCGGTCGGTCGGATTGAGAAAATCGTCCCAACCAAGGAAGTACCTTCTGGAATTGCTTTTATCTTATTAAAAATCAGCTTGTTATATATGAAAGCTATTTTCGTTTCCGAATGACGGAAAATGTATTCGTAATCGCTTTGGCTGATTGTCGGGTAGATCGGAATGATGATGGCACCGATCTGCTGGACGGCGAAGTCAATCATGTTCCATTCCGGACAATTGTTGGAAATCAACGCGATACGGTCACCGCGCCCCACGCCGAGCTTCAGAAGCCCGTAACTGATGTTGTCGGTGATCTCCTTGAATGACACTCCGTCGTATTTTACCCATTTGCCGTTGATTTTCCCGCCAAAAAGGCAGTCATGATGGTCACCATACCTATTAATATAGTATGGCACCAGGTCGAACAATCTGGGTGGGACGTCGTTTCTCATCAATTCTTGTTATTCTTGATCCAATTCAATGCGTTGACGAATGCCTCGATCCACGGGCTGACCTCATCGTTCTTCCTTTCCTCAGGGTAATATGGCCACTGCCAAGGCAGGAAAGCTCTCTCAAGGTGAGGCATCATGGCGAGATGACGTCCGTCGTTGGAGCATATCGCCGCCACCGACCAGTCGCTGCCGTTTGGGTTGCCCGGATATTCATCGAAGCTGTAGCTCATCGCGATGTTGTACTTATCCTTGAAATACGGGAAGTTGAACTTGCCTTCGCCGTGGGCTACCCACACGCCGAGACGACGGCCTTTCAAGCTCGACAGCATGATGCTGTTGCTGTAACTTATATTGACATTCACGAAGTTAGACTCGAATTTATGTGAATCGTTATGCAGCATCCTGATGTGTTCATCGTGGTTCGGGTAGATGAGGTGCAGTTCCGTCATGAGCTGGCAGCCGTTGCAGACGCCGAGGCTCATCGTGTCGGGACGTTTGTAGAAGTTCATGATGGCGTTGCGTGCCTTCTCGTTGAAGAGCAACGCGCCCGCCCAGCCTTTCGCCGAGCCGAGGACGTCGGAGTTGCTGAAACCGCCGACGAACACAATCATGTTGACGTCGGTGAGGTCCTCCCTTCCGCTGATGAGGTCGGTGGTGTGGACGTCTTTCACGTCGAAGCCGGCGAGGTAGAGGGCATACGCCATCTCGCGGTCGCCGTTGACGCCTTTCTCGCGGATGATGGCCGCCTTGACGCCCGATGGGGTGCGACGGTGCATGTCGATGCCGAGGTCAGCCGCCTTGCCGGTGAACCTGCCGAAGTCGTAACGCAGATCTTGTTTCTTGTAGTTCCTGAAACGCTCGCGGGCTTTCTGGTCGCCGCTCTGTTTTGCGTCAAGCAGATACGAACTCTTGTACCAAAGGTCACGCAATGAGTCGATGTCGAGACTGTAATTCTCCTGTCCTTTCTTCAATGCGATGACACGCTCGTCTATCGGTTTTGCAATTACTTGATATTCAATGTTGTTGTCGTTGAGAATCTTCTCAACGGCTTTGTCTTTCACCTGAATGACCACAGCCGGCTGCTCGCTGAACGCCACGCTGATGAGGTCGTTCTTGTCAAATGCGCTGAGGTCAACGTTGAGGCCGCCTTCGCAGTTGGCGAATGTCATCTCAAGCAATGTGGTGATGAGACCGCCCGCCGAGACGTCGTGTCCGGCAATAACCAGACCTTTCTCGATGAGTTGTTGCAAGGTGTTGAAACACAGTTTGAAATATTCAGTGTCTTTTACATCTGGCGTCTCCTCGCCTATTCTGCTCAACGTCTGGGCGAAACTGCTGCCGCCGAGTTTGAAGCTGTCTTTCGAGAAGTTGATGTAGAGAAGTCTCGTGTCGCCGTCAACTTTCATCACAGGTCTCACCGCTTTCTTCACGTCGGTCACTTCGCCGGCTGCCGTCACGATGACGGTGCCTGGGGCAAGGACTTTCTGTCCGTTAGGATATTTCTGTGTCATCGACAGTGAGTCTTTTCCTGTCGGGACGTTTACGCCGAGGGCGAGGCAGAAGTCGCTCAACGCCTTGACTGCCCTGTAGAGACGTGCGTTTTCGCCGGTGTTCTTTGCTGGCCACATCCAGTTGGCACTCAACGAGACGCCTTTGAGGTTCTCTTCAATTGGTGCCCAGACGAGGTTGGTAAGTGCCTCTGCCACAGAGAGGTGCGAGCCTGCTTCCGGTGAGATCAACGCTGCTGCGGGAGCGTGTCCCAAAGCGGTGCCGATGCCGCGCACGCCCTGATAGTCCAACGCCATGATGCCCAGGTCGTTGAGAGGCAGCTGTATGGCGCCGGCGCACTGCTGCATGGCGACGCGTCCGGTGACGGAACGGTCAACCTTGTTGGTGAGCCAGTCTTTGCACGACACGGCTTCAATCTGAAGCACGTCTTGCAGGTATTGAACGAACTTGTTTGGTTTATATTCAACAGGTCTGAACTGATAGTCGATGTTAGTGTCGGTCAGGACGGTCTTCGGTGCGCTTCCGAAGAAGTCAGACAGGCTGAGGTCTATCGGGTTGACGCCGTTTTTGCGGGTGAAACGGAGCCGCTGGTCGTCGGTCGATTCTCCCACCATATAATAAGGTGCGCGTTCGCGTTCCGCCGTGAGGCGTATGACTTCCGTATCTGCCTTATTTACAAGGAGTCCCATTCTCTCCTGCGACTCGTTGCCGATTATCTCCTTGTCGGAGAGTGTCGGGTCGCCGACAGGCAGGTTGTCAACATAAACCACGCCGCCGCTCTTGTCGATGAGTTCGGAGAGGCAGTTGAGGTGGCCGCCGGCGCCGTGGTCGTGGATGGAGCGCACGGGGTTGCTGTCGTTCTCCACCATGGCGCGGATGACGTTGGCGACGCGTTTCTGCATCTCCGGGTTGGCGCGTTGCACGGCGTTGAGTTCTATGGCGTTGGAGTATTGTCCGGTGCCGACGCTTGAGACGGCCGCGCCGCCCATGCCGATGCGGTAGTTGTCGCCGCCGAGCACTATGATGAGGTCGCCCGGCTCCGGGTCTTCCTTGATGCTGTCGTCAACGGGGGCGAAGCCGATGCCGCCCGCCTCCATGATGACCTTGTCGTAGCCGAAGTCGCCGCCTTCGCCCTCGGAGTGCTCGAAGGTGAGAAGCGAACCGTTGATGAGCGGCTGCCCGAACTTGTTCCCGAAGTCGGAGGCTCCGTTTGATGCCTTGATGAGCAGTTCTTCAGGAGTCTGGTAGAGCCACGGGCGTTCCTTGAAGCTGTCCTCCCATTCGCGTGAGCTGTCGTTGCGCGGGTACGAGGTCATATATACGGCGGTGCCCGCCAGCGGGATGCTGCCGCGTCCGCCTGCGAGACGGTCGCGTATCTCGCCGCCGGTGCCGGTGGCCGCCCCGTTGAACGGCTCGACTGTCGTCGGGAAGTTATGTGTCTCCGCCTTGAGCGAGATGACGGTGTCTATGTCTTTGATTCTGAAATAGTCGGCCTTGTGCTGCGTCGCCGGCGCGAACTGCTCCACCTTCGGGCCGAGGATGAACGCCACGTTGTCTTTGTATGCCGAGACGAGGCGGTTTCTGTTCACTTTCGAGGTCTTCTTGATGAGCGCGAACAGCGTCTCCGGCATCTCCTTACCGTCGATGATGAACGAGCCGTTGAAGATCTTGTGGCGGCAGTGCTCGGAGTTCACCTGTGCGAAGCCATATACTTCAGAGTCGGTGAGGCCGCGGCCTATCTTCTTGCTGATGCCTTTCAGATAATCAATTTCCTCCTGGCTGAGGGCAAGACCTTCTTTTTGGTTATATTCTTCAATATCAGTGATATATTTGAGCGGTTCTGGTTTGATGTCAACGAAAAACACGTTCTGGTCGAGGTTGTGGTATTTTGCCTGAAGCATCGGGTCGAAACTGTCGTCGTCTTCCTTTACCGGGAAATATTGCTCGATGCGGACCACGCCTTTGATGCCCATGTTCTGTGTGATTTCCACAGCGTTGGTGCTCCACGGGGTTATCATCTCACGGCGCGGACCGAAGAAATAACCTTCAACCGATTGGCTGTCAATCTGTTTTGCATTGTCAAAAAGCCAAATGAATTTTGTTGTATCCTGTCTTGAAGGATGTTCAGCGCATTGTACTGCGATGATTGTCTTTTGAGGGTTTTCGAAAAAGATTACCATATAATCAAAATATTTCAAAGCGCAAAAATACGAAATAATAGCGCATGAAAAACGGAAAGATTGGAAAATTTTACATGACCGCTCTCATAAGGCTTTCCTTCACGAAAGCGTTGAGTGATATGCCTTCAGATTGTGCCATTGCGGCAATTCTGGCATGAAGGTCAACCGGAATGCGGATGTTGAAGCTGCCACTGTACGACTTGTGGAATTCCAGTCCGTTTTCCTTGCAGTGTTCGATGTAGTCGTCAATCGCATTTTTGAAATCTTTCTTTAGTTCTGTCAAGGTCTTGCCTTCGTACGTTATCAGAGTTTTTTTATCAATTTTGTTAAAAAAATCACTCTTTTGTGGTGAAATTCAAAACATCTGATAACATCAAAATTAATTTTCATAAAATGTCGCACGTATTAATATTTGTTGTACTTTTGCAACAAAATTATTAGTAAGCAATCTATTAGTAATAACATTATTATATCATGGATATACCTTTTGTGTTTGGGAAAACGGTGAGTGGCGACACTTTCACTGACAGGGAAAAAGAGACGGAGAAGTTGGTTTCAAATTTCAAATATGGAGTGAACACATTCATTGTTTCTCCTCGTAGATGGGGAAAAACGTCGTTGGTGAAGAAGGCGAAATCATTAGCGGAAAGCGAGAAGTTGAAAATAGTTTACGTGGATGTGCACCAGTGTCGTTGCGCGGAGGATTTCTGTGAGCGTTACGCATCTGCCGTTTTGACTCAGACTTCCAATAAAATGGACGAGTGGATTGAAAACGCGAAGTCGTTTTTGAGTCGCATCAGTTTCGGCATAAACGCATCAGCAGATATGTCGGGAGAGATGTCTTTGAAACTGCAATATATGCCTAAGGACAATTCGATGGAGGATATGCTCCAATTGTCAGAGAAAATTGCGAAGAAGAAAAGCATCAGAGTGGTTGTCTGCATAGACGAATTTCAGCAAATCGCTAAATATCAGGATTCTATGCATTTCCAAACTGTCTTGCGTTCGGTCTGGCAGCATCACGAGCTCGTGTCGTATTGTCTTTTCGGCAGTAAAAAGCACATGATGGAGTCGCTTTTCGACGACACGACAAGGCCTTTTTACAAATTCGGCGACATCATTTATCTGAAAAGAATTCCGATGAACTATTGGATTGATTATATTACTGGCAAATTCAGCGAATCGAATAAAACCATAACGGACGAGCAGGCTGAATGGATAGTGAACAGCGTTGACGGCAACTCGTCGTATGTGCAGCAGCTGTCGTGGTATGTTTTCCAGAGGACGGAAATCGCTGTCACAGAGAAAATCATGCACGATGCTCAGAATGAGCTTGTTGACCAGTGCCGCGAAGTTTTTGAAAGCAAAACGGAGAATCTGACCGTGGGCCAGATGGGATTTCTGCATGCAGTGGCTGACGGCGTACGTACAGGATTTTCATCATCGAAAGTGATAGAATCTTACAGACTGAATTCCTCAGCTAATGTCGCAATAATAAGGAAGGCATTGATTGACAGAGATTTAATAATAGAAGAAAACAAAGAAATAATACTATCTGACCCTGTTATGGGAATTTGGTTGAGGATGGAAAATTAATTTTCAGAAAAATGTTGTGTGTATCAAAATTTGTTGTACTTTTGCAGCTCGAAAATTTTCAAATTTCTAATTAATACAAAGTAATGTACGCAATCGTAGAAATCGCAGGGCAGCAGTTCAGAGTCAGCAATGGCGACAAGATTTATTGCAACCGTCTGAACGGCGAAATCGGAAGCACAGTGACTTTCGACAAGGTGTTGTTGATCGACAATGACGGCAACACAAGGGTTGGCGCCCCCGTCCTCCAAGGTGCCAAAGTTGATGCTAAAATCATTGAACATCTCAAGGCTGACAAAGTCTTGGTCTTCAAGAAGAAAAGAAGAAAAGGCTATCAGAAGCTCAATGGCCACCGCCAGTGTTTGAGCAGAATCAGCATCGAAAACATCACTGAATAATTAACCTAAAAAATCAAGAAGTTATGGCACACAAGAAAGGCGTTGGTAGTTCAGAAAACGGTCGTGAATCACATAGCAAACGACTCGGAGTAAAGGTTTTCGGTGGACAGGCAGTTATCGCTGGTAACATCATCGTTCGTCAGCGCGGCACAAAACACAATCCAGGTGAAAACGTCGGTATGGGCAAAGATCACACATTGTTCGCCCTTACAGACGGCATCGTGGAATTCCGCAGGAAGAGAGACGACCGCTCATACGTTTCAGTCATCCCGGTGAAAGCCGAAGTGACAGAGTAAGTCGTTTCAAGATAACGAGCAGGAAAAAGCCCCGACCGCATCAGCGGCCGGGGCTTTTGTTTTCGCCTCAGGAAGAGGCTCGCTGCTGCCGGCGTTGATGTCGATATGGAGAAAAGAAATATTGAGAGACTGGAATCCGTTAAAGGTAAAAATTGAATTAAAAAATCAAATTTTTCTTGACATTTCAAAAATCTCTTCTTAACTTTGACCTTTCAAAACCGAGACGC
>JAKSNA010000059.1 GCA_024400295.1 Bacteroidales bacterium | reverse complement strand
TCAACTGGAAAGAAGGCTCGAATGTCGTCTCGACAAGCTCAAGCTACACGTTCACGGTCACTTCAGACAGAAACCTCGTCGCCAACTTTGAGTTGAGTCCTGTCCCGACATACAACGTCACCGTCACGGCGAACCCGACGGCGGGCGGCACTGTCTCGGGCGGCGGAACATACGATGAAGGCGCATCGGCAACAGTGACGGCGACTCCGAACGCGGGCTATCACTTCGTCAACTGGAAAGAAGGCTCGAATGTCGTCTCGACAAGCTCAAGCTACACGTTCACGGTCACTTCAGACAGAAACCTCGTCGCCAACTTTGAGTTGAGTCCTGTCCCGACATACAACGTCACCGTCACGGCGAACCCGACGTCGGGTGGCATTGTCTCCGGCGGCGGGACTTACGATGAAGGCGAGACCGTCACTATTACAGCCGTTGCGAACGCCAACTACATTTTTGTAAATTGGACGGAAAACGGGACGGAACTCTCAACATCGGCGGTTTACAGTTTTGAAGTGACGCGCGACATCAACATCACGGCTAATTTCTCGGACATCACCGGCGTTGAAGAAAACTCTGTCGCCGTTGAAGTCTATCCGAATCCGGCGAACGCCGAAATGAATATCATCTGTGAGAGAATGAAGCGCATCACCATAATATCTGTTTCAGGCAAGGTGGTGTTTGACGCGGAAGTCGCGAATGACAAGGAAACCGTTGACCTGTCGCGGTTCTCGCAAGGTTCTTATGTATTGAGAATCAGCACATCCGATAACATTGTCACAAGGATTGTCACCGTCACGAAATAAACGGATTTTTTATTCTTGTTGTCCGATAAAACTCTTTTGAGGACAAAAAACAAGGGCTGATTTCTATTTAAAATCAGCCCTTTGCCTTGAATTCCGCCGTGTACTTGTGTCGGCTGATTTTCTCTGTGTCACTCTTTTCTATTGAATTTTGTGCAAAGACAATCACTTTAACCTTTGGCATGAAATTTTGGGAACACTATAATCATTTTCCTCTTGACAAAACTTTCATTCTGTTGTATCTTTGCACCTTATTTGTAAAAAATCAGCAAAACATATTTGAGACAATGAAACTATCTCAGTTTAAATTCAATCTGCCATCAAGCCTTATTGCGAGCTATCCGCCGAAGGAGCGTGAAGACGCACGCATGATGGTGCTGCACCGTGACACGCAGACAATAGAGCACAAGACATTCCGCGACATCATCGGCTACTGCAACCCTGGCGACCTTTTCGTCATCAACAACACGAAGGTCTTTCCGGCGCGTCTGTACGGCGAGAAGGAGAAGACCGGCGCGAAGATCGAGGTCATGCTGCTCCGTGAGCTGAACGCCGAGAGCCGACTCTGGGACGTCCTCGTTGACCCCGCCCGTAAGATCCGCATCGGCAACAAACTCTATTTCGGACCTAACGACGAACTCGTGGCTGAGGTCATCGACAACACCACGTCGCGCGGCCGCACACTGCGTTTCCTCTTCGACGGCACACACGACGAGTTCAAGAAAGTGATAATGGGCCTCGGCGAGACACCGCTGCCGAAAGTGCATAACCGCCCCGTCGAACCCGACGACGAGTTCAACTACCAGACCGTCTATGCGAAAATGGAAGGCTCCGTCGCCGCCCCGACAGCAGGTCTGCACTTCAGCAAAATCCTCATGAAACGCATGGAGCTGCAGGACGTGAACTTCGCCGAGGTGACGCTCCATACCGGCATGGGCAACTTCCGCGAGATAGAAGTGGAAGACCTCACCAAACACAAGACCGACTCCGAAGAGATGTATATCTCACAGGAGACATGCGACATCGTGAACGCCACTAAAGCCGCGAAACACAAAGTGTTCGCAGTCGGGACAACCACGCTGAAGGTCATGGAGACGGTGGTGAGCATCACCGGACAACTCAAACCGCTCGACGGCTGGACCAACAAGTTCATCTTCCCACCGTACGACTTCACCACCGCTGACGCACTCGTCACCAACTTCCACCTGCCGAAGTCGCCGATGATGATGGAGGTCGCCGCATTCGCCGGATACGATTTCCTCATGAAAGCATATAAGGAAGCCGTTGCGGAGAAATATAATTTCTTTACCTACGGCGACGCAATGCTAATATTGTAGTGTGGAGTTTTGAGAGTTAAGAGTGAAGTTTTTAGATAAAAGTTAAATAATAATTAATAAAGGAGGGTAGAAGTGGTGATTCCACTCTTAACTCTCCAAACTTAAAACTGAAAAAAGTGAATCAAGAAGAATTTTTCAAGAAGATAACGTCACACGCCAAGGAATACGGCTTCATCTTTCCTTCGAGTGACATTTACGACGGACTGGCTGCCGTTTACGACTATGGCCAGAATGGTGTCGAACTGAAGAAGAACATCCGCGAATACTGGTGGAAAGCCATGGTGCAGATGCATGAGAACATCGTCGGCCTCGACGCCGCCATCTTCATGCACCCGACGGTGTGGAAGGCCTCCGGCCACGTCGATGCCTTCAACGACCCGATGATCGACAACAAAGACAGCAAGAAACGCTATCGTGCCGATGTCCTCGTTGAGGATTACATGGCGAAGATTGAGGAGAAAATCAACAAGGAGGTCGAGAAGGCCGCTAAACGCTTCGGCGATGCCTTCAACAAGGAACAGTTTGTCAGCACCAACCCGCGCGTCGTCGAATGGAAGAAGGAGATTGAGGAAATCAGCCACCGTCTCTACGGCGCGATGGAACGCAACGACCTCGATGACATCAAGAAACTCATCGAAGACCTCGGCATCGTCTGCCCGATCAGCGGCACGCGCAACTGGACCGACGTCCGTCAGTTCAACCTGATGTTCGCCACGCAGATCGGCTCGTTGGCGGAAGGCGCGAACACCGTCTATCTGCGTCCCGAGACGGCGCAGGGCATCTTCGTGAACTACCTCAACGTGCAGAAGACCGGCAGAATGAAGATCCCGTTCGGCATCGCGCAGACGGGTAAGGCATTCAGAAACGAGATCGTCGCGCGTCAGTTCATCTTCAGGATGAGGGAGTTCGAGCAGATGGAGATGCAGTTCTTCGTGCGCCCCGGCACCGAGCTTGAATGGTTCAAGAAATGGAAAGAGGAACGCCTCAACTGGCATCTCTCACTCGGCATCCCGGCCGAGAACTACCGTTTCCACGACCACGAGAAACTCGCGCATTACGCCAACGCCGCCACCGACATCGAGTTCAACTTCCCGTTCGGCTTCAAGGAGCTGGAGGGCGTCCACAGCCGCACCGACTTCGACCTCAGCCGTCACGCGGAGTTCTCGGGCAAGAAACTGCAATATTTCGACCCGGAGACGAACGAGAGCTACACTCCATACGTCATAGAGACGTCAATAGGCCTCGACAGAATGTTCCTCGCCATGTTCAGCTACGCCTACACCGAAGAGAAACTCGAAGACGGCAGCGAGCGCGTCGTGATGAAGTTCCCGCCGATGCTCGCGCCTTACAAGGTCGCTGTCTTGCCGTTGGTGAAGAAAGACGGCCTTCCGGAGAAGGCACGCGAGATCATGGACTCGCTGCAGTACGACTACATGTGCCAGTACGAGGAGAAAGACTCCATCGGGAAGCGTTACAGAAGACAGGATGCCATCGGCACGCCGCTCTGCGTCACCATTGACAATCAGACACTTGAAGACAACACCGTCACCGTCCGCGACCGCGACACCATGGAGCAGGTCCGCGTGAACGCCGACGAGCTTCACGGGATTATCAGGAAGAAGATGATGCCGGTGAAATAGTTAAGAGAGTAGAGAGGAGAGTTAAGAGAGGGCTGGCGCACGTCGGCCCTTCTTTATAATGATTTGCCGGAAGTCCCTCAATGAAGTAAAAATTCTTTGATTTTTTCCCTCAATGAGGGATTTTTTTATTATTTTTGCAAAAAAATTATAATATGATAAACGACAACATCTTCATTTACATGAATGAAATGCTTAAGAAGACACCGATGGTTTTCAAGAGATACATGTATTCAAAAATTCCGTGGAACAGCCGACTTGTTGGTATCGTCGGTCCGAAAGGAGTTGGAAAATCAACGATGATTCTTCAGTATATCAAAGAAAATCAAGAAGATGGGAAATATCTCTACATTTCAGCCGACCACACATATTTTGCCGGGCATACTATTGCCGACCTCGCTGATGATTTTGTGAGGGAAGGTGGCAAACATCTTTTTATTGATGAGGTACACAAATACAAAAATTGGTCGCGCGAACTGAAGCAGATCTATGACATTCATTCTGACTTAAATGTTGTGTTCACTGGTTCATCGATACTTGACATTCATAAAGGGCAGGCTGATTTGAGTCGTCGTGCATTGATTTTCAATATGCAAGGTTTGTCTTTTAGAGAATATCTCGAATTATTCCACAATATAAGGACACAAACATATTCATTGGATGAAATATTGGCTAACAAAGTGAGTATAAATGATTTAGAACATCCGTTACCGCTTTTTAGGGACTATCTTCATTTCGGTTATTATCCGTTTTCAAAAGAAGACGGTTTTGAGATGAGGCTGCAACAAGTTGTTAATCAAACAATTGAAACCGATATAATGCAGTATGCCGATATGAAATCTTCTACAGCAAGAAAACTCAGGCAGATGCTCACGATTATTTCGGGGCTGTCGCCATACAAGCCAAATGCTTTGAGCTTGGCTACTGAACTTTCTGTCAGCAAAAACAACATTCAAGAATACATGTTGCATTTGGAAATGGCGGGAATGATTGGGCAGTTGCGCGACAACACAGGTGGAATCAGGGGATTGGGGAAAGTTGAGAAGGTTTATGTTGACAATACAAATTTAATGTATGCAATATCAACAGACACACCAGACATCGGCAATATAAGGGAAACGTTTTTTTACAATCAGACAAGGGTTTTCAATGATGTCACATCATCAAAAGAGTCAGATTTCAAAATCGGAAAATACACTTTTGAAGTTGGTGGTCAAAAGAAAGGAAAAAAACAAATAGAAAACATATCGGACAGCTTCATTGTAAAAGACGACATCGAGACCGGTCATGGAATTGTGATACCGCTTTGGCATTTCGGAATGAGTTATTGACGTTGCAACAAAAAAATCAGCCCGCTTCCGAGCTGATTTTTTTCTTTTAAGTCGGGATGACAAGATTCGAACTTGCGGCCTCTTCGTCCCGAACGAAGCGCGCTACCGGGCTGCGCTACATCCCGCCTTTTTTCGAGGTGCAAAAGTACAACTTTTTTCAATACAAACGCAAAATTCTGAAAAAATATTTTCGGAGGGGTTTTGAGATGATTTTTTAACACGAGTTGCACGAGTTTTTGGCACAAGTTGCACGAGTTTAATAACACGAGTTACACGAGTTTTTTGGTATGTTAAAGGCTGACGCAGCGGTTCAAACCATCGTGCGCCAGCCTCTCTTAACTTTACTCTCTTGTCTTTTAACCAATAGAGCATCCGGGTGTCACCGTGTCGCTCGGGGTGATGACGACGAGGCGGCCGTCCTTGTCCTCGGCGGAGAGTATCATGCCCGCGCTTTCCACGCCCTTCAGCTTGCGGGGCGCGAAGTTGGCGATGAAACACACCTGCTTCCCGACGAGAACCTGCGGGTCGGGGTAATGTTTCGCGATGCCGCTGACGATGGTGCGTTTCTCCATGCCGTCGTCGATGAGGAACTGAAGCAGCTTGTCGGCCTTCGGCACCTTGGTGCATTCAAGCACGGTGCCGACGCGGATGTCGAACTTGCCGAAGTCGTCGAAGCTGACGTTGGGCTTCACCTCCGCCGGCTTCCAGGCATTCAGCTCGTTCTGTTTCTTCGTGTCTTCCAGCTTCTTGATCTGCGCCTCGACGACACTGTCTTCAACCTTCTCAAACAGAAGCTCCGGCGTCCCGATGACGTGGCCGGCGGCGAGGAGCGCCGTGGTGTTAGCCTGATCCCAGCCTTCGACATTCAGGTTGATCATATTCTGGAGTTTCTTTGCGCTGAACGGCAGGAACGGCTCGCTCAGGATGGCCAGTTTCGCGACGATCTGCATCGAGAGCGCCATGACGGTCTTGGTGCGTTCCGGGTCGGTCTTGTAAAGTTTCCAAGGCTCGTTCTCGGTGAGGTAACGGTTGCCTAAGCGTGCGAGGTTCATCAGCTCGCCCACGCCTTCGCGGAACTTGTAAGTCTCAATGAGATGCCCGATTTTTTCGGGATACTGGTTCATCTCAGCGATGACTTCGTTGTCGCGTCCGGTGAGGTTGTCCATCGCCGGCACCGCGCCTTCGTAATATTTATGCGTCAGCACCATGATACGGTTCACGAAGTTGCCGAAGATGGCGAGAAGCTCGTTGTTGTTTCTGTCCTGATAGTCCTTCCACGTGAAGTTGTTGTCCTTGGTCTCCGGCGCGTTTGCGGTGAGCACGTAGCGCAGGATGTCCTGTTTTCCGGGGAACTCCTCAAGGTATTCGTGAAGCCACACCGCCCAGTTGCGCGAGGTTGAGATCTTGTCGTTCTCGAGGTTCAGGAACTCGTTGGCTGGCACGTTCTCCGGCACTATGAAACCGTCGCCGTAGGCTTTCAGCATGCAGGGGAAGATGATGCAGTGGAACACGATGTTGTCTTTCCCGATGAAATGCACCATCTTGGTGTCGTCCGACTTCCACCATTTCTCCCAGTCGTCGCCGCGCTCGGCGCATATCTCCTTGGTGTTGGAGATGTAGCCGATGGGTGCGTCGAACCAGACGTAAAGCACCTTGCCTTCGGCGTCTTTCACCGGCACCGGCACGCCCCAGTCGAGGTCGCGGGTGACGGCGCGGGGCTGCAGTCCGCCGTCGAGCCAGCTCTTCACCTGCCCGTAAACGTTTGACTTCCATTCCTTATGGCCTTCGAGGATCCACTGGCGGAGCCATTCCTCGTACTGTTCGAGGGGCAGATACCAGTGTTTCGTCATTTTCTTGACGAGTTTCGCGCCGCTGATGGCGGAATGCGGGTCGATGAGTTCCTCGGGGCTGAGCGTGCTGCCGCATTTCTCGCACTGGTCGCCGTAGGCGCGGTCGTTGCCGCACTTCGGGCAGGTGCCGATGATGTAACGGTCGCTCAGGAACTTGTTGCGTTCCGGGTCGAAGAACTGCTCGGTCTCCTTCTCGATGAACTTGCCTTCGCCGTGGAGTTTCGTGAAGAACTCCGCTGCCGTCTTGTGGTGTATGGCGGATGTCGTCCTCGAATAGATGTCGTAGCTCATGCCGAGGTCTTCGAACGACTTCTTGATTATTCCGTGGTAGCGATCGACGATGTCCTGTGGTGTGACACCTTCTTTCTCGGCCTTGATGGTGACGGGCACGCCGTGTTCATCGGAGCCGCCGACGAAGAGCACGTCTTCGCCTTTCATGCGGAGGTAGCGGACGTAGGTGTCAGCCGGCACATAGACGCCGGCGAGATGACCGATATGGACGGGGCCGTTGGCGTATGGCAACGCCGTAGTGACCAAATAACGTTTGAATTTCTTTTCTTCCATATATTTCAAATTTTCATCTTCAAAAAATCAAAAATTACAAACTGCAAAAATACGTTTTTTATGAGAATGAGAGAGGAAAAAGTTTTGGAAATGTTTTCAGGGTAAGACATTCGTCATCTTCCACGCCACCTCATTTTTGATTCCGTTTCTGTTTGGTAACGGTTCATCATCAAGCGAGACCACAATCTTTTCGTAATTGTCGCTGATGATTTCTAAAGCTGAGTACTCTCTTTCAATGGTGCTGTCGTCAATGAGCATATAAGTACATTGGACATATTTCACGTCTTCGTTTTTAATTGCGACAAAATCAATTTCTTTTGACTTGATGTCTCCAACAAAAACTTTGTAACCTGAACGTTTTAAGTCGAGATAGACAAGGTTTTCGAGTTTGAAGCCGATGCCGTAGCCGAAACCTTTGTAAAGGTAATTGCAGAATGCGAGATCGTTCAAATAATATTTACAATTGCCTGAAATGGTGTCCTTTCCTTTTATGTCGTACCGTTCAACTTTGTGAATCAAAAACGCATCTTCAAGATAACCAATGTAATTCGCAATGGTGTCGTAGGTCGTTTCGCGCTTTTTGCTTTTGAAATAATTCACCACATTCGTTATCGAAATCATATTTGAAGCATTCATTGCGATAAATACGAATATGTCTTCGAGCAACTTCGGATTCTTGATTTTGTAACGTTGGATTATGTCACGAAGTAAAACGGTGTCTTTCAAAGATTCAACATAATTTGTTTTAAAATATTCATTATCAAGGTTAAACATTTCGGGCAAACCGCTTGATTTCAGATATTCAAGATAATTCTGGCGGTTATTTTTAAGGTTGTAAAAACCAAGATATTCACTGTACGAAAATGGGAATATTTCAAACTCCACGTAACGGCCCGATAGCAGAGTTGAAAGCTCACCCGACAGCATTTTTGAGTTTGAGCCGGTGATAACTAATTCATAATCAGTGGTAAAATCCTGCGAATATGAATTGACAAACCTCTCCCATTCGTCTATGTTCTGAATCTCATCAATAAAAAGGTAAATTTTCCCGGATGGTTTTATCTCTTCAACGTATGTTTTTACAAACTCATCCAGATCCTTATAATTTTGCAAGAAATCAAAATCGATGAACTCACGATTCAGATACAAAATATTGTTCCCCGACACACCGCTTTCCACCAACTTCATTGCAATCTGCCGCAAAATGAAGCTTTTCCCGCAACGCCTTTGACCTACAAGCACTTTCACAAGTTTATTGCCAAGAAACCCATATATTTTTTCTATATAACTTTCTCTCACATAACCAATTGGAAATGTGTTTCCATTCCATAAATTATATTTCTCAACCAATTTGATTTTTTCTTTCATACTTGAAAATTTTTACAAAAATAATAATTTATTCTTTTACACTCGAAAATATTCTTTAGAAATATAAAATATTCTTTTATACTTGAAAATTTTGAATATTTGCAAATCGATTGTCTTTTCCAAAAATTCCATATCTTTGCCACTCAAAATTTTCACGTCTATGAAATTAAAATCCTTACTTGTTTCGATAATCATCCTTTCTGGAATGACGGCTTTCCCGCAGGTTAACGACAGTCTTTTTGTAAAACCGAAAACGAGATCATATACCGGCGTGCCGATGCGTAAAAACGCTAACGAGCAGAGGAACGGCTTTCGTGGTCCGACAGCCTACGCCTCCGTCACCAATGTGATCTCCGAAGAGGTGACATACGCGCATTACGATATTCAATCGCCTGACAATCTCACTGTCATAAACAACGAGGAGCTCTACGGCGGCGTTTATCTCGACGGCTACCTATACGCCTACGACATCTACGAAGGCTTCCAGTGGTTCAACAAAATCGACCCGTTCACCGGCGAGATCCTGTGGTACGACGGCTCCACTTACTACCAGAAAGAGATGACCTACGACTACACCACCGCCACGGCTTACGGCACCTACAACAACGAGCTCTTCACCGTGAACCTCGCCACCGGAGACGTCACTAAGATAGGCGACTTCCCGACCGAAGACCCGATCTACGTCATCGCGTGCGCCCTCGACGGCACTCTCTATGCCATCAGCGGCGGCAGAAACAGCGCACTCTACATCGTTGACAAGCAGACCGCCGCGCTGAGCATGGTCGGCTACACCGGCATCGATGAAGACTACGAGGTGCTTTACCTGCAATCGGGAGGCTTCGACTATAACACGGGGATTCTGTATTGGTGTGAATATGAGACAGATACGTGGATGTACGTCTATGACTACAGCTGCATCCGCACCGTTGACCTTGAAACCGGACATTCGACAGAGATCGCTTCGACCGAGAACCTCTCGCAGCTCTGTTTCTTCATCCCCTACGACGACCCGAACCCGAAAGAGAACGCCTCAAAGCTGACAGGCGAGTATTTTTACAACGAGAACGTGAGTGGAGTGACGATAACACTCGGTTGGGAAACGGAGTCGGCAAATACAATTCAAAGCATCAACGTTTATCGTGGCTCAAGCCTCGAAGAAATGAATCTAATCAACACATTGCCAAAGAATTGCACTTCATACACCGATGCGGAACTTGAAATAGGAAACTATTATTATCAACTTAAAGTTGTATATAACAACGGTCTTGAATCAGTCCCTGCGCTGACGGTTGACGGAGAGGAATATCTCTCGTTTGACTTCACCTCGGTGAGTGAAAACCAAAACATGACAGCGAAAGTTTATCCGAATCCGGCAACTGATTTCATCACGATAGAAGGGATTGACGTTGAGACAATCGAGGTTTACAATTCCGTCGGGCAGCTTGTCGGACAGGCTGCAATGTCGCAGTCGGTCGATGTGAGTAGTTACAGGCCTGGCATTTACATGCTGATTATCAACGGCAGCGAGAAAATCAGATTTGTCAGATAATAACAGACTGATTTTCAGCATTTACATCAGTTTCTGGTAGAACTGCCACCAGCGGTCGGGCAGCTCGTTCCGCATCGCCATGTCGTAGTCGTCTTTGGCACACGGCACGTAGTGATGCCTCTCGTATTTCTCTTTGTTCTGGCTTCTGAACGACAGGTCCATCCACCATTTCCCGCTTGTCTTGTGGCAGAGGAAGATGATGTCGTCGTAGTCTTCGAGTTGCACGATGTAACGTTTGAAGTCGGTCATGTTGTCGGCGTTCGGGAAGTCGTTCTGTCGCATGGAGAAGCCTTCCATGAAATACCATATCATCTCCGCGAAGTGATTGGCGCTCTGGTAGTTGATGTCGTAATGCGGGTTGTATTCGAAGAAGCCTATCGAGGTGAGTTTGGGGTTGAGGCCGGCGTAACGCGCCATCCGGCAGCCTTCCTCGCCGGTGAAGCCGTTGGGCGAGCTGTTTTTCAGTCCGGGCATTTCCGACGACTTGAACGCCGACGCGTCGATGGTGATGATGTCGGCGTTGCGCAGCAGCGGTTCCGAAAGCTCAACGTTGCTCTTTATCGCGCCAAGTCTGTAGATGTCGAAAAGCAGCTGTTTCATCAGGCCGACAGTCTCATTGTCAATGTAATAAGTCTGAAACCCGATGTTCGTGAAGTTGAACAGATAGTTCGGCTGATGCAATATTATGTAGCTCAGATACGAATGAGAATTGAGACTCTCATTGTCCTGCCCGATGTCGAAGCGTGAGTCTATGGCGGTGATATTCACTAACTTGCCTGTGTTTTCATAGACTTGATAGATAGGATATGTGAGGTCTTGGCTTCCGCCGATGATTATCGGGACGATGTGATATTTCAGGAGTGTGAGGAACACTTGGTTGAGTGCGTAATATGTGTCTTCAACCTGGAAGCCGGTCTTCACGTTGCCGAGATCGACGACTTTCAGGTTCGGCCAGTGGTTGAAAAGAGGGTAGAATGCGTGCCTTATCGCATCGGGTGCGTCCTTGCAGCCTTCGTTGTCGCTGGAGTTGCGGTCTTCCTCGACACCGACAATGGCGAGGGTGAAGTCTTCAAGTTTCGGGAAGAATGCCTCATCCCTGTAAATGCAAATCGTATTCCCGATCTGTTTCGGGTTGTTGAGACCGCATCCGTCGATGACCTCTTGCTTGACCGGATTTAGTAATACGCTGATATCCATTTCTTTACAGTTAAAAGTTTAAAGTTAAAAGATGAAAGATTTTAGCGTTCAAAAATAGATATAAAAGGTGGAGGAATATTTGAAAATTTCAAGAAGTTATCAACAATAACCAAAACCATAACCCAAACCTTTTTTAACCAAAACCATAACCAAAACCAAAACCTTTTTAACCAAAACCAAAACCTTGCGGGCTGCCCGCAGGGCAGTATTTCAATAACCGGGTACGCGGCACGCGTGCCCGGCAAAAAAACCTCTTGCCGTATCGAAAAATAGTGTAATTTTGCCGCCAATATGATGATAAAGCATATACAATATCAGGGACATCGTTTCTGTTTGCCGGATTTGGCGAACAGAAACGCCAGAATTACCCCCCCCGTGTAATTTATTGTCAATCAATAACTTACGATAAAACATAAATTAAGCCGCTGACCTCAGGTCGGGGGCTTTCTGTTGTTTCATGGGTTTCAGGGTCATGAGAAATTGTTTCAAATTTATTAATATAACATCAAAAATGAAAGTAAAGAGAATCAAAGGAAAAATTGCAGCGGCGGCGCTGCTGCTCGCGCTGTCTGCCCAGCCGGCGGCCCACGGGCAGTCGGACGGTTTCTTCAACAACGCTGACGGCGTGCGCAACGGCGGCAACGTCAGCTGGAACGACATCAACAGCTTCGGCAACGGCGTGAGCTGGAACGGC
>JAKSNA010000058.1 GCA_024400295.1 Bacteroidales bacterium | reverse complement strand
CCAGCCCCTGGACTGAAAGATTCACCACCGCACCTATCGCCGCCGCAATCAAAAGCTCGGTGAACACCTCCCCGCTCGGGTCAGTGTATCTCAGCGGGTTGTTGAGGCAGTAGGCGTATCTGTTGAAGTTCTGCGGGTTGTCGGGGCACTGCACGTAGTTGTCGGGCGATAGGAACGATGACATCAGCGGGTCATAGACGCGCCCGTTCATGTTGATGAGGCCGAAGGCGTAGAGGTGCTCGTGGCCGGTGTAGCCGCGGTCGAACAGGGGCGCGTCGGTGCAATCAGTGTCGTATATGAACATTTCTTCAGGCATCTTTCCGGTCTTTTCCTTTTGCGGTGCAAAGTTAGCAAAATTATCGTACGCGCGGAGGTGGTGACAAATTTTTTCTGAAAAAATACTCTACATGCAGAAACGAACATAAAGACTTCCCCGAAGACCGTAATGGATTTCGGGGAAGTGTTGGTCGTAAAAAGATAATTTAGCGGAGATTTGGGTCACCCCGCATCTCTACTTGATCAGGGGGTGTTATCTCTATGTATTCACCGTATTCATCTTCAGGTATAATCCGATATTTGTCAAACTTTGAATAATAAAAAAGGTGCTTGGCTATAATGTAACCATCTTCGATAAATGCCGTGAATGTTTCGCCAAGGCATTTGTCGTAAAATATTAGAAGATTTCCCTCCCGTTTCCACGTTCCAGCTGTCATTGGTTGACTCTCTGATGGGAACGTATATGTATAATCTTCATTAATACTCAATTGATCGCCACCATGATGCATAATTTCATACAAACCAGGTTTAAAATCACGCAAAACAGTCTGTGTCCTGTACATTTCCCGTTCTTTTTTCAAACTGTCTAAAGCATGTTCCCGCTGGAGAGTGTAATATGTGCTATCATACACACCATTGTATAAGCCATTATACCTTAATTTTAGCGTATCCATGTAATATAATCCTTTCACACAATACAAACTTCCATCTTTACCTTTTCTAAAAATCATTTCAAATCCATTGACTTGATCTTTTAGCACAATGGTATCGTTTTGCTTATTTATGTAAAAGCCTTCGGAGATGATAATTTCATGATAAATATCCTTATAGTCCGTGCGGTATCCGAACATGTAAAAATCATTTTTGCAAAAATCAATATACAATAATGTTGATTCATCGGATGTATTACATACGTAATCACTAACTTGGCCGAAAGCCAAATCTGTTGAAAATAAGGTCAGAATTATAATAATGTATATACGTTTCATTTTGAATAAAACCATTTGTAAAACTCAATTGTCGAAAATCTATATTCTGCGGGGACATAAAAGTTATTTGTATATTCGGTATGATTTTTAATAGTGCCACACATATCCATATATCCAGCCATATAATATTCCATGTAAGAATAATCCAATGCGGCACGTTCAGATTTTGACTTAAAACTCATTTGCCTGTTTGGATTTTGGGGGATTGTTAATGCGTAATAATGGTAAGCATGTGTGAGTTCGTGTCCAGTGACAGCCCTAAACATAGTCGGGTCATGATGGGTGGCGGCGTATGGCGATATGTACATATTTGACGAGCCGACATGCGGGTTGTGCACGACACGCCCGAATATTTGCTCTCCTTTCCCATTGACATATACGCCTGTCATCGGGTCTATTGAAAAGCCATCCGGGGCGTTTGTGGTGACATTCAGTCCAAATTCACCAATTACATCAGACCCGTATGTCCAGTCAATTTTCCTGATAAGGGCATTGTCTTCCATGGCAATATTGTCGTCATATCCGGAAAAGTTACGGATATTAGGGTGTTCATACATTACCACACCATCAGCCAGGTAATCGTTGGTGATTATGCCATTCCAAAAATTGCCGCCATAGTCCAGACTGTTCAATCCCATTGCCAGCCCTCCCAAGACGGCACCCGTCGCAAGACCTTCAAGCCATGCGATACCGGCGGTTTCAAAAGATTTTCCGACAGTGTTTTTTTGAATCAATGAATTTCCAAGACCGATTATAAAGTTAGACGTTGAATACGCTGCGCTTCCGGAGGCGGCACCTCCCCAAAAGCCGCCACATGGCATGGCCGAGAAAACAGCACCTCCGGCAAATGCCCCGGCCGCCCCGGCCAAGGCTCCCACTCCCACCGATGCGAAGGAATCGCCCATACTATTGACATTGGCGCAAACTAAGTTTGCAGCAGTATTGAAAAATGCACCTATCGCCGCCGCAAATAATATGTCATCAAGAACGAACACCTCCCCGCTCGGGTCAACGTATTTCAGCGGGTTGTAGAAGCAGTAAGCGTAGCGGTTGAACCCCTGCTGGGAGGTGGGGCCCTGGACAGGCTCGTATATGCGGTTTCTTCTTTTGTATGTCGCCGTTGCGGTGCTCATCTTCTGTTTTTATGACCTTGCAAAGGTAATGGTTTTCGTTTGAAAATGAAGTCTTTGTTTAAATAATTTTTTCATGTCACTTTTCCCTTGATGGAAAAGTAACCAGAAGATCAAGCGCCATGCGATGCTCGGCCGCCGCATGGCGCGGGCCACCGCACCGCGAAGCGACGAAGACAGGACAGACCCACGTACACTGGCATCTCTATCAACCCATCTCCATGCACGCACCGGCTGCGCCTCCATGTGCACGGCTGTCAAAACGGCGACTTACAGTCAGTTCGCGCGATTTGTCAAAAAAACATGCTCGAAACTCTCAAAACTCCACTCTGGAAAGATGGGAAGCCTCCCGAAGAGCGCGTCGGCTTGCGGGGAGGCTTGAGACAATTTCAAAAACATTATTGTTATTCAACAAGTTCCCAGCTATCAGATTTACATGAATAACGATAAATGAATTTATTCGGCTCCACACCCCTGCCAATCAAAAACTTCCTCCTGCTTGGTCTCCTTGCTAATCCCTTCCCTACAAATATTGTAATCTCATTCGATTTCATATAATATTCGATGTATATCACGTGAGCAGTTTTCCTCAAATCTTTTCTGGCATCGTTATCATTATGGTAATAATTCATTACAGATATCGGCTCAACACTATTGATCACAACATGATTGCTGTAAAAATAGGATGGCAGACCATCTATACAATAATAAACATTATCAATAGTGATTCTTCGTCCCGTTCTCCCGTTTGTCTCATATGTACAATCTTTCATCGGATACTTAAAATAACTATTATACAAATCTATAAATTTCGAAGTGCTTTCGATAATCATATTATTCAGTTCGTTTTCCGTCTGGCATAGCACTACGTTTGAAAACATAACAATTGTTGTTAATAACAGAATCTTTCTCATGGTCTTAGTTTTAAAAATTTGTCGGTTTTCATCACCGCTTGAATTCCAGAATAATTGTATATATACACACAATTATTCGCCCGGCTGAACACATAATGTGTGAATTTATCGTTTCCATTCATTCCAGCATTTTTAATGTCCGTAGGAGAAGGTTCCCGTGGCAACCATTCAGCGACACCGGTTTCCGTCCCAAAATACTTGCTGTATCCACTTGGGTGGCTATGAAACCTTGAATAACCGTTTGGCAGTTCTATATCTATGACAGGATTTTCTTTCGGATTACCCACACACCCTGGCAGTACACAATGTACCCCATCCACATCAATATAACCACCGTATTCTCTGTTGTTGCAGTCTGATGTTCCGCCCATGCCGTTATCTTGACTGACAATTTCCCACATTGCCTGCCTATTTTCATACACTGGTATTTCCACCGAGTTGCTGTATGCTATACAATCTTCAGTAAATGCGTTTGAATTTCCAGAGTTTGTCCGTATGAATTTTAATGTCTCTTTGTATAGACTCGCACTCATATTGAAATCAGTAATAATATATATTTTGCCGTCATTCCTCCCGTTATTTCCTATGTATCTGCCATTACTATTGTAAAATCCCCCAGAATTGTACGCACTCCCCCCTCCGCCTGAACCGCCCCATCCGAACGGATGCTGTCCGTCCTTGATCTGCTGGTACACGAACTGCTGCTCCTCTAACATGCGGTACGTCTCGCCCCAGCACCGCTGCCGTGCCTCGTTGATCGCCATCTGCACAATCTCGGCCTCCGACGGCCCGTAACACCTCTCGCCAGTCGGGTCAACGTACTTCAGCGGGTTGTAGAAGCAGTAAGCATAGCGGTTGAACCCCTGCTGGGAGGTGGGGTCCTGAACCGGCTCATACATGCAGCCGTTCATGCGTTTCCTTTTTCGATATGTCGCCGTTGCGGTGCTCATCTTTCGTTTTTATGACCATGCAAAGATAACGGTTTTCACCTGAAAATGAGGTCTTTTCTTTCAAAAAAGTTTTATGTCACTTTTCCCTTGATGGAAAAGTAACCAAAAGATCAAGCGCCATGCGATGCTCGGCCGCCGCATGGCGCGGGCCACCGCACCGCGAGGCGACGTGGGCCGGACAAGCTGCTCTTAACTTCCATCTTTAAACCGAAAAACCCCACTCTCAAAACTTAAAACTTCACACTGAAATAAAGAGAAAGCCTCCCCGAAGAGCACGGTGGCTTGCGGGGAGGCCGGGAAAATCTATTCTATCAAACCGGGAAACTGCTTGCTGAACTCTTCAAGGCAAGAGTCGCATTCTCCGACATAATGGAATATTTCCTTGGTTTTCGTCCTCTTATGGTACATCTCAATCCTTTTGCCGTGTCTCTTCACCTTGAACGAAACCCATGATGTGTCTCCGTTTAAAAACAACGCACTTGCTGTATATTTTTGTGATATGACATACCTTGTTCCGTATTCCAATGGGATTTTAAACTTATCGGCAAATAAAAATTGTACATAGTCTTGGATATAAAATTCATCAATGTTGAATTCATTATTATTGGCATCGTATCCTATGTAAATACATCCATCATTCCTCGAGTCAACACGTTTGGTGTTTTCTGAATAAAAAATGCAACGCATAGATTGTCTCGGATATTTGTCTGCTTCCTCAACGATAATTTCATATTTGCATATAAGTTTTATCTCTATTGAGTCTTGTGAACATTTTTCCACATTTATTGTGGCATTTTTGCCAATGAGATTGTTGTATCCAAGCACGACTTCATCATCATGTATTGAGTATGAACCATAAAAATACGAACGGTGTGTGTGAATATCCATAATTATTATGGTGTCACTGACGCAAATATATCCATCACTTTCTTTGTAAATACCGTTTCTTGGCTTTTGTGCATAGCAACTCATACATATAGTGAATGATATTATTATCCCTATAATCTTTTTCATGGCTTCCAAATGATTAATTTATAAGCAACTATCCACAATGATTCTATTTTAGATGATTTAAAATCACAAACACCACTACTTGATATTTCAAGTGGCGGCATCATGTTTGGATTCGGGTTGCTGAATACTAATGTAAACGAATTGTCGTCATACATCGTGCAAGATTCCACATTCGCAAAGTGATTTTCATCACTCTTCAAGGTGCAGAACACGGCAACCACATAACCCTCTTCCATCAAATCACATATATTATCCGGACTGATGTCATTGACACCTGTCATCGCGACGTAGGTGTTGTATCTCGATGGGTCGGGGTTGCTCTCAATGAAATCCTCGAAATTGCCGGTCTCATACCCGTGTTTGCCTGTTTGCTCATAGTACTCTTCCTCCCTCTTCTCCCATTCCTTGGTTGACTCTCCCCACTGTCCTCCGCTCCAGCATCTTCTCGCACTTCCAAGGCTTGTCAGAACGCACTTGCCTCTTTGGGAACTCACACTCTTGTTGAGCTGTCTATAGTCAAAACTCTTGTACGCCCTTCTCACAACACCTCTCAAGCCGTTTTCGCTCCTTGTCCCCCGCGGCGTTTCCAGACCCCATCCGAAGGGATGCTGTCCGTCCTTGATCTGCTGGTACACTAACTGTTGTTCCTCCAGCATGCGGTACGTCTCGCGCCAGCACCGCTGCCGTGCCTCGTTGATCGCCATCTGCACAATCTCGGCCTCCGACGGCCCGTAACACCTCTCGCCAGTCGGGTCAACGTACTTCAGCGGGTTGTAGAAGCAGTAAGCGTAGCGGTTGAACCCCTGCTGCGAGGTGGGGTCCTGCACGTAGTTGTCGGGCGATAGGAACGATGACATCAGCGGGTCATAGACGCGCCCGTTCATGTTGATGAGGCCGAAAGCATAGAGGTGCTCGTGCCCGGTGAAGCCGCGGTCGAACATCGGCTCGTCGGTCGCAGGCCCGCTCCATGTCTTCGAGTTGCGGCGGTTGCCCCACGCGTCGAAGCTCTGGCGCTGCTCCACGTTGCCGATGGAGTCGGTTATCGTGGTCCAGCTGCCGAGATGGTCGGCGTAGATGTAGTGTATGTTCTCTACGCCGGCTTCTTCGACCACTACGGCGAACACACCGTAAGGGCCGGTGAGGTAGGTGAGAATCTTCTCCACGCCGTCCTCCACGATGAACTCACAGCCGCCGACGTAGGTCTTCACACGCTTCTTCCCGTCAACAATCTCTGTCATGCCGACGCGCTGGTTGTCGATGCCGTACATGTATGTGATGGTGTTGTCGCCTTGCTTTATCCCTCTCACCTTGTCGAACGACGTGTACCATATCGTCTGCTCCTCATTCGGGAACACGTCCCTTGATGTTACAGCCCTGACTATGGCGTGCGGCTTCGTGTTGTGGAACGACGCCTCGTTGAAGACCGTCTTACCGTCTGCCTGCTTCATCACCATCCTGCCCATCTTGTCGTACTTCATCTCACTGTGAAGTCTGCCGTTCAGCGTCACACCTGTGAGTCTGTCAATGTTGTCGTATGTGAATGTTTCTTCCACGTTGTTGATGTTGTCTTTTCGCGCCGCTAAATTACCGAATTTATCGTAATCGTATGAGAAATTCTGGATATTTTTTGAGACGGCATTTTCTTTCAGGCGATGGGTCTCCATGTCGAACGTATTGCTGATGACAGCCCCGTTGCCAGTTGTGGCCCTGACGAGCTGTCCCATGGAGTTGACCTCATCGGTGTGCCACAGCAGACGGCCGTGCGAGTCGAGTACGCTGTGCTTCCGGCCTGAAACGTAAAACTTGTAGTTGAGTTCGTAGCCCGAAGGAAGGACTTTCCTGCACACGCGTGATGCCTTGTCGTATTCGAGTGTCGTGACATAGCTCACCCCGGCTATAGTCTCCCTGGTCGAGACAGGACGATGGAACTCATCGTATGAGAACTCCCTGGTGTCGTTGTTGTGAATCACTTTCGCCAGCGTGCCTTTGCATTCACTCTCATTGTAGATGTAACTCGTCGTCAGGCCTTCCGCAACATCGAGTCTGTTCATCGTCCTGCCGAGGTTGTCGTATGTGTACAATGTCTTCTTCCCTTTTGGTGACACCTGTTCAACGAGCTGCCCGTATGCGTCATATTTGCTTGTAGTCTTACCGTAATCGGGGTCTTCAAGGCTCACCCTGTTGCCGGCATTGTCGTATTTCACCATGAGTTTTACACTTCCGCCGGAAGTCGTCGCCGACTCGAGCTTGCCATCCGGATAGTAGCTGTATGACACCTCTGCACCGTCAGCGTCAATGCTCCGCACCACCCAGCCGAGGCAGTTTGTCGTCTTGGCGGATATGCGCTTCTCACCGTCAGGAGTGATCACAGACGTCGTGGTAGTGAATCCGGAGTAAATTGTGACAGTTTCCGTACCGTCAGGTGCCGTCACTTTTGTGACTCTGCCGAAGTCATCATACTCGTACTTTGTGCATTTGGCGTAATTGTTCTTGCGGTATGGTTCCGACTGCTTCTTCAGCCTTCCCCTTGAATCATATTCCATATCCACATAAACAGGGTTCTCGTTCTCGTCTTTCGTTACGATGCGGATTGGCTTGCCATCCTTGCCGTAGTAGGTCCATGTCGTGACACCGCCTGTTGATTTGTCCCACTTGTAATACAACGACCTTGGCGGTGCGTATTCACTGCGTGTTTCCCATCTCATTGCTTCAACGCTTTCTGTGCCGTCAGGATTCGTCATCCTGACAGTGCTACCGAAAGGGTTGTCCGACTCGCGGGTTGTCACGAGTCCGCCGGCACTTGTCGTTGATATTATCATGTCATACAGATCGTATTCGTACGATTCACCGTACTCCAGACCGTCAGGGGCTGCGGTCTTTGATGTCACGAGACGGCTGCCGCTGTCATATCCGTATGTTGTAACCCTCGGCTTCTCACCGCACCTGCCGTACGGGGCGGTGACGGTTTCCCTGATGACATTGCCGACAGCATCATGTTCATATTGCGTTTTAACAACAAGAGGGCCGGTGTCCAGAATGCCAGGGATGTCAGTCACTGTTTCAACACGGAACGGGTTGCCTTTGGAATAGCCATATTTCACCTTCTTTGTTATGGCTGGCTTTTTCTCCAACTCCAGTGTCTTGGTTTCCTTGCTGATTCTGTTTATGACCCATCCAAGGTAGTCGTCATCCTCGTAATCGTAACGGACGGAGGCTTTGTGAACGAAATTCGTGGAGCTGGTGTTTCCGTTGCTGCCCGAACAAGTCTGTTCATCATCACATCTGTATGAATGCGCATATTTGTTGTCATCACCATAGTTGTAAGTGTAGTTTGTCGTCTGCACCGACATGATGGCACCGGCGGAATCTGGATTGAATGATTTTGTTTTGCACGACCTCATTGCCGGACGGACGACAAGAAGTTTGCCGTCATTCACCGTCGTCTGCAGCGAACATCTCACACAGTCAAATTCATATTCATTTGTCTCCAGGCATGTCTTCTTGCCGCCATAAAAGGCATAAGTGGTATCGCAGCTTGGAAGAAGCATGGCGTTATAACCCATGGTAGCGGTCTCGTAGTGCGAAGAGTTCTCCGTCACGACCTCATCATTGAGAGAGTTGGTGGCCACGACATTCCTGAATCCTATCAGGCCATGTCCGTCCTTGTGATATACGGCATCAGTGTATCGGTATCTTGTGGTGTTGAAATAATAGTGGTTGCCCAGGTATTCTTTCCCGCAGCTCTTGAGCGCAAGCATGGGGAATGCGACGTTCCTCATGCCATTCTGTTGCATACCGGAAGTTTTGGTGTAAAAACCACTCCCATCTGGTATCAAAAAATCATACGTAAACTCTATCACATTGCCGTCAAACTCTTTTTCGGTAAACCTGTCGGCAATTTTCCAGACAGAATTGGTCTTGGAGACATTGCTGTAAAACAAAGCAATAGGATGTCCGCCCCTCCAGCCTATCATGGAGACAGAGCTGCTCTTCACAAAACATCCTACAGCTATGCTTTTATTATAGACGATGAAATCATCATACGGATGATGTCGCCTTTCGGCAAATTTGCAACGACTTTCATCTGACTTGTCAACCGTAAAGCATCTGTAAAAATCGGTCCCGTTTTGGTCATGATAAACCATGTCGGTACGCCCGTCTGAATCGATGTCTATAAAATCGAAACCATAAGATGCAAGGAGGCCGGGGTAATTCATGCAGTAATCGTACATATCAATCTCGGGGAAAGCGACATCCTCAAGCTGTTTGTTGGTAACCTTGATTTTATCCATGAAACATGTTCCACCTGACAACAAGACATACTTGTCTCTGCTGTTGGAGTTCTCCACGATGATGTCAGCCTTCCCGTCAGCGTTGAAATCACCGGAATACGCCATCTTATCAACCCACAATGAAGCGAGGTTAGCTGAAAAATCTATGATTTTTTGCAGGCTCCATCCACTATTGGTCTGCACCACAGAATAAACATATCCTTGATTTTCGCCGACAATCATAATATCCGTCTTCCCGTCACCTGTGAAATCATCAGCCAACACGTTACATTTCTGACATGCAATACCTCCTGAAAGACCCTCACAGGTGTATCTCCCTGTCAGTTTGTCATAACGCAGCACTTGCGCTTCTCCCAAGACTGTTTCAGATAACAATGGAAGTACCATGCAACTCATCATCCCGTTTCCGAGAAAATCACCCGTCTTGACTATGTTTCTAAATGGAAAATCAAAAGATGCCATCTTACTGAAGCCACTGCTGTTTGAAAACTCATAGACAGTCAATGTGGTCTTCATTGGGTTATGACTGTATTGCTGAACAATCATTTCGTCAATCCCGTCACCGTTCATGTCGGCGACATGGATCCAGTCAATGTAAGGAGGCAGGGTCATCTTGTAGTCCGGAGGGGAATTGTAATCACCATTTGTAATCTTGTTGTTCAGGTAAACTTTCATTGGAGTTGGATTCATATAAGGTGTGCCATTATAACTTTTGTACGGAACCGATATAATGTCAGTAAGACCATCACCGTCAAGTTCACAGGGGAAAACACAGTCATCAAAAACGCGTACATTAATCTCCTTACAACCATAGTCATAGTAAGGACTCGTCTTGTCATTGTCCCATGTAACCCTGATAGGTGAAGCCTGTACGCCGCCTTTGACTTTGGTAATCTTCACAAGTTTCAGGAATTTGTAAAATTCATATTTGAATCCGTAACGACAGACGACATCCTCTCCTTTCCTGATTGATATTTCCTCAATTGCCTTTTTGTATTGCACCTTGTTGCCCGCTATGTAGTGGTGATACTGGTCGTCCCTGTCGTTTTTATATTCAAATTCCACCCTGAAGGCGGGACTGATGCCGGCTCTGTCGTTACCTGTATATTCTACGTAGTCAATATTAATCTCACCGGAATCCCTGTTGTTGCTGTAATTGTATGTTATGGTGTTACCATTCCTGTCGCTGGTTGTATATATCTTCCATTCAATTACTGCATCCCTGTTTTGAGCCAACAGCTTTGAGTTCTCGCTGCCGCCATAAATTGATATTGTGCCATTCTCATTCATAACCTTGAACACGCTGCTGCCTCCGCTGCCATAAAACAGAATCTTCGAGAAAACATCCTGTTCGGTCTTGTATAAGACTGTGTCACCAGATGTTCCGCACTCTATGAGCCTCTGCCCGTCGAGCAGGAAGCGGTCACCGTCGCTGAAGTCGGCGGCTGTCATCCTGCCGTCGTGGTACAGTGTCGAGCCGGTGCGCGTTATCGACGAGATGCCCGCCAGATCCCACCCGTAGCCTAAGAGTCCGTTGCCGGCCTGACTGTTGTACACAACCGAAAGGTCAGGTTGCATTCCGCTGATACCTGACGGCAGCTCTATCGGCACTGTGTATAACGCTCCGCCGAGTGAACTCACATTAACGAAACCGTTTATTAAACTCACCACACCAGCAGTTTCCTGTTGGGTGCCCGTATTAGGGACAAATACATTTACATTTGTGGTCACGCCGCCTGTCGGCGGAAAAACCATCATCGGGTCAACCTCCAGCAGCGCCGCCTTGCCTTTATCCGGCACGTAGTCGAAACCAGGGGTGAGGTCGATGACGCCCGACGCCGTGTAATGATAACTCTTGTCGGGCTTCAGTGGTTCGTTGAGGGTGATGGCCTCGGCCTCACCTTCCACGTCGTATGTCTGGGCCGATGCCGCCGCGCACAGCGCGAGAAGCAGCATCAATGGTAATATCTTGTGTCTCATGTCGTCTTATTCTTTGATGATTTTCCATGTCCTTGATTCGGTGCCGAGGCGCAGCTCCAGCAGATAGACTCCCGGGGGCATACCGCTCAGGTCGAACTCCGCGGGGGCCGTCCCTGCATCACGTCTCGTTATCAGCGCGCCCGACGGCGAGAACAGAGCCGCCGTGAACGCCACGCCGTCCTCCGTGGCGGAGGTCATCCCGACATTCACTCTGCCGGATGTCGGGTTGGGGTATATGCTTATCTCGCTGCCGGCGATGAGGTCGGTGTACCGCGCCATGTCGGCCGTGTCCGACTGCCGGCGGTCGTCCCTGTCGTTGCCGAGCTTCACCGTGCGGCTGACGCGGTTGCCGTCGGCGTCGTAGCCGTAGTTCACGTAGTACGCCTTCGTCTGCGCGTGAAGGTACGACGACCCTGCCGTCACCAGCACGGCGACGGCTATAAGCCTTGCTATATGTGTCTTCATGTTACCTGCCTTTTAGTTCGTCAATCTCATTCTGCTGGATGTCAATCTGTTTCTGCAGTTCGATGACGTGGAGTGTGAGTTCCTCGACTTTCTGCAGCAGTATGGCGTTCATCTCGCCGAGGTCGATGCCCTGTTCCGACACCTCTTCGGCCGACGGCACCTCGGGGAGGTGGTGGTTGAGGCCGATGTACTCCTCGAGCTCGTAGAGGCTCATGCGGTGGTAGTCTCCGCCGAACACGTAGTCGGGCCACGCATCGACGTCCATCACCGACACGCGCGTGCTCATCACGCCGCCGTTAACCGCAAGCGCGTAGCCCTCCACGGTGTTCTCGCACCCGATGCCCACCTTGCCGGTGGTGAAAGAGTATGACGAGGCGGAGAAGCTCATGGTGTTGCTGTCGGTGCCGACAGAGATTTTGTTGGCACCGCCGAAC
>JAKSNA010000057.1 GCA_024400295.1 Bacteroidales bacterium | reverse complement strand
CTTTTTAGTAAATCGTTTATAATCAATGTTATGTTTTCATCGAACTCACGTTAATTATGTTCGGTCACATAGGCTATCAAATCCGTTTGATAAAGCATCATTTGGGTTAATTCTGTCTTGGTCTGCCGGATGATATGGTAACTATAAAACGCCACGATTCCGGCAGACAGCAGCACGACAGCAAGGATAACACCTATCTTTTTGTTGTATTTGTCATGGAACAATCTATACGCAAAGAATATCGCTATTACACAAACAAACAACAACGACAGCCAAAACAACACATTTGCAACAGCATAAATGGGAGAATAGGCTATGGATAAGACATCGGATGATTCGTCTATCACAAGATCCATATATCCCTCGTCGGATAACCGGACAGGGTGCACACATCCGCTCCCTGGTACATATTCGTACATCCTCCCGTATAGTCCGGATACATATAAGGACGAGTCTTTCCCTTGTTTGACTTCAATCACTGGCTCACTCAACACAACGCTATCTGTCACTATCGCACTGTCTTTCCCCAAGGAAATGTTTTTCAGTATATTGTCTTCTATACGAATGACGGACAAGCGCCCCTTGTCATAAATAAACAGTTGGTTTCTGGGATAAAAGACTTTGCCGTCCCTGTAGTCGCGCTCGCATATAGAACGCAAGCACCTGCCGGACTTGTTATACAGACGGATTTGCTCGTGAACAAGATGTTGATTTTCTGTTGTGACAACATTGGCATAGATGGAGTCTCCTGACACATAAAGCAGAGTAATGCGGTCGTGCGGATGGTCAGCATTGTTCACCTTTACAGTGTGTCGCAGTTTCCCATTATTATTCATCAGCAACAACACACTTCCCGTTTGGTCAGCTACCGCACACGGAAGACCAGACGGATTCATCACCAAGACCGTAGGATTACTTGTGCTCAGCGTAAGACTGAACGGATTGGCGTGAAATTTGCCAATGCCGCTCACAACAACAATTAAGGCGACTGCGGCCAACACACCTACAATGCATTTTTTCTTGTCTATTCGTCTCATATTTGGCATAAAAAATGATGATTTCCAAAATTGTCGGCAAAAATCCAAAAAAATTTTGATATTTGCAAATATTTGTTTACCATCCCACTTCCACCAAACGATTTCTTTCAACTTTAAACTCTAAACCCCTAAAAACTTTACGGCGCAGTAAAAATTTCCCGTGGACTGACAGAAGTTTTTTAAATCTGCTACATGCAACAAGACGGCCCAACTGCACGGAGTGACCGACATCCCTTTCTTCATGTTTAGGCCCCGCAAAATCATCGAATAACCACACTGCTCAAACACGGAACTTTTCACATGAGACCTGATTTCTCCCCCCTCACCTCCTCGGCTTCTTTCCGCTGTTCTTCACCACAACCATCTCGAAATCAAGCTGTTTCTTGATCAGATCGACGTTCTTCACGCGCACTTTCACCTCATCGCCAAGCTGGTATATCATACCGCGGTCGTGACCGATGATGCGGAAGTTCTCCTCATCGAGATAATAATAATCGTCGTCAAAGGTGTTGTACCTGACGAGACCCTCGCATTTGCTGTCCTTAAGCTCGACGTAAATGCCCCATTTCGAGACGCCGGAGATGAGTCCGTCGAACACCTTCCCTATCTTGTCCTGCAAATACTCGGCCTGCTTGTACTTCACCGACTCGCGCTCCATCTCGGCGGCACGGCGTTCCATCTCGCTCGCGTGCTGACACAGCACCTCAAACTCCGACTGGCTCACACTCGGCTGGTTTTCAATCATATAACGCTCAATGAGACGATGCACCATCAGGTCTGGGTAACGGCGTATCGGCGACGTGAAATGTGTGTAGAACGGGAACGCCAGTCCGTAGTGCCCGATGTTCACCGTGCTGTAAAGTGCCTTCGCCATCGTCCTGACCGCCACCGACTCGATGAGGTTCTTCTCGCCGCGGCCTTCGACCGCCTTGAATAGCGAGTTGTACGACTTCACGAGTTTCTCGCGCGTGCTGATGTTCATCGAATAGCCGAGCCGCGACACGAGCGCGATGAAGTTGTACAGCTTCTCAGGATTCGGCTCGTCGTGGACACGATAGACGAAAGTATATCCGTGATATTTGCTGTCTTTCCTGCCGATGGCCTCGGCGACGGTGCGGTTCGCGAGAAGCATGAAGTCCTCGATGAGCATGTTCGCCTCGTTCTGCACCTTCACGAAAGTGTCGATAGGTTTCATGTTCTCGTCGAGGATGAATTTCACCTCTTCGGAATGGAAGTTGATGGAGCCGTGCTCCATGCGTTTCTCACGGAGTTTCGTCGCCAACGCATTGAGTGTCAGCATCTCATCCTTAAAGTCGCCGTCACCGCCCTCAATCATGGACTGCACCTCCTCGTAGGCGAAGCGGCGGTCCGATCTGATGACGGTCTTGCCAATCCACTTGTCGATGATGTTGGCGTTGTCGTCCATCTCAAAGACAGCCGAGAACGTCAGTTTCTCCTCGTCGGGGCGCAGCGAACATACCATGTTGCAGAGTTTCTCCGGCAGCATCGGGATGGTGCGGTCAACGAGATAGACCGACGTGCCGCGGCTCTGCGCCTCGCGGTCGATGGCGGAACCCGGCTTCACGTAATAAGAGACGTCGGCGATGTGGACGCCCACCTCGTGATGTCCGTTCGGCAATCTGCGGTATGACACAGCGTCGTCGAAGTCCTTCGCATCGCGGGGATCGATCGTCACGGTCAGCACGTCGCGGAAATCGCGGCGCTGCTTGATTTCTGAGACCTTGATCTTATCGGAAATAGCCTTTGCCTCCTTCTCGACATCTTTCGGAAATTCAAGCGGATACTCGAACTCCGCGAGGATCGACTGCATCTCGACATTGTTCTCGCCCGGGTAACCGAGCACCTTCACTATCTCACCGAAAGGGTTGCGGGCGTTGTCGGGCCAGTCGGTCATCTTCACTATGACTTTCTGTCCGTCCTTCGCGCCTTTGAATTTCCCTTGCGGGACATAAATGTCTATCGGCATGGAGACGCGGTCGGATATGACGAAACCGAAGCCGTGCGAGAGGCTGAAGATGCCGACGAACTCAGTACGGGCGCGTTGCAGAACCTCCACAATCTCACCTTCGTTCTTCTTCGACACGCGTTTCGGGAACATCTGCACCCTGACCTTGTCGCCGTGAAGAGCCTTGCCCGTGTTGTTCGAGGCAATCTGTATGTCCTCGCCCTCGTCTTCCGGGATGACGTAAGCCTTGCCGGTGCTTTTCATATCAACGGTGCCGATGACGTAGGTCGGCTTCGGACCGTATTCAGCGATAAGTTCAGGATTTAAAGTATAACTATATGGATGATTTTCAATGAGTTGTCCGTCTCTGCAAAGTGTTGTTAAAATCTGGTAAATCACATCTTTGCCGGCGGCATCCCTGACACTCAGAATCTTCGCTATCTGCTTGTAATTCATCGGCTTGAACGGATGCTCGCCGAACACGCGCAGGATAGTGTTCACGAAAGTGCTGAGGCTGGTGTTCTTTGATTTTTTCTTCGACATAAAATATTGTTTTAAGGTTTATAAATCAGTTTGTCAAACATAAAAAAATGCTAATCTGTTCAACAACGGACTAGCATTTGAAAACTGTTGCCTAACCAGGGTTCGAACCTGGACTTTACTGATCCAGAGTCAGTCGTGTTGCCAATTACACCATTAGGCATCATTTTTACGGCTGCAAAAATACAACTTTTTTTAATATGTCAAGATGTTTTTTAAAAATTTTTTACCTTTGCGGAAAATTTGAGAAAATGGAAGAGATAATTGATTTTTTGAACCAGATTGTTGTGAACAACAATCGTCCGTGGTTTCAGGAACATAAACAGCAATACATTGATGCTCAATCGAAATTCAACGAGATAGCGGAACAGATAATCCTCGGCATACAGAAATTCGATGATTTGACGAAAGGCCTGACATTGAAAGACTGCACCTATCGTTTCTATCGTGACACGCGTTTTTCACCCGACAAAAGCCCTTACAAGCGTCATTTTGGCGTCTTTGTCTGTCCGCAAGGGAAGAAATCGGGGCTTGCAGGATATTATTTCCACGTGGAGGGACGGGGCGCGGAGTATCTCGGCCAGCACGGACTTTACCCTGGGATGTATCAGTGCGAGCCGCTCATCACGAAAAGCGTCCGTGAAGACATTAACATATATGGTGCCGATTTTGAAAAAGCCCTGAAAAAAGCAAAGAATTTCACGCTTGATGAGTCGAAAGCGCTGAAAAACGTCCCGAAGGACTTCCCCGCCGACCACCCTTACGGAAGATTTCTGAAGCTGAAGGATTACTGTCTGTCGCAGCCCATCCCAACCGATATTTTATATTCTGACAACTTGATTGAGTGGGTTTTGGAGGAGTTCCGCTCGTGTTACGACTTCAACTCATTCCTGAACAGGTCGGCGTTGTTCGCGAGGGAAAACGAATAATCATCGCGCGGATTTGTGATTTTTTGTGAGATCATGCAGCAAATCATCCGATTATTCGTTTGAGCAGTTGTAAATAGTAATGAAAATATGTTTGACACTATTTTGAAACTCGGACGTGACGGCGATGAGCAGGCTTTGATGAGGCTTTACGACCTCTGCTGCAGCGTCGTTTACAACGCCAGCTATAACATAGTGTTGAATGAACAGGACGCGGAGGAGATTGCGCATGATGCAATCCTCGCCGCGTTCTCGCTTTTGCGCGATTTCAAAGGGAACGAAGCTGGTTTCGTCGCGTGGGTGAAGAAAATAGCCGTCAACAAGAGCATCGACAAATACCGTCACGACAGCCGGCGACCGATGCAGGTTGACGTCGAGGAGTTCAAGGAGACAGTCAATGACGATGCCGACGATATGTATTCAATAGAGCAGGTGAAGGCCGCGCTGGCCGGTCTGCCCGAGGGTTACCGCGTCGTCATCACACTGCGTCTTCTTGAAGAAATGGAATACGAGGACATCGCCAACACTTTGAATATCAACGAGTCGTCGGTGCGGTCGCAGTATTCGAGAGGGATAGCGAAACTTAAGGAAGTTTTGAGAGTGAAGTTTTGAGAGTGAAGTTTTGAGAGTGAAGTTTGAGAGTGAAGTTTTGAGAGTGAAATTTAAATAAAAGTTATGAATATTGAGGATTTCATAAGGGACAACAAGTCGGAGTTCGCCGGAAGGTCGTTGCCGGAAGGTCATCGCGAGAGGTTTCTGCTGAAGCTTGAGGCCGCCGGAGACAAGGACGTGGCCGAAGCGGCACGAAGAAACAAGAGGCGTTCGCTGCTCACAATCTGGAACTCCGTGGCGGCGGCAGCCATAGTGACATTCGCAGTCGTCACCTTCGGATGGAACAAAGGCATGGATTTGACGACAAAGCTGCCACAAACGCCTGACAACCAGCTCATTGAGTTGAGAACAGCTTACGAACAGAAAGTTGAAGATGCCATCGTGTGCCTTGAGAAAGTCATGGAGAATATTGATGATTCAACACGTATTCAGATTACGGAAGTAATTCATAATCTGGAAAATACAGGCGACATCTTCGCGGAGATCGCACCTCTGCCGCAAGACCGGCAGATGGCAATCGTAGAACATGTCTTCGATAACAAATTGAAAGCTATAGATTTAATAACCAAACAGATAAATAGATAAAACCATGAAAAAGATTCTAATTCTGACAGCATTGTCATTGATGACATTTATCACTATTGCGAGTAACAACAGAGACGGCGGTCGCCGTTACAAATTCGAGGAACAGAAAACCGTGGAGCAGACTTTCGATGTCGGGGCTTTGCCGCAGCTTGAGATGGATGGCGTTTACAGCGACTTCATCATCACAACATGGGACGAGCCGCAGATTGATTTCAAGGTAAAAATCGTTGTGAAAAGCAACAAGGAAAAAATCGTCAAATACTTGATGGATATTATCAATGTGGAGTTTTTCCAGGAAGGTGACCTCGTGAAGGCCAAGACGGTTTTTGAAAACAAAACCAACAGGTCGTTCAACGCCTCGGTCTCCATAAAATATTATGTCAAAGTGCCTGAAGACGTGCGGATGGACCTTGAGACAAGATATGGGGACATCATTGTGGAAACCGTAAAGAAGGACTTCAAAGCCGAGGTAAGATACGGCTCTCTGACGGCCGGCAACTTGTTGGCTGATAACGAGATAGAAATCAAATACGGCGGTCTGAACGTCGAATATGCGAAAAACATCAATCTCGACATGGCATACAGCGACTGCAAAATCAACAAGGTCGAGTTCATCGATGCCGAAATCGGTTACAGCAACTTCACCGCGACCGACATCTTCAGAGGCGTTTTTGAGAATAAATATTCCAACATCAGAATCAATAAAATAAAAGACCTCAAGGCCGAGGACAAATATTCCGACCTGAGAGCAGCCTTGGACACCGACAAACCGAATGTTGACATTGATGCGGAATATTCTAATATCAAATTGAAAATCAACGAGAACGCGTCATTCAGATATGACATCAGGGTGAGTTATGGCGACATTATCTGCGGTGAGATAATGAAGTCAAACGTCGGCAGGACATCCGACGGACGCATCGTGGGAAGCCGCGGCGACGAGCCGTCTGGCAGCATAAGAGCCGAACTCGAATACGGCGATTTCCGAATTGAATAGCACTTTCACACATATTGAAAATTAATGTCGGGTTCAGACAAATCCGACATTGATTTTTATTATTTTTGCGGCAATTTTTCAAGCAATCTTACGTTAAACCCGAAAAACGAGCGAAATGAAACGTATCATCTTAATTTTAGCAATTATATTGTTGAATGCCAATGTGTTATTGGCGCAATACACCATCAGCGGAACATTAGTTGACAGCACCTCAAAGGCCAAGTTGGAATTTGTCAACGTAGGTCTGATACGTCATGCCGACTCCGCATTCGTCAGCGGCACCGCATCGGACGAGAACGGACGCTTCAGACTGGAGTACGTGCCGGGCGGGCGTTTCATCATGCAGGTTTCGGCCATCGGCTATCAGACTTTCAAGAAAGACATCGACGTCACCGAGAGCATCAACCTCGGCGTCATCAAGATAAAACCAGGCACCACAACCCTCGATGAAATCGTCATCACGGAGAAGAAGCCGATGTTCGCCAACGAGGGCGAGAAACAGCTTTACAACGTGAGCGAGGACCCGTCGATACAGACAGGGACGGCGTCGGACGCCTTGCAGAACGCCCCGGGCGTTGAGGTCGATGTCGAGGGAAACGTCTCGTTACGCGGAGCCTCTGGCGTCGAGATCTGGATCAACGGGAAGCCGTCGCATCTCAACGAGGAGAACCTCAAGACTTACATACAACAGCTTCCGGCCAACGCCATCGAGACCATCGAGGTCATCACGAACCCGTCGGCGCGTTACGCCTCGAAGAGCGACGCCGGCATCATCAACATCGTGACAAACGCCAAGGTGCAGAGAAACAGCTTCGTCAGCTTCGGCGTGAGAGGCTCCACGACACCTAACGTATCACCTTGGGTGTCATACGTCTATGCAAACGAGAAACTCACCTTCAATTTTTACGTGAACGGCAACTACCGATACAACAAGAACAACAACAACGGCTACAGCTATTCGTTCAAGGACAGCGACATCCCGGGAGTGCTCGACACCACGACTGTCATCAGATATGACGGCAACGAGAAAAGCAACAGATTCGGCGGCGGTCTCAACCTCAATTTAACCTACAACATCGACACGATGAACACCATCACGTTCTGGGGCGGCGGCTGGCCGAGCTGGGACAACGGCAACTCGTATCAGGACTATTACCGCAAGGAATTTCTCGAAGGCGGAATAAAAGAGACGCATTACATCGACGACTACGATGCGAAGAACGATTTCCAAGGCTTTCACGGAGGCCTTGAATATCAGCATCTCTTCAACAACGAAGGGCATAATCTGATCGTCAGCCTGAACGGTGGCTACTGGGGAGGATCCGAAAACAAATACAACACAAGAAAGTTTTACGTGCCAGGGACCGACAGCATCAGCCGCGTGAAAGGCATCCACAACAGGAACAACTTCAGCGACTTCAACTACGATTTCAACATCGACTACAACATCCCGTACATCAAGAATGGCGAGATCGGCATCGGCATCGTCTATTCGCACAACCCCGACTCGTACCACATGGTCTATGACACGCTCTCTGGCAGCACTTACGTCAATGACCAATACCGGTCGGTTGACCGCGAGAGCTGGGGCGATGGGTTCGACACATACTTGACAATCCAGCACAAATTCGGCAACTTCGTCGTCAAACCGGGCATCAGGATGGAATACGAGATGGCACATTGCAACATGGACGGATTCAACGCCGGCAAGGTCTTTTCACAGCACGAACAGAAAAATTACCTCAACTGGCGCCCATCGATACACCTTTCGTACAGGACGAAGTCGATGCATAACTTCAGGTTCAACTATTCGCGCCGCATCAACAACCCGAGTGCGCGTTACCTCACCACTTTCGTGGAATATGAAGACGAGAGCGTGGACCTCGGCAACATGAACCTTGAACAGGCTTATACCAACTCCTTCGAGCTTGGCTGGACCAAATATTTCAACAAGTTCGGAAACATCGGCCTGACAGGTTACTTCCGGGATTCCAAAGGCGCAGTGAACAGCATCGCCGACAACTATTACGACGAGTGGGTTTTCATGCGTTACGTCAGGGCCACGATGCCGGTGAATGTCGGATATTCTTACAACGCCGGCGCGGAAGCCAGCGTGATGTACCGCCCGAACGGATTCTTCAACATGCGATTCTACGCCAACGTCTATGACAACTACTACGAAGCAGATTACAGGAAAAATTCCGTAAGCAGCAACATGTGGTCGTACAGCCTCAACCTCAGCGTCTGGGCAAAATTGTGGAACAAGTTGGAAATCAACGCATCGGGACGTTACCGCTCGGCGACACAATCGCTCTACTCCGAGAGGAAGCCTTCATATTCTATCAACTGCGGCCTGAAAGCCGACTTCTTCGACAGAAAAATGTCGGTGTTCCTCAACGCCAACGACATCTTCAACTGGAACAAATGGGACAACGACACCAACAACCCGTATTACATCTCGCACAGCTCGTTCAAGTTCAACAGCCGCTCCATCAGCGTCGGCGTGACGTTCCGCTTCGGCAAGATGGAACTCGAGAAACGCGCACAGCAGGGCGGCGCGGAGGAGAGCACGGGCGAACCGGGAGGAAATGGGAAATAGTTAAAAGTTAAAAGAGGAAAGTTAAAAGAGGAAAGTTAAAAGAGGAAAGTTAAAAGAGGAAAGAAGATAAAAAACTTGTGTAACTTGTGTTATAAACTTGTGCAACTTGTGTTAAATTACTTGTGCAACTTGTGTTAAAAGCATGAAAAAAACATTATACATCTTATTGATTGCCATCGTCTTCGCTTCATGCGACACGAACACGAAACCGGCGCAGAAGACATCGCAAAAGACAGAGAAGAAAACTGTCGTCGTCCCGGCGTTCAATGCCGACTCGGCTTATAATTTCGTTGAGAGACAAGTGGCTTTCGGGCCGCGTGTGCCGGAGTCGGAGGCACATGAGCAATGCGCGGAGTGGTTCGTGAACACACTGAACGGTTACTGCGACACCGTTTTTGTCCAGGACTTCAGGACACGCATATATACCGGACGCGGCGTTGACGGACAGAACATCATCGCCTCATTCAATCCGAAGGCGAAGAAACGCATCATCATCGCCTCACATTGGGACTCAAGGCCTTTCGCCGACAACGACCCTGACGAGGCCAACTGGCGCAAGCCCATCGACGGGGCCAACGACGGAGCAAGCGGCTGCGGCGTGATGATAGAGATGGCGAGAGTGCTGAAAGACAACAGGATAGACAATAACACCGGCATCGACCTCATCTTCTTCGACCTCGAAGACTACGGAGCGCCGCAGTTCGTGCCCGAAGAGCAGCACGACAACTTCGCGTGGGCGCTCGGCTCGCAGCATTGGGCGAAGAACCCGCATACGGCAGGATACACGGCTTATTACGGAATACTTTTAGACATGGTCGGAGCAGGCAATCCGCGCTTCCCGAAGGAATATTACTCGCAGCAATACGCATCATGGGTGCTGAACAAGGTGTGGCGCACGGCACGCGAGATGGGCTACGACGAGTTCTTCATCAACGAGCTGGGGCAGCCCATCAACGACGACCACATCTATGTGAACCACTTCGCCGGCATCCCGATGATCGACCTCATCCATCTTGTTGACAGTGAGGAAAGCAGCTTCGTCCCGTACTGGCACACGCTCGAAGACAACCTGGGCAACATCGACAAGACGACGCTCGGTATGGTCGGAAATGTATTGATGGCTGTGATTTTCAACAGTTAGAGCTTGCTGCGCAGCATACCTGCAACGAAGTTTTACACCTCATCTTTAATCTTTTTCAGCTAAAGAAATTCACACTGAAAAATGGGAAAGCCTCCCCGAAAGGTGCTGTGGCTTGCTGGGAGGTGGGGTCCTGAACCGGCTCATACATGCAGCCGTTCATGCGTTTCCTTTTTCGATATGTCGCCGTTGCGGTGCTCATCTTCTGTTTTTATGACCTTGCAAAGATAACGGTTTTCATCTGAAAATGAAGTCTTTGTTTAAATAATTTTTTCATGTCACTTTTCCCTTGATGGAAAAGTAACCAAAAGATTAAGCGCCATGCGATGCTTGGCCGCCGCATGGCGCGGGCCACCGCACTGCGAAGCGACGAAAGCTGGACATTGAGATTGATTGTCGTACAGAAATAAATCCAGCCCGACGCGGGGACGGGCTGGTGAGTAATATGCAATTGCTAAATCTGCTTATACATGATAAAACAACAATTCATCTTTGCATTTGAAATTTTAATAGAATGAATCTTTTTCTGATAGATAGTATAAAGAACCGCCCCAGTCAAATGGTGCGTTAACACTCATCAGAACACAATCACCTATTAACATTTCAAAGTCATGTACAATGTCAACATCGTGCAATACAAGTTTATCTTTCTTCTTTTTCCATGTTCCTCTTGATATTATATTTCCTTGCTTCATCATAATATAATCTCCACCTGCATTTATCATCAATGAGTCAACGAAACAATTTGAATAATATACCCCGCAATTTAAATTGCTTGCCTTATCATTTTTCATCTTGAAATCTTTGGTCTTCTTCCTGATTTTTTCAGTTAAGATATAATTTCTTGATGGGTAGTCCTTATTGTTATCACTGTAACATAATATTTCACTGTTTTTTATGAGATAATATGATTTTATTGGAATTAATGTACACTCTGACATCTCAAAAATCATAGAAAACTTCCAGTTTTTGTCACTCAACGTCAGGATGTTGCCTTTAACAGTATAACCGCCCTTAGACACGGAGAACGTGTACGACACATCTTCGCCTGTATATACGCGCATCAACAGTTCGTAATCATTGTTATCGAATAGATACAAATGACAAAACATGTCTTTGGTTGCAACATCTATCTTGTACTCTCTTGAAAATGAAGATTGTGCAATACAGTTTGACATCATCAATATAAAAATTTGTATCAATAATAATTTTCTTTTCATGATAGTTTGTCCTAATTTTAATATCACCATTTGATATATTTCAAATTATATGGTATAGTGTATAAAAAATTACAATTCCCCCAATATCCTTTTTGACTTCCCTGCATAAACACGTTAAGTGCTTCATGGAAACGATAATTTTGAGAATAAACATTGTATTGGTAATTGTATGCAACATATTCAGTTTGACAATTGACGACATTAGTTGGACCAAATATGTAACTATGATATGCGTGTATCAGTTCATGACCCACAACAGCAAGAAACTCCACATCATCAACATTACAATAGTTTTGAGAAATGTGTAATTCAATATTCCAATTTCCACTATCATCTCTATAAACTCCACAATATGCAGGAACCACCTTCCCTGTATCTGAATTCATAAAGTTTCCCTGTGGATTTACCACCCATTCTCCACTTGAACGAGTCGTTATTTTTGAAATTATATTACCTTCATTTGCTCCAAATATTTCATATATTCTTTCTCTAATACATTCATCATTATAATCTGCAATGGGATTTGTGTTATACGAGCTATTTAAATCTTTATCCTGCTTATGACCAGCCGCTGGTACGCCGCTCGTGTCGGGTATCATCTCACCGTTTTCATTTTTTTTGGCAATGCCGGAGTTGTCGTGGTTTGAGCCGCCGCTGACTTCGTCGCCCTTGCTGAAAAGTAGGTTCGCGAAAAATGAAGCCTCCTCAAAATGCGATTCCACCATGGTTAGCCCCATCTGAAACGCCGCACGTTTCTGCTCCATGACCCAGTCGTCAAACATGCGAGTCAAATCGACACACGACGGCCCGTAACACCTCTCACCAGTCGGGTCAACGTACTTCAGCGGGTTGTAGAAGCAGTAAGCATAGCGGTTGA
>JAKSNA010000056.1 GCA_024400295.1 Bacteroidales bacterium | reverse complement strand
CCACTTGAGAGCAACGTCTCAAAAACAGCCTAAAATTTGTCCATTACACCGGAATATGTCGAGACAACCAACCTGCTGAGTTACGCTTTTATTAGATTAGGTGTTAAGAAAGACGACAAAGTCGCCATAATAAGCAGCAACCGTCCTGAATGGAACATGCTCGACATGGCGATACAGCAGGTAGGAGCCGTCACGGTGCCGATTTACCCGACGATAAGCAAGGAAGACTACCGCACCATCATCAACAACTGCGAGGCGAAGATTGCCATCGTAGAAGGCATCGCCGTCCTCAACAAAATCGAGGAGATCAGAGATGAGATCCCGTCGCTGAAGGCGGTTTACACTTTCGTGAAAAGAAAAGACGAATATCCGACTTGGGATGACCTTATTAATATAGGCAGGGAAAACCGAGTGGCGGAAAAGCTTGAGAGGCGCAAGGCTGCTGTTGACGCGAAAGACTGCGCCACCATCATTTACACATCAGGCACGACGGGCACGCCCAAAGGCGTGATGCTTTCGCACTCAAACATACTCGGACAGATAGAGAACCTGCGGCAGACACCGGCAAAAGACTCGAAACGCGCATTCAGCTTCTTGCCGATATGCCACGCATACGAGAGGACTTTGGTTTATCTGTATCAATATCTCGGGATGTCGGTCTATTACGCCGAGAGTCTCGCCACCATCGCGCAGGACATGAAAGAGATTCACCCGACCATGATGACGTGCGTGCCGCGCCTTCTGGAGAAGATTTACAACAAGGTGCGTCAGTCGGGTCAGAAACAGAAAGGCCTGAAGAGAAGCATCTTTTACTGGGCGATGAGCCTTGCGGAGAAATACAAGGTAGAGGGCAGAAGCTGGTTTTACAACCTGAAACTCCGCATTGCCGACAAGATGGTTTACAGCAAGATACGCAAGAACCTCGGCGCCGAAGACTTCGACATCATCGTGTCGGGTGCGGCGAGCATACAGCCGAACATCTCGGCATTCTTCTCGGCGATAAAGATGCCTGTTTACGAAGGCTACGGCATGACGGAGTGCTCGCCGGTCATCTCCACGAGTTCCAACGCGCCGCACGGCAGAGAAGCGGGGTTTGTAGGGCCGATACTGCCCGGCACAGAGGTGAAGATCAGCGATGCGGGTGAGATTTTGGTCCGTGGCCACAACGTGATGATGGGCTATTACAAGATGCCGGAACTCACCGCAGAAGTCATAGACAAAGACGGCTGGTTCCACACTGGCGACATCGGGAACATCAACGAATACGGGCAGATGAAGATAACCGGAAGGATGAAAAACCTCTTCAAGACCTCGCTCGGCAAATACATCAACCCCGACATCATCGAGAGCAAATTCACGGAATCGGGGTTCTTCGAGAACGTCGTCGTCTTCGGCGAGAACGAGAAATTCGCAGCGGCATTGATAGTACCCGACTTCTCTTTCCTGAAAACATGGTGTCAGAAACACAACATCAATTTCACGAATCCGGCGGAGACGTTGAAAATCAAGGAGGTAACCGACCGCCTTTCAGCCGAGGTGAAGAAAATCAACGCCTTGTTCGGCGACACCGAACGAATCAAGCGCTTCAGGTTCATCACCGACGAGTGGACACCCGCCAACGGAATCCTCACCCCCACCCTAAAAGTCAAGAGAGCCGTAATCCAGAAGAAGTATCACGATGACATCAACAAGCTTTTCCGCGAAGGGAATGACTGAAGTTAACTAAAGAGGGATTGTGAATCAACACAGTCCCTCTTCCCCTGATATTGAAATCTTAATAGTATCTTATCTCGACGCGGCGGTTCAATGCCTTGTGTTCCTCCGTGTCGTTTGGCACGAGCGGACGGTTCTCGCCGTACCCCGTCGCCGACATCCGGTCTCCACTGATTTCTCTTGAAGCAAGAGCGTCTTTCACCGAGTTGGCCCTTTGCAATGAGAGTTCGGCGTTATGCTGTTCATCACCGCTGTTATCGGTGAAGCCAAGGATCTCGACCTTCACCATCGGATTAGCCAGGAGATAACTGGCAACAGAATCAATGACAGAGAATGACGATGAGTCAAGGACGGCACTGTTAAGCCTGAACTTTATGTCATGCAAGACAAAACGTTGCGGCTCTACTTTCTCAGGGCTGTTGTCTTGGCCGAGTTCAAACGAATAGATGTCGAAGCCGCCGAAGCCGCCTTCACGGACTGACGAGATATATCCGGTTTTCCCGTCGGCGCTCACCGCAAAGGAGATCTCATCATCGGGCGTGTTCAGCGGATAGCCGAGATTGACAGGCTGTCCCCACTCGCCTTTGTCATTACGTTTGCACATGAAGACGTCATATCCGCCCATTCCGGGGAGTCCGTCGGAGACGAAATACAATGTCTTTCCGTCGGGATGAATGAACGGCGACATCTCATTGCCTTTGGTGTTCACATTATTGATAGCCCGTGGGTTATTCCATTTGCCATCAAACCAGTCGCTCACATACAGGTCGGTTGTCTCATTGACCCTTGAGTAACGGGTGAAATACAGCCTTTTGCCATCAGCATCGACACATGGTTGTGACTCGACCGTAGGTGTATTGACTACCTTTCCGAGATTCTGTGGCTTCCCCCATGTGCCACCTTCATATTCAGACACATAGACATCGCCTCTGCCGTTGCTGTCAAGCCAGTCGATGCCGACGAAGTACATCTTTTTCTGGTCAGGAGAGATATTGACCGCCCCCATTCTTTTCTTGTTGTTCCAATTGAGATTCATCGCGACTGACGGAAGGCACTGGTTGTCAATGATTGTCGAATAATACACATCCTCTATTCTGAATCCGTCGGCGTCTTTCTCCGTCGAGCGACGGGTGAAATACAGCTTGCTTCCGTCGGGCAAGATCTGGTTGACATATTCATCGCCGTCGGTATTGACATTCTCGCCAAGATTAACCGGTTGGAAATCAACAGGGTTTTTGACAGCCGACTCACGGAAAACCGCATTTTCAAGCAGTCTCCTTGCCACTCTCATCTGGTCGTCTTTGACATTTTTCAGGCTGCAATACCAGGTCAGCACCCTGACAGCCTCGGAATACTCACCTTTTTTATCGTACAGATCTGACAACTTTATTGCGTTTAGCGGAAAGACCATTGAATCGGCAGCCAGGGATTTTTCAAAATACTCAACCGCCATATCATCATCGCCGACAGCAATGCCGATATTGGCTTTTCTCTGCAATGCCTCGATGAATTTCCCGTCACAATCTATTGACCTGTCGACGAATCTCAAAGCATTTTCGTAGTCTTTCTTCTGAATTTTATTTGTGGCTTTCTTGTAAAGTCTGACTGCCTTTTTCGAAGAAGTATGATAAGTCTGACCGGCAGCGACACCCGATGACAACGCCAGTGCGACAAGCACCACGGCTGTCACCACGACAGATGAAACATGAGAATTTCCTTTCATATAAAGTAATTTTTATTTTCTCTTACGAGCTTGTAAAGTATTATACAACAACGAAACGATTGTCATTGGCCCCACTCCGCCAGGCACCGGAGTTATCTTTGAGGCGACCTTGGCGACTTCTTCAAAATCGACATCACCTTCAATGCGATAGCCTTTTTCTTCGGTATCGTCCGGTATGCGATGTATGCCGACATCAATGACGACTGCGCCTGGCTTGACCATGTCGGCCTTGAGGAACAACGGTTTTCCTATTGCGACAATCAGAATATCGGCCTGAAGTGTTATTTCTTTCAGGTTCTGTGTCTTGCTGTGGCATATAGTCACTGTTGCGTCTGCGCCTTTTCTCGACAGCATCACGCTTATTGGTGTCCCGACGATATTCGAGCGGCCGAGCACCACCACGTGTTTGCCGCATGTCTCTATGCCGCTGCGTTTCAGAAGCTCGACGATGCCTGACGGTGTTGCAGGCAGGAAGCATTCCTCACCGAGCTGCATGAGGCCGATGTTCACGGGTGTGAAACCGTCAACATCCTTTTTGTAATTGATGGAATGCACCACCTTTCTCTCGTCGATATGTTTCGGGAGCGGGAGTTGTATGATATATCCATCTATTTCTTCATCCTTGTTAAGAAAATCCACGAGGTCAAGGACATCCTTTTCCGTTGCTGTTTCAGGAAGTCGATAGACCGAGGACGTAAAGCCGACCGAATGGCAGGCTTTTTCCTTTGAAGCCACGTAAGTCTTGCTTGCGCCGTCTTCACCGACGATTACTGCCGCGAGATGCGGGGCGGCCAGACCTCTGTCGAGCATGTCTGCAACCTCGGCTGCTATCTCTTTTTTCATTGCATCAGCGATGGCTTTGCCATCTATGATTTTTTCTTCCGATACTATCATTTCTTTAATCTTTAATCTTTAATCTCTAATCTCTAATCTCACCTCCTTTGGTTGCGTTTTGCCTGCTGCATCATCTGCATCATCTTCTTCGCCCCGCCTGTCGTCATCATGCGCATCATCTTTGACGTCTCCTCAAACTGTTTGATAAGTCGGTTCACCTCGTTGATGTCGTTGCCGGAGCCTGACGCTATCCTTCTCTTCCTGCTTCCGTTGATGATCTTCGGGTTTTCCCTTTCCTCCGGTGTCATCGAGCCGATGATGGCTTCGATGCTCTTGAAAGCGTCCTCATCGATGTCCTCGTCTTTTATCTTGTTCATGCCAGGTATCATCCCGGCGAGGTCTTTGATGCTGCCCATCTTCTTGATCTGCTGGATCTGTTTCAGGAAGTCGTTGAAATTAAACTCATTCTTGACGAGTTTCCTCTTGAGCTTCTCGGCTTCTTCCGCGTCGAACTGTTCTTGTGCGCGTTCGACGAGGGATACGATGTCGCCCATGCCGAGGATGCGGTCGGCCATTCGTTTAGGATAGAAGATGTCGAGTGCGTCCATTTTTTCGCCGAGACCGACGAATTTTATCGGTTTCTCGACAACGGTGCGTATTGTCAATGCAGCGCCACCGCGTGTGTCACCGTCGAGTTTCGTGAGGACGACGCCGTCGAAGTCAAGACGGTCATTGAACGCCTTCGCCGTGTTCACGGCATCCTGACCTGTCATGGCATCGACAACAAACAAGGTCTCCTGCGGCTTGACCGTATTCTTGACATTGGCGATCTCGTTCATCATCTCCTCATCGACCGCCAGACGGCCTGCGGTATCGATGATCACCACATTCTTCCCGTCTTTCTTAGCCTTTTCTATGGCATGCTGCGCGATCTGCACGGGGTTCTTGCTGTCTTCTTCAGAATACACTTCGACTCCGACCTGTTCGCCCAGCACTTTCAGCTGGTTGATGGCAGCCGGACGATAGACGTCACCCGCGACAAGCACAACGCTTTTGCCTTTCTTGTTTTTCAGATAGTTGGCGAGTTTCGCGGAGAATGTCGTCTTACCTGAGCCTTGCAAACCGGCAATCAAGATGACCGTCGGGTTGCCCTTGAGGTTCAGCTCGGAATGCTCACCGCCCATGAGTTCAGCCAGCTCATCGTGCACTATCTTCACCATCAGCTGCCCTGGCGACACCGACGTGAGGATCTTCTGGCCGAGAGCCTTCTCCTTTATGGTATTTGTGACGTCTTTTGCAATTTTGAAGCTGACATCCGCCTCGAGCAATGCTTTTCTTACTTCCTTAAGTGTCTCTGCCACATTGATTTCAGTGATGTAGCCGTGACCTTTCAACACCTTGAACGAACGTTCTAATTTTTCGCTTAATCCCTCGAACATAATAGTTTATTTTTGGGTGCAAAATTAGCAATTTTTGTTAATATTCCGGAAACTTTTTGTCAATAAAAATCAATAACCGCTGAAAAGCTCAAAATGATGCTGCATGAATGCCTTGCCTTGTTCAACGATGCTGTCACGTGCTTCATCTGGCAGTAAGACATTTGTCGGGCCATATTGACCTGAATATATGTACTCACCTTCGTCAGTTTTCCACCCGAAGCCATCGTCGTGTTCAAAATACGCGAACGGGCGGTAGCAATTGTTGAACACATTTTTGCTCCAGATGAACTCATCGTGTTTCACCCCGAATTGCGAGAGTAACGTGGCGGGGAAATCGAAACTGTTGCAGATCTTGTCGAACGTCTTCCCGCGCAGTGTGTCCTGCAACGGCTCTCCGACAACGAGCAGCGGAATATGGTGATATTCAAATGATTCCAACGGATAGTTCTTCTCTGTCACATGGCTGTGGTCGGCCACAAAGACGAATATTGTGTTATCATACCAAGTCTGTGTCTTGGCTGTCTCCATGAAAAGTTTAAGCGCGAAATCGGCATAATGCGCACTGTTCATGAAATCACTTTCGAGCTTTGTCCACTCAAGTTTCCCCAAAATCCTCGGGTAGTCGTACGGCGAGCGGCTGCTTTGCGTGAGCACCGCCGTGAAAAACGGCTCCGGTTGTCCGGCCAGTTGTTTCGCCACCCACGGCAGCATGTCGGTGTCATGATAGCCGAGCTTACCTGAATGGAAACCGGCATCAACATCTTTGTGTTCAACGATTTTATCAAACCCTGCATGTTCAAGGTACGGAAGGATGTTGCCATAACCGAGTTCTCCACCGTAATAATAACTCGTGTAATAGCCCAATGAATCCATCGGTTTCAGAAGAGACGGCAACGCATGGTATTTCTCCGGATGATTGGTGACAGCGGTCAGAGGAAGTCCGGGGAAACCGCTGAAGACATTCGCCTGTGCCTGCTCGGTATGATTGTCGCTTGCATAGATATTCGTAAACAGAAGACCTTCTTTCTCCAACTCATGGAAGTTTGGCGTCACACCCGGGTCGCCGACCAGCGATTCGATGAGGTCAGCCGACCAGCTTTCAAGGAGTATCACCATGATATTCGGTCTTTCGATATTTGATATATGATAAGCCGTTGAGTCACAATCTGTTTTATATGTCAGACGCGTAATATTCCCAGCAGTCTCCGAGTCCATACAGTTGAAATCGGAACGTTCGTCAAGATGGTTGGCATTGATCATGTTCTCGACAAGATTGTACGCCGGATTGACCGAAATCACATTCGCCAGTTTGTAATTACTGAAACAGCCAGAGCTGGCGCAGATAGGCTTTTTGTTGAATCCGCCTCTTATTCCGAGCAGCAAAAACCCGAAAGACAGCATCAAACCAACAGGATACGAAAACCAGTAACTTTTTCTCGAGTCGTCAAGTTTATCGGTAGGTTCAATCCATTTCACGTACCACCAACAAAACATCAGGGTGAATGCCAGCCACATCGAGGCGAGCTCGACAGTTAGCGTTGTCGATGCTGCACTTATCACTTCCACAGGATTTTTAAGATACCGCAAGACATTGCAATTCAATTTGGTACGCCATTCGCCATAGACTCCCATCTCCCCTATCACAATCAGAATGTAAACAGCGATAACGACATAAAAGTACCATCTCATCCATTTGAATTTGGTGTATTTGTTAACACAAACGCCCACGAACATTGCTATTGCCGGCAGAACCATGACATAACACGCCGTCGCGACATCCAGCGGAAGCGACTTCAAAAAGCCCTTGAGCACTTCAGCGTATGGAATTTGTTCAACGTCAATCAGCTGCCAATGGTAGAAAGCGAACACCACACGCATCCACTCGAACAACACTATCAAGAAAACCAACACCTTAGCAAGTGTCACCAAGTATTTTTTCATTGTTCCAAATTTTTGCAAAATTAATATTTTTTTTGCTAATTTTGCACAATTTTAATTTTGAGCCAAATGATAAAAGACAATCTTGAAACAGTAAGAGAATCAATACCTTCGGGAGTTTTGTTGGTAGCCGTGTCGAAGACCAAGCCCGTTGATGACCTCATGGAAGCATACGAGGCTGGGCAGCGCGTCTTCGGCGAGAACCACGCCCTCGAAATGCGCGACAAACACGAGGCATTGCCCAATGACATCGACTGGCATTTCATCGGACACCTTCAGACAAACAAGATAAAATACATCATTCCGTTTGTCAGGCTTATTCATTCCATCGACACGTTCAATCTTCTGCAAGCTGTTAATAAAGAAGCTGTTAAAAACAACCGGGTCGTTGACTGCCTGCTTCAGTTCCACGTCGCCGAGGAGGAGACAAAGTTCGGCCTGAGCCTCGAAGAAGCCGAAGAAATCCTCAATTCAGACGTCTTCAAGGAGCTGAAGAACGTCCGCATCTGCGGCATTATGGGAATGGCCACCAACACCGACAATCAAGTTCAGATAAGGAAAGAGTTTCATCATCTGAAAGAGATTTTCGGCACGTTGAAACAAAAGTATTTCACTGATTGTGAATATTTCAAGGAGATTTCAATGGGCATGTCGCACGACTACCGGCTTGCGATTGAGGAAGGCTCGACGATGGTGAGGGTCGGCAGCATGATTTTCGGCGCGAGAAACTATAACGTTTAGGGAAACGGGAGACGAAGAGAGAGAAAACGGTGGGAAATCGTTTTTTCTCTCTCTTTGTTATTTAATTGAAGTAGATACGGGGCGAACTTGATATCCACAATATCTGGAATATTCTTCAATACTCGGCAGGCTCCATTGATGTTCAAATATAGTACATTTTGCCTGATATGAATAGTAATCACATATTTCATTCACCCAGTAATAACCATAGTTAGATTCTATTCTACAGTTAGGTAAGAACATGGTTTTACCGTTTGGTCCCGTGAATTGCACACCTTTAACACCATTATTCGTTGCATAAGTCATATCACATTCATCCACGAGTTCACGCATTTCGTCGTAAGTCGGCATGTGCCATGAACCGCCCCATTTCACGGAAGCCACATCATCTTCAGGATCAAGTTCAGTCTTGCCATCCACAGTTCCGTAGGAATCATTGGTGCAATATTTTGTCATCGTATAGGAACTGCCCTGACACCATTTGTATGTATCCCAATAATAATTGCTTTTGGGTTCTGTCTCTCCCCAAGAGTAAAGATTGCCACAGTCTTCCGGAAAGATTGCACCCACATTATATAATGCCCACAACGTCCCGCTTGGCAGTCCGAGGTCAATATAAGGATGTCCTTCAATAACGCCTGATCCAATTTCAACAATAAATTCATTGCCGTATGAAATTCCATTTTGATTGGTCGCGAAAGCCTTCAAATAACATCTACCTGTATCAAGTCCCGTTATTTCTTTGATATATCGTCCTGTACCAGTTCCGCCAGAAACTTTATTGTCGTCAATCGTTGGTTCTGATTTCGTGCTCCAGCAAAAACCGCGTTCGGTTACATCCAAACCGCCGTCATCTGTGACTGATCCGGCAACAATCACACCACCTGCTATATATTCTATAATCGTATCGGTTGTAACAGTTGGTGTTGTTGGAGTTTTTGTTACGAAACTCATAATTGAGCCGTAGCTTATGCCAACATCATTTGTGGCGTATGCTCTCACGAAATATTTCGTGTTTGGAGTCAGTCCCGTTATTTTGCTCGTAAACATTCCTGTTCCGGTTCCGTCGGTGGTGTAAGCATCGTTAATTGTCGGGTATTGTGAAGTGCTCCAGCATACGCCTCTCGCCTTTACCGACGACGTTCCTGATGACACATATCCACCGCAACTGGCTGAATAATAAGACACTTCGCCCACATCTGTTGTTGAAACTGATGCTTTCCCAGAACACACCGGTCTGACGGAAAGTCCTTCGCATCTATTAAAATTTCTGAATTCAATATTGCAATCGTCAAACACACAACTCTTGGCGCATGACGACTCGTCTTCATAATAATACGATGAATTTTTTGCCAGAGAAGAAGTCCAATAATGACCTGTTTCACCAATATATACGACATTTCCATCGTATTTTCCTCCAGATGCAGGCAGAAAAATGCTATTTCCATTTGAACCTTTTACAAGCCAACCATTTATGCTGTTTTGGTTGGTCCACTGCCAGTTGCAATTACTCTGAAGTTCAACGAACTCGTCTCGTGTTGGCATTCTCCATTTATCACCCCAATTGGCGGTAGCAGCATCATCTGCCGATTCAAGTGTGATAACATTGCTTTCCCATGTGTATTTTGTAAAGACTTCCTGTGTTTGGTCATACCAGATGTAAGAGCTTCCATTATACGTTCCTTTTGTATTCGTCTCACCCCAAGCATAATAAAACCCGTATTCCTCAGGTGATGAAGCACCGACGTTGCAAGTCGCCCATTGGATTCCGCTCGGCAATCCGAGGTCAACATAGTCATGACCGTCAGCACTGCCGTTGCCAGGCTTTTCAGGATCTACATTGTTTTTCTTACACGCTGTGATTGACAATATTACACATGCTGCAATTGTTAATAATCTAAAGAATTTACTCATAGCATTGGTACCAAGTTATTTTCCATTAGGCTCTTCGGAGTTAAGGATTTTATGGATTTTTACAATCAAGACAATTAACAATATGTACGCCGCCCACAACGCCGCGGTCCAAAGCCATGAAACATGGTCAAGGCGTTGGAAAACAATGCTTTCGCTTTCATGACGCGTAACCGGATTGAGCCACAGCGAAGAGCCATCGCCGAAATCCATGACAGTCCTGACGTAAGTGTCGGCCGCCTTGACATCGTATGATGCTTCAAAAACCGAGTCATTGGGATTGTGATTTTCTTCTTTCAAGACTTTCCCGTCTTGACCTATGAACTTCGCGTTATAAATTGGCTTTGTCACTCTTACGGAAAAAAGCGTCCCATCAAGACACGCCTTCGTGAGATAAGGCATGTCGCGTTCGAAACGTATGCGTTTGTCATCAATGTCCTCACCGATAATCTTTTTGAAATCAACGCCATAGGCATTTCCCGAAAGTAGTGCGTCCAAAAGCTGCCCCGCGGTGTTTTCTTTTGCGTTAAGATACGTAACTCTCAAGCCGATGTCACTGGATTTCAGCGGATTGTGAGTGTCGTCATCAGCAATCAGATACAACAGATGCCCGTTGGAAAGCGCCATGTCCCAGTGTTCAGGGGAATTGTCGTATCCGTTCAGAGCCTCAATGATACGGTAGTTACTCAGATATTTCATATCACTGACGCGGTAGCTGTTTTTCACAAAAGCCGGATGCGCGACGCAAACCACATGATTCTTTTCAGCCAGTCTGTTGATGGTATGTTGTTTCATGCTCAGCGTTTGCCAGAAGAAGTAGTCAACATGGCGCACCTTCTCTGTCCCCAAGCAAAGCTGATGGATTTTCCAGATATTGCAGCCATGCTCGTAGCCAGGGATATAGCCCTCGTCATCTCTCTCATAATCATTGACAATGTTATAATCGGAGATGCCGACATGGTCGTAGCCGAAGCTGCGATACATGCTGTCATAAACCTCACTGCTGATGTCACGGCCGTTTGTCAGGCCGCCGTATCTCTCGGTATGTCCATGGAAAATGCAACGTCTCCAAGCCGTCGAGTCCATGTCCTTGTAAGGATTATGAAGATATTCTCCGTGAAAAGGCCGCGGTTCGTCGAAGACATAAACCGGCACGAAAACATTCATCGCCACCAAAACAGCGAGTGCAGCCAGAAACACGTAAAGAACACACTTCAAAATTTTTTTCATAAACAATTGATTGACAGTTATTTTCCCAAACCAAAAGCATTCGCGACCTTTTCGTAATCGCTGTAGTCGATGTCAGGATGCGATGCGTAAGAAGTCGCGTCGATGAGTACGACCTTGAACATCATAGGCTCTTGGTCATAATAGCTTTGCAGTACATCCCTGTGTTTCTGAAGGTCGGAGTTCGTCCAGAAAATCGAGAAGCCGTAATCATAATAGGACGTCTCCAAGATCGCCGAATACTCATCTGTGATGGCCATCGTGAGGGGCAGCTGATGCCAGGCATAGACCTCTGAACTTGGATTTTCGAGATACACGAGCATTGCGCCGTAATCAACCATATCCATGTCGATTGCATCCCAATCGAAGGCTATGGCCCAATTCATCGCCTCATCACTCCAGTCCCAGTCGGAAAACTTTGTCTCGATTGTTGCTGACTGAACATTTGCATTGCCGTCCTGACCAGCGGGGCCGGCCGGTCCACGGTCGCCCTTGCACGATGAAAGCAGAGCCAATGAAGTCAAAAAAACTGCGATAATATTTCTCATATTTCCAAATTTTAATTGTGGTTGGCAAAATTACACAAATTTTATTTCATAATGAGAAAAATAATCAACAAAAAAGAAGTATTTTTGCGGCATGAAAAACAGAAATCACATAGTTCATCTTTGCGGTGTTATCGCAATGATTGTCTGGGGGTTATCGTTCATCTGGTCAACACAGGTCTATAAAAATCTGAACCCGACGGCGACGATATTCCTACGTTTGGTGGTCGCCACAATCTTTTTCACGGCGATACTTTTCATTTTCCGTCTTAACGAAAGAATCGACAGAAAGCACTTGAAATTATTTGCAGTCGCCGCGTTTTTCGAGCCTTTTTTGTATTTCATCTTCGAAGGTTACGGATTGAAGAACACCTCCCCCATCATCGGCTCCGCGATAGTCGCGATGATTCCGTTGGTGACACCCGTCGCCGCAAGCATCTTCCTGAAGGAAAAGATGACCCCGATGAACATCGTCGGACTGTTCGTTTCGTTTTTCGGAATCGAGACCATGTTGCTAAACAAGAACTTAGAAATTACGGCATCGCCGAAAGGCGTGATTTTCCTTTGCATAACGGTACTTGTCGCCGTATGTTATTCAATCGCCCTGATCAAACTGACAAAACTTTACAAACCATTGACAATCACATGGATGCAGAACATTCTCGGCATGATTTATTTCATACCTTGGGTGATAATAATGGAGCAGTTTGAGCCGTCGAATTTCGGCAACGTGAGTGAATACATCGTCCCTTTGGTTTGCCTTGGCGTGTTTTGCAGTGCGATTGCGTACGCTTTGTGGGCTTTTGCCTACAGCAAGCTCGGCGCGTCGAAAGCGAATGTTTACACCAACCTGATTCCGGTCTTCACGGCGATATTCAGTTATTTCATTATAAATGAAGAACTTACCATTCAGAAAATCATCGGCATAATATTGGTTGTCGGCGGCTTGGTGCTCTCACAAATAAAAGGAACAAAACCAAACTCTAACAACTAACGACTAACAACTAACGACTCATGATCACAAGCAAGACAAATCCTAAAATAAAGAACATCATAAAGTTGGAGAAAGCCTCCGAGCGTCGCGAGCAGAACCGCATATTGATTGAGGGTCGCCGTGAAATCGAGCGTGCGGTGGCGTGTGGTTTTGAAGTTGACACCTTATTTATATGTTCTGAGATAGCGAAAGACGGAGCCGCCATTCTGGCACACAGCGTTGAGGAAGTGAGTGCCGACGTATTCGACAAGATAGCATACCGCGAAGGCAGCGACGGGCTTTTGGCTGTCGCGGTTCCGAGATACGCCGACCTGCGGTCGTTCAAGCCGAAGAGAAAGAATCCGCTCATCATCGTCCTTGAGACCGTAGAGAAACCAGGCAACCTCGGTGCCGTGATGCGTACCGCCGACGCCGCCGGCGTTGACGCCGTAATCATCGCCGACCAGCGGACCGACCTGTTCAACCCGAATGCCGTGAGGGCGAGCGTGGGTGCTATATTCTCCGTGCCGTTGTTCGCCTGTTCTTCAGAAGAATGTATCAAATGGCTGAAAGACAACGATATAACAATCTATTGCACGTATCTGAAAGCCTCCATCGACTACCTTGACGCCGATTTCAAAAAAGCCTCGGCCATCGTGATGGGCACGGAGGCGACAGGCATATCCGAGCAATGGGTGGAAGCCGCCGACCAGAACATCATCATCCCGATGAACGGCATCGCCGACTCGCTCAACGTG
>JAKSNA010000055.1 GCA_024400295.1 Bacteroidales bacterium | reverse complement strand
CGCCGACCAGAACATCATCATCCCGATGAACGGCATCGCCGACTCGCTCAACGTGAGCGTGTGCACGGCAATAGTGACATTTGAGGCAGTAAGACAAAGGAGGAAATCATGAACAACTCTCATTCAAAAAACATAAAGGTTCTCTCAACCTACTGCGACCCGATTTTGAGACTCACACCTGTGATGATGCTCACACTCTTCGAGGAGATTGCCGACGAGCACGCGATGGAACTCGACATCGACGCCCCGACATTGAGGAAACGCGACAAGGCATACTGGGTCGTGAGACAGGTGAGGCTGGAACTCAATGACGTCATCAGAGACCACGACGACATCACCGTGAAGACATGGCCCGCTGAAGCCAACGGATTCCGCTGCGGCAGGTCATACCAGATATTCAACCAAAACCAAAACCAAAACCAAAACGAACCGGCCGTGAAGGCGTTCGCGGAATGGGTGCTCATCGACTCGGAGACGAAGAAGATCAGACCTGCAAACTCGATTAAAAACCCTGACATACAATACATTAAAGAAAAGGCCGTCGAGACGCCGTTACGCCGTTTCAAAAACATCTTCACGGAAGACGACTTCGTTTACGAGCGTATCGTGCGCCCCTGCGAGATCGACGTCTCACATCACACCAACAATGTGAAATACTGCGCCATGCTCCTCGACTCGTTTTCCGTCAAGGAACTCGAAGAGATGACCATCAAGGAATTGGAGATTTATTACGAGGCCGAAAGCCACGAAGGCGAGACGCTGCGTATATATCGCAAAGCCACTGGAAACGGCTGGCAGTTCATGATAAAACGAGATGACAGCGTCGTCACGATGGCGTTCATCGGCATCTGAACCGCACGAACCGCCATACGACATAGAAATCAAAATCACGCTGAACACCAAGAATTTCCAGTGTTTCATCCGCCGTTTTCAGGGACACGGTGAATATTTTTCGCGAAAACAAATAAAATTAAAAAGCAACCGCTTTTTTTCCTATTTTTGCGCTTTATTTAGAAAACGAGGAAATGAAGCATATTTTCATGGTAAATACCGTCGCCGGGAAACATTCTTGCCTTGATGAGGTCAGGGAAGCGGTGTCCCGCGACAGCAATTTCAGTGACTACGACATATACACCCCCGAGTCGGCGGCTGACAACACCAATTTCGTAAGGAAATATCTCGAAGAGCATCCCGACCAGGAGACGCGTTTCTATGCCTGCGGCGGCGACGGCACCGCCAACAAAGTGGCTTCAGGCGTCGTCGGGCATCCCAATGCGAGCATGACGATTCTCGCCCACGGCAGCGGCAACGATTACATCAAATATTACGCTGATTTACAGACATTTCAGAATGCAGACAAGGTTCTTCACGGCGAGGAGCATAAGGTTGACATCATGAAAGCCAACGACAGATACGCGCTCAACGCGACACACTTCGGCCTCGATGCCGTCGTTGCGAAGGCGATGAACAAGATACGCCGCCACACTATCTTCGGCGGAAAGCTGTGCTATCCTTTCGCGGTGGTCTGGGGCTTCCTCACCGGAATGCGAACCAAATGCACAGTCTATGCCGATGGCGAGAAACTCAACGACGGCAAGATATGCCTCTGCACCGTCGCCAACGGCAAATACGTCGGCGGAAGCTACAAATGCGCACCGAAATCAAAGAACGACGACGGCCTCCTCGAAGTCTGCCTCGTGAAACCCCTGTCAAGACTGAGATTCCCGTTTCTGATAAAATCATACACCGAAGGCTCGCATTTGGACAACCCTAAATTCAAGAGTCTGATTGTGTATCGCAGGGCGAAACAAGTCGTCATCGAAGGCGGGAAGAACTTCTGCGTCTCGCTTGACGGCGAGATTCTCGAAGCGGAACGCATCGTCGTTGACAACATTCAGCAGGCGATAAGGTTTGTCGCACCGAAGGTTTAGTTTGAAGTGTTGAGAGTTGAGAGTGAAGTTTGGAGTTTTTTAGATAGTTTGAAGTGTTGAGAGTTGAGAGTGAAGTTTGGAGTTTTTTAGATAGTTTGAAGTGTTGAGAGTTGAGAGTGAAGTTTGGAGTTTTTTAGACAGTCAGATAAATAAAAGCAATCTAAACATAAAATATCATGATAGCAAAAGAATTACTGGATCCGAAGAGCATCGTAGTGGTCGGTGCTTCGAGCGATGTCCACAAGCCAGGCGGACGCGTCCTTAAGAATTTACTTGAAAGCCCTTTCAAGGGTCAGGTTTATACGGTGAACCCGAAAGAGACTGAAGTTCAAGGCGTTAAATGTTATGCAAGCGTGAACGACCTTCCGCAGGTTGACTGCGCCATCATCGCGATAGCAGCAAAATACTGCCCCGCGACAGTCGATACCTTGGCGTTGCAGAAAGGCACGAAAGGCTTCATCATCATCTCGGCCGGCTTCGGCGAGGAAAACGAGGAAGGCAAGGAGTTCGAGCGTCACATCACTGCCACCGTCAACAGCGTTGGCGGCAGCTTGATTGGTCCTAACTGCACCGGCTTCCTCTGCCAGAACTACTGCGGAGCCTTCGACGCCCCTATCCCGCACCTCGACCCTCACGGCGTTGACTTCATCACCGGATCGGGTGCGACGGCGGTGTTCATCAAGGAATACGGCATCACCAACGGACTGTCGTTCAACAGCGTCTGGGCCGTCGGCAACTCGGCGCAGATCGGCATCGAAGACGTGCTCGAACACTTGGACGAGACATTCGACCCGGAGAAGAGTTCAAGGGTCATCATGCTTTACATGGAGAAGATCGGAAACCCGGAGAAGCTGCTGAAGCACTCACGCTCACTCATCCTGAAAGGCTGCAAGATCGCGGCCATCAAGTCGGGCGGCTCGGCGGCTGGCAGCCGTGCGGCGTCGTCACACACCGGCGCATTGGCAACCAACGACGCTGTCGTTGACGCGCTGTTCCGCAAGGCCGGCATCGTCCGCTGCCATAACCGTCAGGAACTCACCACAGTGTGCGCCATCTTCATGCACCCTGAGGTGAAAGGCAAGAACATGGCCGTCATCACACACGCCGGCGGCCCGGCCGTCATGCTCACCGACACATTGTCGAACAACGGCATGGATGTCCCGCACCTCGAAGGCCCGAAGGCGGAGGCCCTCCTGTCGAAGCTCTTCCCAGGCTCGTCGGTCGGCAACCCGATCGACTTCCTCGCGACAGGCACGGCAGAACAACTCGGACACATCATCGATGCATGTGAGAACGACTTCGACAACATCGACTGCATGTGCGTCATCTTCGGCTCACCGGGACTGTTCCCGAACTGGGAAGTCTATGAGGTCCTCGACCAGAAGATGAAGACCTGCAAGAAGCCTATCTTCCCTATCCTTCCGTCAATCATCAATGTAAAGGACGAAATCGCTGATTTCATCAACAACAAACACCGCATCAACTTCCCGGAGGAATGCGTTTTCGGCAACGCTTTGTGCAAGATCTACAACACGCCGAAGCCACAGCCTGAGAACGTCGAGATGCCGAAGGTCGATACCGCCCGCATCCGCAAGTGCATCGACAGCTGCGAGAACGGCTACATCGGACCTGACAAGATCTACGAGCTCTTAGACGCTGCCGGCATCGCACAGAAACAGATCCGTGTGGTGGACAAGAAACAGCAGGCGTTGGACTTCGCCAACGAGGTCGGCTATCCGCTCGTGATGAAGGTCGTCGGCCCTGTCCACAAGTCAGACGTCGGCGGCGTGACATTGAACGTCCGCGACATCGACACGGTGGCTAAAGAGTTCGACCGTCTGATGGCCATCAAAGACACGTATGCTGTTGAGATGTACCCGATGCTCGACGGCACGGAGGTTTATATCGGAGCCATCCGCGACCCGAAGTTCGGTCATCAGGTGTTCTTCGGTCTCGGCGGCATCTTCATCGAGGTGTTGAAAGACGTGCAGAGCGCACTCGTGCCAATCAGCGCGCCTGAAGCGAAAGACATGCTCACAAAGCTCCGCGGCTACAAGATCCTTCAGGGCGTCCGCGGACAGCAGCCGGTCAACATTGACGTCTATGCAGAACAGGTTGCACGCGTCGCCGCCTTGGTGATGGCAGCACCTGAAATCGCGGAGATGGACCTCAACCCGTTGCTTGGCAACCCGAAGAACGTGGTGGCAGTCGATGCCCGTATAAGAATCGAAAAGTAATTTTCAGATAACCCCCGCAGATTGTGCAGATGAGACGCTGGTTATATCCTCGTTGGATCCGCGAAGTCTGCGGGGCTTTTTCACCCGACCATGAACGACAGTCATGCTATGAATAAAAGATTTTGGATACTGGTGGCAATATGGGGCATCGTGGATTTTGTCTGCGCCATGCTATGCGAGATCCATGAGGATGAGGCTTACTACAGGCTATACGGTCAATTTCTGAGCTGGGGATATTTTGACCATCCGCCAATGGTCGGGCTGATGACATGGCTGAGCAGCATCCTGGTCACCGGGAAAAGCCTCATTGCAAAAAACATGTCGGTGAGACTGATGACTGTTCTCTTTCACGTCGGGACAGTTGTCCTGACGTGGATGTGCATACCAAGAAAGGGAGAAGTGACAAAACGGGAACAGAACGGTTTCTTTATCATTGCAGCCTCCATGGTCATGTTCTCGACTTACGGATTCATCACGACACCCGATGCACCGCTGCTCTTCTTCACAGCACTGTTCATCTGTCTGTACAAGCGTTATTTGGAGAGTCCGTCATGGGGCATCGCTCTGTTGTTAGGTGTCAGCATGGCAGGCATGGTTTACAGCAAATACATGGGTGCGCTGGCTATATTGCTCGTGGTGTTAAGCAACTGGTGTCTGGTCAAAGACATTAAGCTGTGGTGCGCCGTGTTGCTGGGTGTGCTGCTCACGACACCGCACATTATATGGCAATACGAGAACGGCTTTCCGTCGATGGTTTACCATTTGGTGAGCCGCTCGCAGGAGTGGACCGTCGGATACACATTGGAGTACCTGCCCAACCAGTTGCTTGTGTTTAATCCAGTAGCTTACATTCTGGCATGGATATTAGTATGGAAAAGTCTCCGTTCGACAGATGCATACGAGAGAGGGCTGGCGTTTCTGTTCGCTGGTTTTCAGGTATTTTTCTTTGTAATGACAGTGAGGGGGCATGTCGAGCCGCACTGGACCGTACTCATCACTATAGGTGCGATCGTCATGCTGACCAGCGAATGGAACAAGAGGGAGGCTTTCTTCAGGCGCAGATGGTTGAGGAACGCGATGGTGGTGACACTCTGCACAGTCATGGCGGCGAGGGTCGTTCTCTGTCTGAACGTGCTTCCGGAGAGCACAGGACTTGCCAACAAACGTCCGTATTACAAAGCCATGCACAAGGCTTCTGAAGGATTGCCCGTCGTTCTGGGCGGGTCATTCCAAGCAGCATCACTTTACAGGTTTTATTATGACGACCAAGCGGTTGTGGTGAGACAATGGTGGGACAGATATACCGAATATGACCTGCTGCACCTTGAGGAGGAACTGATGGGGCAGAAAGTCTGCCTGTTGAGAGATGACGGGAGAGGCGAGCCGTGCGTGATTGACGGATACACATTCAAGAAAAGGATTGTGGAGGAACTCAGCAAGGATGATCTGAAATGAGCAGCATCTGCAACGTCATTCTGCCGGCACACACGATAACGTTCTTATTGCCAGGCACTTTGCAGGTGTTGTTCGCCGCTGCGTTGGAAGTGGCGTTAGGCATCATCTTGAGCATAAAGAAATAAAAATATTTTTATTCGACCATCACTCTCTTCGCTATCGACTTCGAGCCTTTTGTCACTTTGAGGAAGTAAATTCCGGAAGCAAGTGACGAAATGTCAATATTTCCGTTTTCAAAACATTGATTTTCATACACTTTTATTCCCATCAGATTGTAAATAGAGACGTTGTATTCACCTTCGATGTCGGTGAAGACTTCAATCTGTGATGACGCGGGATTAGGACATACTTCAAGTTTGTCAAATGTAACATATTTATTATCAATTACATCTAAACCAGAAAAATCAATTGTGAAATTATCAACAATCACCTTGGCATTTTCTTTTTCGCCATTTTTCCCATAAATAATCGAATTACTCAGATTTTCGACAAGAAATCTGATTTGCACGTATGGTTCGCCGATAAAATCATTCAGAGAGACTTCACATTTTTTCCAGAATGGCGAGGTTTTGGCCAGCGCGTCAACTTTGTGCCAATGGATTCTGTCGGTGGTGACTTCAACCATAAAATGATACATGTGGTATGGTAAATTGCCGAAATTACCTGAAAAATTGTTGCCCTTCAAATAATAATCAAAAGCCAATGTCGCAGCTGGTGCTGTACTTGGTATTGAAAACCAATCCGTTTCAGCGTATGTGAAATAATCTATCGGCATTCCAGAAACGTTGGCGAGTGCATGATCACCGTATGACGTTTCGTCATTCTGCTTCCACATCGTATCGCAAAACACGAAGCCGTCGGTGTTTTCCTCAAAGTCGTTGGAAAACGGAAGCGTAAGCGGCTGTGTCACGCGCATTCTGTCGTGATTCGACTCAAGAGTCTCGGAGCCGTCAGGAAGAACCGCAACGACATGATATTCATGCATTTCGCCATCATCGGCTTCATAATCCTCATAATGATTTTCCGTTAATTCGGCGATAAGTTCGTTGTCTTTGAACAATTTATATGAAGATGCGTCGGCCACTTCATCCCATCTGACATTTATCTTCTGTCCGTCGCATGTCGCGGCGAGGTTCTGCGGCGGCAGCGTTCCGTTGGCAAGCTCGATGGTGGCGGCCATTGTCGCCTGCACGAAAGCCCGCGCGAGTGCGAAGTTGTTGAAGCCGTTGCCTATCGTGTCGCAAGCCTTGTGATAGCAAGGATTCTGATGAATGTATTCTATATCACCGATATACAACGCTGGATATTCATACAAGAAGAAACAATGGTGGTCGCCGGCGCCGGTCTCCCCTTCCGTTTTCCAGCCAGTCGGAGTTTCCGGAAGGTAAAGATTCGCGACATTAACATAGAAATCGTAGAGGTTCCTGCTTCCGTGATAACAGCTCGTGAACATCCTGATTGTGTCAAATTCAGGCGGATACCATCCTAACATGTCGAGGTTGAAAACCCCGATGATGTTCATGTTCTGGCGGGCGCATTCCTTGGAATATTCCAATGATCCAATCTGTCCGTTCTCCTCCACATTGAAGTTGATGTAGATTATCGAGCGGTCGAAGGAGTATTGGCTTAAAACCCTTGCTATTTCAAGCACTCCAGCCGTGCCGGAGGCGTTGTCGTCGGCGCCGGGACCGTCCGGGTGGTCGTAATGCGACGACACGATGACATATTCATCGGGATATTTCGTGCCGCGCTGGATCGCCATCACATTGCCGGCATCCAAAGTGTCGTTGTTGGGATAGTCGGCGAAGAAATAAAACACCGACGGGTCGAGACCGACCGATTCGTACTGCTCGACGAGCCAGTTTTGCGTGAGAAGCGCTTCCGGCGAGTAGGCGTCACGCACATACTGCTGCATCCATGCGACACTGTTATATATCTCCACGGTGTCAACCTCATTGATAATCTGTTGAATTTCAGGATTAATCTCTGTGACGTCAGGATAAGTCTGCGTTCTGTTTCCCTTATTGTCTATAAGTTCCATGTAATTATGGATCTGCGGAAAAGCTGTTGAGGCAGCCATTATCAGCAATGAAAAGAGTAATGTTTTCTTCATAATTTTGAATTTTTGTTATTATTTTGTTGCAAAATTAACTGAATTTAAGCAATAAATGCAATTTTTTGAAAATTTTTCATTTTTTTCTTGACATATTAAAATAAAGTGTATTTTTGCAGTGTATTAGTTATCTAATACAGTTAATAGGTAATAATCCAATAAAAAGTTACAATATGATAAAAATCAACAGTTTAGACTTCAGTTACAAAAACACGCAAGTCTTCAGAAGCATCGATTTGGAATTTCAAAAGGGTAACATTTACGGTCTTCTCGGCGAGAACGGAGTCGGCAAGACCACGCTTTTGAAAATTTTATGCGGTCTCCAGAGGCCCGACGGCGGCATCTGCACGATCGACAACATGATACCGTCGGACAGGAAGCCGGAGTTCCTTCAGAACGTTTATTTCCTTCCTGAAGAAGTGATCACGGAAGACACGACGCCGGAGAAATACATCAAGAAAATCGGGGCCTTCTACCCGCGCTTCGACATGAATCTTTTCTACAAGCTCGAAAAGGAGCTTGAAGTCGATCCGAAGAAGAAATTCAACGCCCTTTCTTACGGCCAGAAGAAAAAAACCTTATTAGCCTGCGCCCTCTCGCTGCGCACCGACTATCTGTTCTTGGACGAGCCAACCAACGGCCTCGACATCCCGTCGAAGGCGCTTTTCAGGAAAGTCATCGCCAACTACTGCACCGACGAATCGACAATCATCATCTCGACGCATCAGGTGAAAGACGTTGAGAATCTGATAGATCCGATTGTCATCCTCGACAACGACAACGTGCTGCTCAACGCGAGCTTCAACGAAATCACAAAGAAAGTGTATTTTGAATACGGCCCGGAGCGGCTGCCTCACGCGCTTTATTCGGAGATGCTGCCGGGCGGTTACATCAACGTGATGCCGAACAACGACGGCGTCGAGAGCAACGTCAACATCGAGGCACTTTTCAACGCGGTGATGAAAAACAAGGAGCTTTTCAAAAGTAGAAAGTTATAAAGTTCATAAAGTTAAAAGTGCGCGAAGCGACCACTTTACAAACTTTCAAACTTTATAAACTTTCAAACTTTATAAACTTTACAAACTTTATAAACTAAAACAGTCATGAACAACACATTAGATTTCAATAGATTAGGAAAAGTCATCCGCAGGGATGCCATGAATTTCATCCCGAATTTCGGATGGTCGTTAGTTATTTTATGGGCCATTCCGGTAGTCATCTGGCTCACCAGCTTCACATTCATCAGCCAAGGCGGAGAACTCACCGGCAGACTGCAGATGCTGAGATTTTTATCCACGATAGCTCTTGTCGTCGCGCCGGCGAAGCTCTACAAAGACTGCAACGACCCGCGCAAAGGCATACAATACGCCATGATGCCGGCTTCGAGCTTGGAGAAGTTCATCAGCATGTTCATCTTCTGCGTCGTTGTCACACCTATAATATATATGGCCGGTGCGGTCGCGCTCGACACCATCATGGCGGCCTTCCCGGGCAAGAACCCTTACGACGGCTTCATCTTCAAGTTGCTTTTCAATGCTAAAGAACGGGACATGGAAATAGTGGAAGCAATGGGCAGCCAGTCGCTGATGTACGACGGATATTTGGATGATATCAACAACGCGTTTTCAGGATTCTTCGTTTATTTCTCAAAGATCATTTCGGTAATTTTGATGTCGTCAATCTTCATGTTCGGCAACATGATTTTCAAGAAAAGAAAAACCAGCAAAATGATCGGCATTCTTGTACTTGTCTTCATTTTTGCAATGGTAATCTTCATCAAATGGGTCATGAACCACGAAGACCTCATGGACAGCATTGCAGATGAGGAACTTAACAGGGAAATGCTGATTCACCTTATCAGGAAAGCCAATTACATCAGCTGGATGATTTCCATAATCATCTCGGCCGTCATGCTCGGCCTGACATATCGTAAAATCAAAACCCAAAAATATTGATCATGGACTTCAACGGACACAAACCGATTTATCTGCAGATCTGCGACCATCTCGCCGAGAGGATTCTCAACGGTGAGTTCAAGAGCGGCGACAAAATCATGTCGGTCAGGGAATTAGGCGTGGAGCTTGGCGTGAACCCGAACACAGTGATGAGGTCGTTCGAGATCTTGCAGAACAAGGGCATCATCGCGAACAGACGCGGCATCGGCTTTTACGTCTGCGACGACGCCAAGGAGATGATTCTCGCCGAACAGAAAAAAGAATTCATCGAAGAGGAGCTGCCGAAAGTCTTCAGGAAAATGGACCTTTTCGGAATAAGCATCGACGAATTGAAAAAATTAAAAAAATAAATCAAAGGAAATAATTTAAAACCACATCAAAATGAAAAAAATATTATTATCAACCATCATCTTATTGAGTTTCAGCTTTTTGAAAGCTCAAGACGCAAATCTGGACATCAAGACCATAACCCTCGACAACGGCTTGAAGGTCGTGATGTGCGAAAACCATTCAGAACCTGTCGTCTATGGCAGCGTGCTCGTCCACGCCGGGAGCAAGAACGACCCCGAAGACGCCACCGGCATGGCGCATTATTTCGAGCATATCATGTTCAAGGGCACCGACAGGATCGGCACCACGAACTGGGAGGCGGAAAAGGTGTATCTCGACAGCATCGACATGATGTACGACAAGCTGCACGAGACTTCCGACAAGGCGGAGCGTGATTTGATCCAGAAGAAAATCAACGAGTTATCAATCGCCTCGACGGAATACGCCATCCCGAACGAGGTCGATGTCATCTTAACGAAGATGGGCGGCGAAGGCCTTAACGCCGGCACTTCATACGACTACACGGTCTATTATAACAACTTCCCCTCGAACCAGATCGGGAAATGGATGGACGTGTATGCCGAGCGTTTCCGCAACCCCGTGTTCCGTCTTTTCCAGAGCGAGCTTGAGACCGTCTATGAGGAGAAGAACATGTACGACGACAGCCCTGTCTCAAAATACAAGGAATACGTGTTCAAAGAAGCATTCGGCGACCATCCCTACGGCCGTCCGATTGTCGGCCTGACCGAACATCTGAAGAACCCGCAGACAAGCAGGATGCGCGAGTTCTACAACACATATTATGTGGCTAACAACATGACACTCATCCTTGTAGGCGACTTCAACACCGAAGAGGTCATCCCGATGGTGAAGGAGAAATTCGGCATCTGGAAGAGCGGCAAGCTGCCTGAGAAGAAAGAGTACAACATCCCGAAATACGACCGGAAGATTGTCAGGGAAGTGAAAATGACTCCGATAAAACTGGGTATCATAGTGTATAAAGGTGTGGAGCAAGGACATGAAGACGTGACGGCCTTGAACCTGCTCAGCGGGATATTCAGCAACGGAGAGACAGGTGTCGCTGACAAAGACATGCTCGACGGCAACTATTTGATGGCGGTGATGGAACCTCTCGGCCTTGAAGACGCCGGCGGCATCGTGCTGATCTACATGCCGAAACTGCTTTTCCAGTCGCATGAGAAAGCCGAGGAATACATCTTCGCCGCCATCGACAAAATCAAAAAAGGCGAGTTCAGCGACGAACTCTTTGAAGCCACGAAGACCGAATGGCTGAAATACAGGAAGAAAACGACAGAAGACCTTAAGTCGTTGTCAAACCTCATCCTCGGACTTGAGACGGAAGGCATCACATACGAAGAATTTCTCGCCGAGACGGAGAAGATCCAAAACATGACAAAGGATGAATTGGTCGCGATAGCTAACAAATACCTCAACGACAACTACCTTGACGTCCGCTCAAGCATGGGCTTCCCGAAGAAAGACAAAGTAGGCAAGCCGAACTGGAAACCCATCGAGGCGAAGAACACGGAGGCGAAGTCGGATTTCGCCAGAATGATCGAGGCGGAGGAGGTTCCGGAAGTGAAGCCGCAAGTCATCGAATTCGGCAAGGACGTTGAGATCACCAAGGCCAACGACGCCTTCACGATGATCTCGACCAAGAACCCGCACAACGACATCTTCAACCTGAACATCACCTACAATTACGGTGAGCTTGACGACGCCGAGATTGAAAGAGCCATCAACTATCTTGAGTTGCAGGGTTCAGAGTCAAAGACTTACGAAGAGATACAGCTTGAGTTCTCAAAGCTCGCCGCGATGATGTACCTTACTTCACACGAAAGCGGCACGATGTTGAGAATTGAAGGCTACGAGGAAGACTTAGACGAAATCCTCGCGCTCTGCGAAGAGAAAATCTTCAAACCTTCCAACGACGAGAAGAAGAAAGACCTTTTGGTTGAAGGTGAGCTGATGAACAAGAAAAACGAGAAAGAAGACGCAGCGACCTGGGGCTCAGCGGTTTACTACTACGCCATGTACGGCGAGAACTCACCGTTCCTCTCGAAGATGCCTGTCAAGGACTGGGCGAAACGCAGCGGCGAAGAGCTTCTGGATGAAGTCAGGAACATCTTCAACTACAACGGAGAGATAACTTTCGTCGGAAACACTGACAACCAGGAGGTTATCGGGCTTCTGAAGAAACACAACCTCATCAAAGACGATGCGGTCAAAGCCGAGAAGAAATACCGTGTCGAGAAGAACTATTCCGAGAATCAGATATTCCTGGCTCACAGCAAGAAGTTCAGGCAGAGCAACATCTACATGCACGTCGGAGGCAACACGTTAGACAAGCAAGAGAGAGCTACAGCCAACGTCTTCAACAAATATTTCGGGACCGACATGTACTCCATTGTCTTCCAGGAGATCAGGGAATTCCGCTCGTTGGGTTACAGCGCATACGGCTATTACACGTACGACGCTCTGAACAGGAAGCCAGGTTATCTTTACACATACCTCGGCACTCAGTCGGACAAGACCGTCGAGGGCATCGAGGCGTTGCGCGGCCTGATCACCGACATGCCCGAGAGGATAGAGAAGTTCAACGCATCGAAAGACGCCCTGATACTTTCGAGAGCCGCCGACTACATCAGCTTCCGCAACATCCCGGGAACGGTCAGCAACTGGCTTGAACAAGGCTACGACCACGACCCGAGAGTTGAGATCACGGACATGATCAGAAACGTCGAATACAAGGATGTCTATGATTTCTACAAGAAGAACGTCGCCGACAGGCCTGTCGTCATCATGATGTCGGGCAACAAGAAAAAGATTGACACGAAGGCGTTGGAGAAGTTCGGGAAGGTGAAGGAGCTGAAGTACGAGGAGATCTTCAGGTAGGCGGAACACGAATTGTTCAACACGAATAACAAACGGTAGAGACGAGCGGCGGCGCTTCTCTACCGTTTCTCTCACCTCTCTTAACGAGAAACCACCTCCCACTCATTGATGTTCTTCTTTTCGCTTGAAAAACCAACACCGATTTTAAACAGTTTCCTGCTGTCCGCTGCGTAAGGTTCCGCATAGCCTTTGTCCTCAATCTGTTTCAACGCCTCCGCCGCCGTGCCGTCAAGCTTAAATTCAAAGATGTAAACGTAGTCGTTTGTCTCAACGATCATGTCGGCTCTTCCGCGAGAGTTTTCCTTTTCCGTAAAAGTGGTGTAACATGACAAAAGTCTGAATATCAGGTAAAAAGTGTAATGATAGTGGCTCTCGTAGCTCCACACGCGTTCCTGGTAGTTCGCGTTGTATGGGATTGAGGCGAAGAAGCCTGTCAATGCGTCGCGCATGTCGTCGAGGCGGCATTCGTCGAGCATGTCGTTGATGTCGAGGACGAGGTTCTTCGGGTCGTTCCTTTGCCCGCAGTAGTTGTTCGCGAGCAGCGCCACGAAGCCGTTGCGCACCTCGTTGTTCGGGAAGTCGAGCCGGTACTGTATCCTTTTCTCGTTGTAACCTTTTATCGTGAGGTAGCCGCTCTGGTAAATCATGGCAAGAGGGTCTTCCACGTCGGCCTTGTAGTCCATGAAGTAGTCGCACTCGTATTCCCTGCCCAGCATCTCCTGCATGTTCGTCTTGTTGCGGTCAAGCAGCTTCACGAGGTACGTCGGCGTCCCCGACTTGAACCAATAGTTTTTCAAATTCCTCTCCGACAGCGCGTTCAGCACGCTGTAAGGGTTGAAGATGTCGAGCATCACTTTCTTTGGCGAGCCGTCTTCCGACAAGCCTTCGGAGAAGTGATAGCCGTCGTACTGTCTCTTGATACGAAGATACATTTCCTCCTTGGAATATCCGAGCTCCTCGGCCATCGCCTTGATTTCGTCGTCAAAATATGCAGTGAGTTCGTCTTTCGTGATGCCGCACAGCGCGTCGAACTTCGGGTTCATGCTGATGTCCTCCGGCTGGTTGAAGCCGCTGAAAACGCTCACCTGCGAGAACTTTGTCACGCCTGTCA
>JAKSNA010000054.1 GCA_024400295.1 Bacteroidales bacterium | reverse complement strand
ATCTGCTCGAAAATATAATGCAAATCCCTATCGAATAAATCAAAACAGCTTCTTATTTATTCTTTGATAATCAAATGAATATTTGTATATGCCGCAAATTTGAATCTCATCACATCATCTCAGATCTCTTCGACAATCGCATCCAAAGTCCTCTGGTCGGACTCTAATTCGAGCTGGCTCTTGATTTTCTGTTTCCTTTTGAAGATGGCGCTTTCCGAAACGCAGTAAATCTCCGACAACTCGAAGGTGGTGAGACCGGATCTCATAAGGCAGCAAAACTGAAAATCCTTGGCGGAAAGTCCGTGGTTGTTAAGAAACTCAACGAATGTCGGGAAAATTTCCGAAACAGCCTCGCACAATTCGTTGATCTCAGATTCTTCAACAACGGCAAGTTTGTTTTTTCTGACCGTTGAGAAATAGCCTTTCTTACAGAACTTTTTGTATATCTCCTTGTGTTTCAACAGCTCATATCTCAGCGAGGCATCCTGTTTGTCTTGTTTCGTTTTTTCTTCGTTGCTGCGTTTCTTTTTCCAGATATATCTGACGACAAGCAAAACTGCGGCAACAACCGCTATTGCGATTCCCAACCACCAAAAACCATGACCGTTTTGACTGTCGTTATTTTCGACCACTGTCAACTCATCTGGCACAATTGCGATTCTATAAGTCGCATTGCCTGTCTCTTTGTCAACAGTCCCTGCAATTTCCACTGGATCGTCTGACAAATGACAAATTATTCCTTTTCTAATAGTGTCAGTTTCCATGTTTTTTCTGCAAAAGTAGTCATTTTTTTTGACCTTTTCCAACAAGATTCCATCATTTTATTAGACATTAAGATTTATTATTTGTAATTTATTGTATTTCAATAATTTATAAAACAAAATTTTATAAAAATTCCAGTAAAATTCCAATATGTTTCCATTGTTTTCAGAGATAATTTCAGCAATTTTGCACCTGACAGCGGAAGCCGAAAAGCTTACAGAGTAGGCGAAATTAAAATTTCAAAATTATGTTCAAATTCAAGAAAAGCCTTTTGGCACTCACAGCATTAACGTTGTTGTCGGTTTATGTTTTTGCGAAAGACGACAACACCAATAAAGAGCCAGTTGCTCCAAAACAGACAGAAACACCAAGCACAGATATGGAAGTTCCTGGTACTTATGTTTCTGTTACCTTTAATCCAGGAGTTATCACCATCGTATGCCAAGGAAGCGAGGGTCGTTGCTTTACAATTCATGACAAAGAACTGGAAATCTACACTCGCACAGGTATAACTGAGACATATAATGTCACAAGCGTTACTCATGTCAGTGGCAAAGGAGATAACACGGAGTATATAATAGGTGTCGAATAACTTTAAAATTTATAAAATTAAACAACATTTACAAACACTTAAAATTTTTACATTATGAACAAGAAAATGAAATTCGTTGCCACTGTGGCAACATTGCTCGTCGTAGCAGCAGGAGTGATCACATTTGAAGCCTGCAACAAGAAAGATTTAAACATTACAAATCAAGAAACATTAACCAGAGAATCAACGTCACCAAATTATAACATTGAACTACTGGAATACATGGTCGACTCAATCATGTACAGAAATGATATATGGCAGGTTTTCGATTCATGTTCAATGATAATGAACAGATGTATAGTAACATCAACTCCAATAAATCTGCTAGAAACAAATGAAGCCGATTTCTGCGATCGTATTGGTATTTCTTTGATTCGGTATAAAGCCATTAACAATTTTATCAGTTCAACAATAAGCAATATCGCATCTTCTTATCCCGACTTACTTGATTACGGTAGAAACACAATTTGTGTAGAGTGCGAAGAAGAATCTCCTTATGAAAAAATCCAATCAATGATTGATTATTACAAGAAACATCCAAATGCTACATATGATCTAAGTTGTATACTTAATAATGTGCAATCAGGCCAAAGTTTTGGAACTCAGAATACTGGTTGTACAAACTATTTCAACTACACATTGTGCCTTTTGGTTTGTACCGCATCTGGCCCAATATTGTATTGGCCTTGTGCATATTTATGTTTATGTCAATTTTGTCCTAATATTTGTGCAAACTTCTAAATCAATCACTTATGGAAATCGCATTAATAATTATCGTTTTCACAGTGGCAATTATTTGCCGCTATTATCTTGGAATACAGATAGATAAGGGAAATATCTCGACCAGAACAAGATTTATCTGGGACATAACATGCTTGATATTAACTATTGCCCTAATAATTGTTTTTGGACTACGTTTTATTTCCCAATGGCGCGAAAATATTGACATCACAACGCAACTTGTTGTTTATATTATATTCGTTATCGGTTGTATTGTTCATTTCGTTCGCGTTTTTACTAACAATCAACATAACCAGCTGCGCCGTTAGCACTCTCAATATGTATGTGGCTTTGCGTATATGCCTTAATTTACCAGCAATACGCAAAGTCAAATACATTAACATTACTAATCATGAAAAAACTACTGTTATTCTGCATTTCATTATGCGTAATGTCATGTTCGCATAAGCCGGACGTGGAGGTCATCGTCACCGCTAACACCAACCTGTGCCCGAATTGCTACAACGAATACCGCTTCCTCGACAGCATCGGCGAGGATTGCACACTGCAACTGCTGTTTCAAACAACAAATCAGAAAGAAGCGCAAAAATTCACCGGCAAATTTCTGAAAATCAACCGCAATTACGACATCGTCTGCAACGACTCGTTGTTCAAGTCGCTGACACACAACATCTTTCCGTGGCTGTATCTTTACAAAGACGGCGAACTTGTCTTTGACGCCGAACTTAGTCAAAGCGAGAAATGGCTTCCTGTCTTAAAAAAGCTTCAGCACGAAAACGCATTTGAAGACAAAGCCGGCAGATTGCCCGAAGATGTGGTCTTGTCAGCCAGTAACAGATGTATCTCGTTGAAAGACAATTATATATTGATGGATTTCGCCTATCACGAGTTGCATCTTTTCGATAAAGACTTCAAACACATTGCCCGTCAGGATTTCTCGAAAACCGATCTTGAGAAGCTTTATCTCGACATTTTCGGCGACAGGAAGACCTTGAGGGAGGTCGGCAGATATTCTGATGAAATATCGCGCTACATCCCCGATTTCGGCAAGATAAAGATCGACAACGGCTGCGTTTTCCACGACACGCTGTTTCTGCTTGTCAATGTGAATCATACCGACACGTATTTCAACGAGGAGCATCAAGACTCGACTGTCAGGATTTTGACTGAGACTGCCATCGTCGGATTGGACGAGAATCTGGAAATCAAAGACGTTTATCCTCTGCGGTTCCGCGACTCGTTGCAGTTCAACGATTTCAGCGTCAATGCGTGGCAGAACTGCGTGTTTTTAATCAAAGACTGGGACAATATCGTTCTGAGCGTCTCGCAAAAAGAGAAAAGCGAGAAACGGATTCTCTGCCGGATGGAGCGGTGTGATGGCGAAATAAGATTCAAGTCGTTGGTTGACAATGTCTTCATTCCGGAGTTTAATGAAAAACACGGTCTCGGAACAAATCTCTGTCTCATAAAAATCGACGACAAAAACGCCTATTTCAACGCCGCGCCGGTGATTACAAATTATGAGACGGGGGCGCAGATAGAGTTGCCGTTTCCGAATGAAAACGCCCGTTTCGACTTGAGGAACGGCATTGCCGAAGCCGATTTCATCCTCGCCGATGCAATTCGGATTTCAGACGGCGGCTTTCTCCTATCTTATTATTTGAAAAACAAGAACAAGCTGAGTCTCATCGACGATTCTGGTAATCTGATTTGGACCGTCCATTTGCCGGATTATCGCGACAAGCTTTATCTTATTGATGAAAAGACGTTGTTTTACATCGACGACGACGGCAACATATTTTTGTGAGTCAATTTTTATTTTTAAAAAATTATCGCTGAAAAATAAGAAAGAAACTTGTAACTTTGCTGCGTCGTTTTCTCTGATTTTGTCTAACGGACTTCGCGAAATTCGGAAGTGCGGCGTGAAAGAGTAAAAATAGAAGTCCCTTTGTGTTTAATATGAAAAAGTGTTGGTTTGTTGCAATGCTGTGTGCCGGCGTTTTCTTTGGATGCAGGTCTTTGGGAATATCAATGTTAGGAGTCAGGCAGCATTACGATGACTTGTCGAAAGAGGAGCAATCATTAGTTGTGTGGACACAACCGGAAGAATTCATGGGACATGTCGCAAACGACGGCAGGATTTATGCGATAACGGGCGGACAATTGCGTATGATGATTGAGGAGAGTCCCCGGGCTTTGCTCTACACTTGGGATCCAGTATGCAAGTCGGAAAAATGCGTATCATTAGAGTACCTGCAAAGGCTTTGCAATGAACAATCCGTGGAATTGTACGTGGTTGCCGATTATTTCTTCGGCGCTTTCAGCCAAAACGCAGAACTAACCGACCATCCGCTGTTCGTGAAAAACTCCGAAGTATATGGCACCGACCGTTGCGAGCCATTGAGCAAAATGTTTCTCGTCGATTTGTTGGGGGAACATATTTACAATGAAAACGCAGAGACTATATGGTACCGCTACATGTATTTTGAGGACGGTAAGTTTGTCAAAACCATTAGGGAACCATCTGTTGATGTCCAATGAGTTATAAAAAATGTTAATAAAATTTCCATGGTTTTCAGAAAATATTTCAGCAAATTTGCATCTGACAGCGGAAGCCGAAAAGCTTATAGAGTAGGCGAAATAAGGTAAGATATGCGAATAATCAACAATATACTGTCTGTAATAATCCTGTTTTCGCTCACTTCGTGTTCGGTGATGTGGGATTTTGTGGTGCTGCCGTTTTCGGGCGCCGACAAGCAGACGAATGTGAAACTTGAAAAGTTTTATCCTGATTGCGAACATGTATCATATTCCATAGACACCGTTTATAACAACGACATCATGCATGGAGAGGATTTTTGCATAAACATTTGGAAAAATGAGCATGGCGGCACACAATCGCCTATGCAAACTATTATGTTTGACAGCAACGGCGATTGTGTGGGAGCCTACGAGTTTTGCATGGGAAACGCACGATACCTGAATGTTTACAAAGACGTTCCTATATTTCGGGAAAACATATACAACAAGGTGATTTCAGACAAGCTCAAATTGGCGAATTATATAAAAATCACAGATACTGTTGAGACTGTAAAGGAAAATCTATTGGAAACAAGCTCAAATTACGATTATAATATCGTGGTAATTTGGACTAACTACCATGGATATTATATGAAACGCCATTTGCGTCAAGTTAACAGATATGTCAGCAAGAACAAGAATGGGCTGAATTTCAGAATAATCTATATGCAGTTTTGTATATCAAAATAAGATCATGAAAAACTACTGTTATTCTGCATTTCCTTATGCGTAATATCACGTTCGCATAAGCCGGAGTGGAGGTCATCGTCACCGCCAACACCAACCTGTGCCCGAACTGCTACTTTTAGTCTTGTTTGAGCTGCATCCTGATGCGGCTCGCCATGAGGTCGATGGCCACCTTGTTGAATCCGCCGGGGAGGATGATGTCGGCGAGGCGTTTTGTCGGCTCGATGAACTGCTGGTGCATCGGCTTGACGAACGTCTCGTAATGTCTCAGCACGTCGTTGACCGAACGTCCGCGCTCCATGATGTCGCGGCGTATGATGCGCATCAGACGGTCGTCGCCGTCGGTGTCAACGAACATCTTTATGTCCAGCCGCTTGACCAACTTCGGGCAGGTGAAAATCAAAATCCCCTCGACGATGACGACCTCGGCGGGTTTCACCGCAATCGTCTCTTTCGAGCGCGCGCATGTGACATACGTGTAAATCGGCATCTGTATCGTCTCGCCGTTTTTAAGCATGTCAATGTGCTTCACCAACAGGTCCCACTCGATGGCGTCGGGATGGTCGAAGTTGATCTCCAATTTTGCCGCCTGCGGGAGGCTGCCGTTGTCCCAGTAATATGCGTCCTGTGAAATGACGGACACCGAGTCCTCAGGAAGGGCTTCTATTAATTTGTTTACGACTGTTGTCTTGCCGGAACCCGAACCGCCGGCGATACCGATTAGCAACATTAGGTGAAAGGTATAAAGGTGAAAGGTATAAAGGTGAAAGGTTGGAAGGATCCTTTCACCTTTCAACCTTTTACCTTTAAAAACTATTAAATTCCTATAAAACTCATAAGGATACCGGCTGCGACTGCCGAGCCGATGACACCGGCCACGTTAGGTGCCATGGCGTGCATCAGGAGGTGGTTCGACGGGTCGTATTTCTGGCCTTCGATTTCCGACACGCGGGCTGCGTCAGGCACCGCCGACACGCCGGCGTTGCCGATGAGCGGGTTGATCTTGTTGCCTTCCTTGCAGAAGAGGTTCATGAACTTCGCTCCGCAGACACCTCCGAATGTCGCGACAATGAATGACGCGGCACCGAGTCCGAAGATGATCAGTGAGTCAACTGACAGGAACACGTCAGCCTGCGTCGAGGCACCGACGGTGAGACCGAGAAGGATCGTCACGATGTCGATGAGCGGGTTAGCTGCTGTGTTGGCGAGACGTTTTGTCACGCCGCTCTCTTTCAGGAGGTTGCCGAAGAACAACATGCCTAACAGCGGGAGTGCCGAAGGGCTGATGAATGTCGTGAGGAGAAGACCGACGATAGGGAAGCAGACTTTCTCTGTCTTGCTTACGACGCGCGGCTCCTTCATCTTGATGAGACGTTCTTCCTTGGTGGTGAGCAGTCGCATGATAGGTGGCTGGATGACGGGCACCAAGGCCATGTAGGAGTACGCTGCTATCGCTATTGCGCCGAGGAGGTGCGGGGCCATCTTTGTTGAGATGAAGATGGCTGTCGGGCCGTCAGCGCCGCCGATGATGCCGATGGCTGCCGCCTCGTGCGGGTCGAAGCCGATCCAGCGTGCCGTGATGAATGTGATGAACACGCCGAGCTGCGCGGCTGCGCCGAGGATCATCAGACGCGGCTGTGAGATCAATGCCGAGAAGTCGGTCATCGCGCCGATGCCGAGGAAGATCAAAGGTGGATAGATGCCTTGACGGACACCGAAATAGAGGTAGTTCAGCACCGAGCCTGTCTGGTAGATGCCGGTCTGGATGTTCATGTTAAACACCTGTCCGATGAGGCCTTCGAAATATTTCGCCGTGTTCTCGGCTGTCGGGTCCATGCCCGCTGGCAGGAACGCCGCAAGCTGTTCGGGCGACATTTTGTGGAAATGCTCGATGGCTTGTGAGCAGTCCATCGTGCCTTGTCCGGCGAACAGTCCGACGAAGAACTTCTGCGCCTCGGTGAGGTCGAACTTCAGGTTGCCCTGCAGCTCGAGTTTCGAGAGTGCGGCCAAGGCTCCGTTGAGATCGTAAGTGTATGAGTCCTGAATGAATGGGATGTTACCCACGATGATGCCGACGCCGATAGGAATCAAGAGCATTGGTTCGAAATCGTATTTCACGGCTAAGAAGATGAACACGAAGGCGACAAGGATCATGATGAGGTTGCCGCGCGTGCAGTTTCTGAATCCGGTGAAGTCCCAGAACGACGACATGCCATCGCTGATCGCCTGTCCGGCCGATGGATGTTCCGCCTGCGGGGCCGCCGAGATCTCCGTCGTCGCGCTTGCCGCCTGGCTGAACGCTGGTTCGGCCATCGCGCTGCTTGAGGTCATGATGCCGTGAAGCACGAGCAACATAGCCACCAGAGCGAAGACGAGGAGGGCTTTCTTTTTGACGTTGAGTTTCTTCATGGCTTATCCTATTACAAATAACACGGCGCCCTGAATGATATTGTCGCCAACTCTGACTTTAACTTCTTTGATGGTGCCATCGACTTCCGCGAGGAAGTTGTTCTCCATCTTCATGGCTTCGTACATCATAAGTTTCTGGCCGCGTTTCACCGCGTCACCCACGTTGACGTAGATCTGCTGCACTGTGCCCGGAAGCGGTGCCACCGCCTTGAAGCCGTCGCCCGTCGGTGCCGCAGCCTGTGGTGCCGCCACTGCCGCCTCGACCTTGCCGGCCTTTGGCGCCGCCTGACGCTTCGGTGCCACGAAAGTGGTCTTCACCTCTTCCTCCTCACGTTGATATTTCACTTGATATTGAGTGCCGTTGACGACAACTTCGGCGTTCTCGCCCTCGCAGCTCTTCACTTCAACTGCATACTCTTTGCCATTGACTGTGAACTTGAATTTTTTCATATTTATCTCCTATTTAAACCGTTTAAACCGTAAATCTTTGAACTCCATGGAGAGTAACGACGCTCGACTCTCGTGATGGTCACTTCGTCTGCCTCCGTGTCGTGCACTTCCTGCGACAGTGACAGAGCCAGTCCGATGACGACGGCGAGGTCATCATCAACCTTCCAACCTGCTGCCGTTGAAGTCTTCGGCGTCTCATTTTTCACCTCTTTCTTCTTCTTGAAGTCTTTGTTGATGAGCTTCGAGAACTCTTTGAAGATGAGGAAGAGGATGATCAAGGCGCATATCACGATGCAGAAGCCACCGAAGGTCACAACCAGATCATGAGTCATAATCGGGTTCTTGGCAGACAGCATTACTAATGATAACATATTCATATTCAATCGTTTTTAATCAGATTACAATGGAATATTGCAATGTTTCTTGGCAGGGTTGGTGTCTTTCTTTGTCTCGAGTGCCTGCAAGGCTCTGATGACGCGGAAACGTGTGTTACGCGGCTCGATGACGTCGTCGATGTAACCGTATTTGGCCGCATCGTAAGGATTTGCGAACTTGTCGCGGTATTCCTGTTCTTTCTTTGCGACGTATTCGGCGCGTTCTTTCTCGTCGGCGATGGCTGCGATGCCCTTGCCTTCAAGGATCTCGACGGCGCCCGAAGGACCCATGACGGCAATCTCGGCTGTCGGCCATGCGTAGTTGATGTCGGCGCGGAGCTGCTTGCATCCCATGACAAGGTGCGAGCCGCCGTACGACTTCCTGATTGTGACTGTCACCTTCGGCACCGTGGCCTCGCCGTATGCGAACAGCATCTTCGCGCCGTGGGTGATGACTCCGCCGTACTCCTGCACTGTGCCCGGCAGGAATCCAGGGACGTCAACCAATGTGACTATCGGGATGTTGAAGGCGTCGCAGAAACGAACGAAACGTGCGCCCTTGCGCGACGAGTTGATGTCGAGGACGCCCGCTAAGAACGCCGGGTTGTTGGCGACGATGCCGACCGGCTTGCCGTCGAAACGCGCGAAGCCGACGATGAGGTTCTTCGCGAAGTCCTTGTGCACTTCGAGAAACTCGCCGTTATCGACGATGGCGTGGATGACCTGCGACATGTCGTATGGTTTGTTCGGGTTGTCGGGGATGAACTGGTTGAGGAAGTCTTCCTTCCTGTCAATCGGGTCGGTGCATTCGACCATCGGGGCTTCTTCGAGGTTGTTTGAAGGAAGATAGCCGACGAGGTCGCGGATGAGCTGGAGGCCTTCCTCTTCAGTGGCTGCCATGAACTGGCTGACACCCGACTTCTGGTTGTGTACGAGTGCGCCGCCGAGCTGGTCGGTGCTGACGTCTTCGCCTGTCACCGTCTTCACCACTTTCGGGCCTGTGAGGAACATGTAGCTGTTCTGCTCGGTCATGAGGATGAAGTCGGTCAGTGCCGGTGAATAGACCGCGCCGCCCGCGCATGGTCCGAAGATCGCGCTGATCTGCGGCACGACGCCCGACGCGTTGATGTTACGCTGGAAGATCTCGGCGAAGCCTGCGAGCGAGCGTGAGCCTTCCTGGATGCGCGCGCCGCCTGAGTCGTTGATGCCGATGATAGGTGCGCCGACCTTCATGGCCTGGTCCATCACCTTGCAAATCTTCTTCGACATGGTCTCTGAAAGAGAACCGCCGAGGACGGTGAAGTCCTGCGAATAAACATAGACGAGACGGCCGTTGATAGTGCCGTAGCCTGTCACGACGCCGTCGCCGAGATACACCTGCTTGTCGAGACCGAAGTCCGTGGTGCGGTGAGTGAGGAACATGTCGAACTCCTCGAAGCTACCTTCGTCGAGCAGCATGGCGATGCGCTCGCGTGCGGTGAACTTGCCTTTTTCGTGTTGTGAGGCGATGCGTTTCTCACCACCGCCCAAACGCGCCTGGGCACGTTTGTCTAACAACTCCTGGATTTTTTGTTCAATTAACATTTTATGATTTTTTTGATTATTATTAAATTTAAGACCTTGGAAACGTGTCGTCTCCAAGGCTTAAATCGGTTGGTTTCCTACTTGTTCTTGTTTTCGCAAAGCTCCGTGAGAACTCCGAAAGTCGATTTCGGGTGCAGGAAAGCGATGCTCAGGCCTTCCGCGCCGCCGCGTGGTGCCTCGTCGATGAGACGGATGCCGGCTTCCTTGGCCTCTGCAAGCTGATTCTCAAGGCCTTCCACTGCGAAGGCGATGTGATGCATTCCGCCCTTGCCGTTGTTCTTTTCGATGAATGCAGCGATTGTGCTCTCAGGCGATGTCGGCTCAAGAAGCTCAATCTTGGTCTGACCGATCTTCAAAAAAGCTGTCCTGACTTTCTGGTCGGCGACTTCTTCAATTGCGTAGCATTTCGTTCCGAGAAGCGTCTCGAAAAAAGGTATTGACTCGTCAAGGCTCTTGACAGCAATGCCGATGTGTTCAATGTGTGTTGGATTCATTTCAGTAACGTTACAGTAAATAAATTAAATTCGAATTTGGCTGCAAAATTAAACAAAATTTACATTTGCCCGACATTAAATTTCAAAAGATTGAAATGTGTAATTTAGAATAATTCTATTGCTCTTTTTAAGTGAAAATGATATAATTTTGCAGCCGTTAATTTTTGAAAGATGGACGATAAGGCTCGTGAAAAAGAGATCTACAAGGTGACGATCATCGGCGGTTTCGCCAATGCTATTTTGGTGATTTTCAAGTTTGTAGCCGGAATACTCGCAAACAGTGCCGCCATGCTCGCCGATGCCGTCCATTCGCTATCCGACTTCATCACCGATGTGATTGTCTTGGTTTTCGTGAAAATCAGCAACAGGCCGAAGGACAAGAGCCACGACTACGGACACGGAAAGTTCGAGACCCTCGCAACGTTGATTATCGGTGTCGCACTTCTTTTCGTCGGCGTGATGATATTTTATAACGGTGCGATAAAGATATATGAGTGTCTCTGGCTTGGTGTGCGGCTTGAGAGTCCGGGGATGCTCGCGTTATGGGCCGCCATCGCTTCGATATTGATAAAGGAGATTGTCTATCAATACACTGTACGAAAAGGCCGGAGGCTGAACTCGCAGGCCGTCGTCGCCAACGCTTGGCATCACCGCAGCGATGCGCTGTCGTCGGTGGGCACCGCACTCGGCATCGGCGGCGCGATCTTCCTCGGCGACGAATGGCGCATCCTCGACCCGATGGCGGCGGTCGTGGTGAGCGTGTTTATCTTGAGCGTAGCTACAAAACTCTTCGTCCGCAGTCTGAACGAACTTCTTGAGAAGTCGCTCCCCGATGATGTTGAGAATGAGATAGTTGCAATAGTCGAATCGTTCGAGATGGTGAAGAACGTGCACGACATCCGCACCCGCGGGATAGGCAACAACATCGCCGTCGAGATGCACGTGCTGATGGACGGCAGCCTCACCTTAAAGGAAACGCACGACACCACCGAGGCCATTGAGGAGAAGCTACGCGAGAAGTTCGGCGAGAACACTCATATCGCCATCCACGTCGAGCCGGTGGAGGAATAGGCGTGAATTTCGGCACTGCGATATGTTTATGTGTCAATTATTTGATTATGACTTTCCTTGTCGCCACGACATTCTCCTTCCCGTCGATGAGATTAACGAAATAGCTTCCCGAAGGATAGTTTGCGACCGAAATCCTCATTTTCTCACCATGAAACGGGAACGATTCGACGGTCTGTCCCAAGGAATTCACCAAACTTACAACTCCACTCTCAACTCTTAAAACTTCACTCTCAAAACTCAACTCTAAAAATTCTTTTGCGGGGTTCGGGTAAATGTTGAGTTCCGGCATCTCGCCGGCGTTTTCGCTTGTCCCGTCCCACATGGTGAGGTCAACGGCGGCGAGGGTGTAGTCGCCGCTCATCACGTCGGCGATGGTGAACCGTCCGAGTTTCCAGTTGCCTTGGAAAGTGTAAGGTATTGAATGCCACGGCTTCGAGGCGTCTTCGCGGTAGAGCAGGAATGTCGAGTCGTTCTCGCTCTGTATCAGTCCGCCGTCATAGGTGTCGTTTTTCTGATAAACGAACTTGCCTGTGATTTTCGCCTCTCCTCTGTCATCTCTGAAGATGCTTATGTAACGCTCGTCGGAATACCTCAGCCCCTCAACGGCGGCGTTGAGCGAGTGGTCAGGCCCGACCCAGTGATGCTCCACGCGCATGAATGTCGAGTCGCCGACCGACTCCACGTCCATCTCAAAATTCGCCGTGTTGAACTTGATGTTTCCGGTGTTCTTTATCACGAAATTACGGTCGGAACGCGCGTCGGCGTATTTGTCGTAATAGTCGCAGAAGACCGCAACCGGCTCGAAGTCAATGGTCTTGGTCGTATGTCCTGTCGCGCCGTCCCAGTGGATCGTGTCAGTGACGATGTTCCAGTCAGCGTCCATGAAGGCGAGTTCGAGGATGACGCCGTTCCCGATGTGGCCGGAGTGACGGTGCTTCTGGCTTGTGAAGACCTCAACGTCGAATCTGTCTCCGTAAGGCGTGACGTTGAAGGAATCGACCGAGTAATGCGGTGCGCCGCAGGTGAAGACCCAGCTGTCGAAGAAGCCTGTCATGTCGATGCCGGTGTATTCGGTGATGGCGTCGCGCAGGTCTTCGGAGCTCGCCGACTGCCACGCGAATTTGTTCAGGTAATATTGCATCGCCTCGTTGAAAAGCTCCACACCGAGATAGTTTCTCAGAGTATGTACCACTGTCGCGCCTTTGTCATATACCGTTGTGCCGTAGGTGAGGTCCAACGGCATGTTGTTCAGCGGGATCCAGCCCTCGGAGTTGTGGCAGTTTTTTGTGATGCTTTCAATCAGTGAGGTCATCGCGGCCTGATATTGTTCTTCGCCGTAGAGTGCGGCTTCGTAGTTCATTCCGGCGAACTGCGCGAAGCCTTCATTGAGCCACATGTCGCCCGCCGTCTTGCAAGTCACCATGTCGCCGAACCACGCATGCGCCATCTCGTGCGCCACAAACATCTCTTCATCGGTGTTTCCGGTGATGAGCGAGCTGGCAAACCCGATGTTGTCAACGTGCTCCATGCATCCGACACTCGTGCTGACGTAACCTATTCTGTTTAAGGGATATGCGCCGAAGCAACTCTCGAAATAGGCGGCTATCTCCTTGACGTTCACGAAGGTGCCGGGCACCTTGTTGAACTGCGACGGCTTCGCATACACGTTGACGGGGATGTCGCGTCCGATGCCGTGATACGTCTCCTCCCAGAGCTGGTAGTCGCCGACGGCGAACGAGATGAGGTAAGTCGGTATCTCCTGCGCCGTGACCCAGCGGTCGGTCTTCGTCCCGTCGCCGTTGTCAACGCTGCCTTCGAGGATGCCGCCGCACGACGACGTCATGGAAGCCGGGACCGTGACGTAGAGGTCGTATGTGGCTTTGTCAACGAAGTCATCGACGCACGGGAACCATGTCTTGCCGAGGTTGTGCGGCTGACTGTCGAAGCCTACGCCCATGTTGCAGACGTAGTTGCCGCTCCACAGCACGCCGCCCCAGCCGTCGTTGAAGGTGTTACCGTTGTATGAAATCGTGAACGATGCCGTCTGACCTGCATACATCTCAAAGCCGAGCAGTATCTTCAGGATGTCGCCGTCCTGCGAGAAACTGCTGACAATCAAATCGTTGGATGTGACACTGGTGACGGTCAGGCTTTTCAGTTCGAGGTCGATTTCCGAGACGGCGCCCAAGGCGGTCAGCGTCACGGTGGTGACGGCGTCCAAGGTGTGGTTGGTGAAGTCCAAGTTGTTGATTCTTATCTCATAATGTGTGACATCGATGTTTTCGCCGACGCGGTTTTTCGCGTTTCCGGCAAGCATCGACATGATGAAGATTGCTGAGAGGATGATTTTCTTTGACATGATGTTACTGATATGTAACCGCTATGCGGTCTTGATTGAACTTATTTGTTTAATAATGAGAGTTCTTTGTGATATTCTTCAATATTTACATTATCAAAATTCAGGAACACACGGGAGAAAGTTCGTACACGACAATTCCCACTCGCAAGATGTGTTCGATTAAGTCTTTGTTTTTCAATGATTTGAAAATTGAAATATCAAATTGATACGGCAAAAGCAAGTCATCGACATCCAATGCTATTTTGTTCAAGTCGCTGTGTGAGAGTTTCTCGCCGAAAAGCGTTATGTCAACATCAGAAAACGGCTTGTAATTGCCTTTGGCTCTTGAACCGTACAGCACAACTTTTTCAATGTTTTCATGTTTCTTGAATACGCTCTGAAGCAATTCAAATTCGGAGTCTTTTATTCCGTACATAATGCCGACATTTTTGTTTCAAAATCCTTGAACAACGGGAAGTAAGCTTCAATTATTGACTTATATATTTCTTCTGCCGTCTCGTCGTCGTAGTTGTGCGAGGTCAGGTTTCTGTCTTTTATTGATTCCATCCATTTGGCATCTGACAATAGATTGAGTTCCAATGCGATACGTATTGCGTCGCGGGAGCCTATAATGTTGGTGTATCCTTGATATTCCTCAAAGTCTTTCATCACATTCCAAGCCAGCTCGTGAGTATATTCGAAACGCTGAATCAGTCCTTCTTTCAGCAGATTTTCGGTCTCGTCGTTGTAGTTGTGGTTTTTCATTATCTCGACGGCCTGCGACAACCTCGCCAGTGCTTTCTGATAATTGCTGAATCGTTGTTCCCAACGTATATCATTTTTTTTCATGGTAATATTATTTTCAGCTTGCAAAAATAATAAAATTTTCCAGCAGAAACGCTCTGTGTTTTAAGAAATTTAAAAAGCGCGAAGCAAACCACCGTCGCCTCGCGCCCTTTAATCTTTAATCTTTAATCTTTTAACTCTTACTCTGCGTCTTCAACTCTGATCGGTTCCGGCATCGCCTTGTGGATGTCGAGTTCATCAATGAGGTTGGTTGCGCCAGAGAGCTTGTCGATGATGAACAGCACGTAGCGGATGTCAACGTTGATCGTTCTCTGGAGTGTAGGCTCGAAGTTGACGTCGCCGCTCATTGCTTCCCAGTTGCCGTCGAAGGCGAGGCCGATGAGTTCGCCCT
>JAKSNA010000053.1 GCA_024400295.1 Bacteroidales bacterium | reverse complement strand
CATCTTTCCATAACTGTTTTGGTTTCAAGCCGTTAATTTGGTCGAACTCACGTTAGTTAATTCCGCCAGCCGTAAATGTAACGTCCTGGGCATTCATCGCCATGCAGCACATAACTGCAAGAATTGTAAAAAGTAGTTTTTTCATTTTAATTTATTTAGGCAAATCCTTAATTTAATTCGGACTGCAAAAATACGAAATTTTTAAATCTTTGAATCTTTAAATCTTTGAATCTTTGGATCCCTATGGTTTCAGGCAGCCGATGGGCACCACGAGCACGCCGTCTTTTCTGCGGTATGCGTACTGTCCGATGCCTGTCAGCACCATCATGAACGAAGGCGATTTCATCTTGTCGGTGTCGATTTTTGCAGCGAGGCTTGTCAGCGTGTCGGCGCCTTTTTCTATGTTGTCTTTTCCTCCGAGTTTTATTTCGATAAGGCCATATTGTCCATTCCGGCGGTGCAGCACTGCGTCGCACTCTAAGCCGCTTCGGTCGCGGTAGTGATACACTTCGCCGTCCAAGGCATCGGCATAGACGCGCAAGTCGCGCACGGCCAATGTCTCGAAATAGAAACCAAAATCTATGATGTTGTCCACCAAGTCATTAGGACCTAAGCCAAGGGCAGCCGTGGCGATGCTCGGGTCCACAAAATATCGTGTGTCGCTTGTCCTGATCGCCGTCTTGCTGCGCAGATTGGGGTTCCATGCACGCATGTCTTCCTCCAGGAAAATTCGTTTGAGGACTTTCACGTAATTTTCGACCGTGTCATCGCTTATTTCCACATGGTCATTACCGGCGATGTCGGCGCGTATGGTCGTGTAAGGGATCTGTTCTCCTTGGTTGCGGGCCAAGCTGCGGATGATGCACGACATCAAGCCGGGGTCTCTTTTCACGTCGTCAACCTTTGAAATGTCGTAGTTGACAACGGCTTTCAGGTAGGCGCGTGACACTCGCAGCGCGGCTTTTTCCGGTAGGTCCAATGCGCCGGGCCAGCCGCCGCGACAGGTCAGGAACGCCAACCGGTCAATGTCTATGTTGGAGGCTCCGTCAGGCAATGCGCCGTCAAACAGCTCCTCCAAGCTGACATCGCCGCTGCTTTCGCCAGACTCCCAAAGGCTCATCGTGCGCATTGTCACCCAGTCGAAACGTCCGGCGCCGCTGTGGAATATCTTTTCCTGGTCTTTTTCTTTCGGCACCGCCGACCCCGTAAAGATAAACTGCCCGACATGTGGCTTGCGGTGATCCACCTCGAAACGGGCGGCATCCCACAATTCGGGAGCTAATTCCCATTCGTCAATCACCCGCGGAGTGTCTCCTTCAAGCAGACGCTTGATGTTGGTCTGGGCCAACGACAGGTTCTGTTCTTTCTGGAGAGGGTCGTCCATGTATAGCACGCTGCCCGCCTGATGAACCGATGTGGTTGTCTTGCCACACCACTTGGTTCCCTGCACCAAAACAGCCCCTAATGCTTCCAGACTTTCAGCCAATAATTTATCGGCAATTCTTGGTCTATATTCGTCCATTTTTTTGTGTTTTTATTTTCGCCGCAAAAATACTAATAATAAATGACATACGCAAATATTTTTTATTTTTGAACACCGAGTTGGTAAGTTTTTGAACACCGAGTTGGTAAGTTTTTGAACACCGAGTTGGTAAGTTTTTGAACACCGAGTTGGCATGATACCAACATCCTTCCTTGCCAGGTGTTGCGTTCCGCCATGCGTTTCTCTATCATCGCCAAGACCTGGTCGTAACGCAGGCTCTCCCACGGCTTCGAGACGAGGAAACGCGGCGGCACCTCGCCAGCGAAACGTTCAATTACGATATTGGGGTTTAGTCTTTCGATGAAGTCAATCACGAAGTCGATGTATTCTTCGAGCGTGAACAGTTGGAAATCAGATGGTTTTGATAGATATTCGTCAGCCATCGCGGTGTCTTTGAAGATTTGTAGCTGGTGGAACTTCACCGTTGTGAGAGGCAGCTCGGAGATGATGTCGGCGGCGTGGAGCATCATGTCGCGTGTCTCGCCTGGCAGCCCGAAGATGAAATGTCCGCCGCACGGGAAGCCGTGTCTGTGTGTCATCTCGATTGCCGTGCATGCCGCCGCGAAGTCATGGCCGCGGTTCACGCGTCTCAACGTCTCGTCGTAAACCGACTCTATCCCGTATTCTAAAATTATCACCGGCCTCTTAACTCCACTCTCAATACTCCAAACCTCACTCTTCGCTTGCAACTCCGAAAGCATCTCCAAGATTTCCTCGCTGATGCAGTCGGGCCTCGTGCCTATCACAATGCCGATGACGCCGTCAACGGAAAGTGCCTCGCGGTACAGCTTTTCAAGCTCGTCAACGGGCTTGTATGTGTTGCTGTAAGGCTGGAAATAAGCGAGATACGACTTTGCTCTGCGGTAACGCCGCTGATGAAACTCTATGCCTTCCTCAATCTGCTGGCGGATGCTTTTCTCGGGGCGGCAGTACGACGGGTTGAACGCGTCGTTGCGGCAGAACGTGCAGCCGCCGGTGCTTATCGTGCCGTCGCGGTTCGGACAGCTGAAGCCCGCGTCGATGCTGATCTTCTGCACACGTCCGCCAAACTCGCGCGTGAAATACGAGTTGTAGCTGTTGAACCGCCGGTCATCGCCCCAAGAGTACATTTCAGTTGAAAGTTTGTAAAGTTAAAAAGTTAATAAAGTTGTAAAGTTGAAAGGGGTTGGCGCACGACGTTTTTCTGAAGTGGAGAACTCCTTTGTTCAAAAATTACATGAATTTTTCAAGTCGCAAAAATACAAAAAATGTTAATTTTGCAGCCTGAAAATTCATAAAAAGAAAACATAATGGAGAGTTTCAAAATAGGCGACAGAGTCAGTTTTTTGAATGACAAAGGCGGTGGCGTGGTGAAGAAGATCATCGACACGCGCATGGTCGAGGTGGAGATTGAAGACGGATTCAACATTCCGGTGGTGGTGAGTGACTTGGTCCTCGACTTCCGCTCGCAGCCGGGCCGTCAGCAGGAGGCGGCGCAGAAGGTGCAGCAGGAAATCAAGAATCAGCAGATAGTGGAGCAGGAGACAAAGAATGAGGCACGGCGCACGGGGCTTCGCCGTTTCGCGCGCAACGTCGAGGAGGAAGGCATATATCTCGCTTTCATCCCGCACGACCAGCAATGGCTCATGACAGGCCTCATCGATGTGGCTATAGTGAACCACACTCCGGCCGACGCTTTGTACAGCTTCAACCTCAAGCAGGAGGGACGTTACCTTAACGTCGATTACGGCAGCATCGCGGCTTACTCAAAGGTCGTGGTCGAGGCCATCTCGCGTGACGACATCGAGCAGTGGTGCGAGGGTCTGGTGCAGGTCGTCCTCTGTCAGGATGACATCGACTTCGTCTATCGTCCGCTTCATGCGCCGTTTGCGCTGCGTTCGAGCCGTTTCTTCAAGGACGGCAGCTTCGTCGAGTCGGGTGTCTTGGGCGAGAAGGCGATGATGATAAGCCTCTCGTCGTTGGTCGCGCTCAAAGGCTCGGAGGCCGACTTCACAAAGCTGATGAAAGACGGCGTGATGCAGCCGAAGCCTTCAAAGGAAATCGTCAAGGAGAAGGCGTTGATTGACAGACATCAGACGGCACCAGGCGAGGCCATCGTTGACCTCCACATCGGCGAGCTGGTTGACAACATCCTCGGAATGTCGAGCAACGACATCTTCCGTGTGCAGGTCGGTTATTTCAAGAAGATGCTCGACAGCGCGATACAGAACGACTACACGAAGGTGACGTTCATCCACGGCGTCGGTAACGGCGTGCTGAAGAACCACATCATTCAAGAGCTCAGGAGCTACGAGAACACCTCCAACAGGATGGCGTCGATCTCGAAGTTCGGCGTCGGGGCGCTGGACGTGATGATTGACGATAAGAGATGAGAGGTTAGAGGTTAGAGGTTAGAGGTTAGAGGTTAGAGAGAAGTGCCGCTCTTGGCGATGGGGGGATTTTTCTATGCTTTAGCATAAAATTAAAAAAGCGAGTAGTTAATCCATGCATAAGCCGATCTACACGCTTTGAATTTTGAATTGGCAGTTAATCCATGCGTAAGCCGATCTGCAAATTCAAGGTGCAAAAATACTGATTTTTTTAATATCTGATTAGAAACAATCTATATTTTTTTTCAAAAAATGTAAAAATTTAATAACAATTGATTTTTAGTATGATTTGTTAAATTTGCATTAAAATGTGTTGTGTGTCAATTGGTTGCATAATATGATAAACCAAAAACGTTTTTCTTACGGATAGTTTTCAAGCATATTGTATTTTTGCGAAAAAAATAAAATGAACATTGCTGAAAACACAGCTGACTTGCCGGACTTCATCGAAACAAATTTACAAGGGAGCAACATATTTTTTAAAATACCGACGAGCGATAATGTTGAGGTTAGGAGTGATAGACGAAAAATAATTAGAGATGCCTACAGGTTAATCCTCTCGAAATTGGATGGGAAAAACTATGTGAGAAACGATTTCCTGCAAGAAGATATATACATAATTTGGAAGGAAAGCTTCCAAAAGGCAACAAATAATGCGACAAGACATTGGCAATCAACATATTCAGTGCTGAAATTATTTGATGTTTTGAAATATGCAGTTCCACATGATGAAAACTATAGGACTAATGATATCAAGGATGGTAATCAGAAGAAAAACAGGTATGTTGAACTGATAAAACTTCGTTACATTTTCAATAATAGAGAGATACCTTACATGAATTTTACGATTGAGGTAGTTATTGGAATGAAAAATGATGGCAAACATGTACAATACAGTCTCGAATATGTTAAAAAGATTAAGATTGAGAATTGACTCTGTTTTACCGGAAAACATCTGATTTTCCCGGGCAGTGTCGCATAGTTTGTAATATTGATGCACTGTTCGCGGCAATGGGGGAGTGATTTTTGGGAAAAACATTTTTTAAATCATAATGTTTCTTGCAAAGAAAAAATAAAAGCGCCCTGAATGTCAAGGCGCTCCTTTTGTGATCCCGCCGGGGGTCGAACCCGGACCGAAGGAACCGGAATCCTTAATTCTATCCATTAGACTACGGGACCATTGTGGAGCTGGAGGGAGTCGAACCCTCGTCCAAACTTGGAACAATCATGCTTTCTACATACTTATTCCGCTGTTGCTTTTCGTGGCTGGCAAGGGAGCGAACGCCCTAAGCCGGCCCTTATCCCCTTGAGCTTCGCGACGTTGCCTGGGCTTCCGCGCCGCTATCCCGAAATTGATGAGCACCTCGTTGCCGGACCGGAATCAGGAGTCTCCATCCGCGAGATGTCTCGTCCCCTCACCTTGTGTGGGGATTGAGCTTCAACCTACTGTGCTTCGGTTAAGCAGCGAGAGCGTAGTTGTTTTCGCCAATTAATTTTTTGCGGTCAAGATTCACGAGCGTCACCGCATGGCTCGGTATGCTTACATAACCATCCTGCAAGCTGTCAAAACCGGTCAACCCCAAGATAGTTGCGTGCTTCTCTTTCAAAAAGCGTGCAAAAGTACTACTTTTTTTTCAAAAAATCGCGTTTTTCAAAAAAAGATTTTAACAATCTGAAAATCTGCCGACAAAATCCGTCAGAAGTTAAGTCTCGGCGACGTCTCGTTGTAATACGTGTCGATGATTTCCACGGCTTCGTCGGCGGTGTCAACGACGTGGAAGATGTCGAAGTCGAAGTCGGAGACGAGTCCGTCGGCGAGAAGCGTGTCCTTGAACCATCCGACCAGTCCGCTCCAGAACTCCTTCCCGACCATCACGATGGGGAAGTTGTTGATTTTCTTTGTCTGTATGAGCGTGAGTGCCTCCGACAGTTCGTCGAGTGTGCCGAAGCCGCCAGGGAAGGCGATGAAGCCCTGCGCGTAACGCGTGAACATGGTCTTTCTCACGTAAAAGTAATCGAAGTCGATGGATTTGTCGGGGTCGATGTATTTGTTGGGGCGTTGCTCATGCGGAAGCACGATGTTCAGCCCGACGCTTTTGCCGTGCGCCTTCGACGCGCCCTTGTTGCCCGCCTCCATGATGCCCGGGCCGCCGCCTGTGATGATGCCGAAGCCCTTCTTCACGAGTTTCGACGCCGTCTCTTCTGCCATCTTGTAATATGGACTTTCCTTGGGCAATCTGGCGGAACCGAAGATCGCCACGCAAGGCCCGATCCTCGACAACGTCTCGTAACCGTTCACGAACTCCGACATGGTCTTGAAGACGGACCATGAGTCGTTGGCTTTCATGTCGCTCCATGCCCTCAGCTCCGTCGCTTTCTTGAAACTGTTGATGTCCATAACTTGTAGTTTAAAATTTTGCAAAGATACTTATTATTTTCAGAAAATGATGACAAATAAAATGTTGATAAAAAAATTCTTCCAAAATGTGAAAGACATGATAAAAAGTTGTATTTTTGCAGCCTGAAAAGTTGAGACGACGCGGATTTAGCTCAGTTGGCAGAGCGAAAGCTTCCCAAGCTTTAGGTCGCGAGTTCGAACCTCGTAATCCGCTCAAAAAATAAATGTCGCGGGTGCTGAAAAATGTCGTATTTTTGCAGCCGCGAAAGAAAGAAGGAAGCTTAGCTCAGTTGGTTCAGAGCACTTGCCTTACAAGCAAGGGGTCACTGGTTCGAGCCCAGTAGTTTCCACAAGGCTGACACGCTGAGAGTCAGCCTTTTTTATTTCCATTCCGCCGGTTAGCGATGGAATAAAAAACGGCTTTGTTTGCATTTGAGACGTTTTTACGGCGAATTTGTTTACCAAATGTTTCACAAAAATCAAAAGGGGAGATGACAACGTTCAAGGCTGTCACGGGCGAGCTGAAGGATACCGGCATCAATGAGTTGCTGAAGTCGGGCATCGACCCGCTTACCGTGATGCAGCACGCCGACCCGCATCTTGTTGAGACGATAAAGGAAAGGACATCGCGGTTCTGAACAAGAAAAAACCGGATATGACCCAGCGGCCATGTCCGGCGAAAAAAATGTCTCTCTTATCAAGAAATTTTCAGAATATGTTTCATCGCATGTCTTATCTCGATAAAAAGTCTTGAGCTTGCCTTGAGGTTCTTGATGAGTCTTGGTTTAGTTTTCATAATGTCCTTTCATTGCGAGTATCAGGACGTGGTCTTGGTGGATTTCGTAAGTGATTCGGTTTTCCTTGTCGATGCGCCTTGACCACGTCCCGCTGAGTTCGTGTTTCAGTTGTTCGGGCTTGCCTATGCCTTGCTCTGGGGTCTTCTCGATGCTGGCGATGAGGCTTGATATTTTTCTCATCACGGCTGTACGTCCGCTTTTCTTCCGGAAATCCCGGTGTGAGAGCGCGGTCTTGGTGTACCTTATTTCCATAAGTCTTCGGTTTTTACCGTTCTGACTTTGCCTTCTTTCGCCTCCTTCTGGCTTTTCTTGATCATTGCCACATATTCGGGATTGTAAGCCGTTTTATTGTCCGTCACCTTCTCGAACTTGATTTCCGGCAAGGTGCTGAGAAAGTTCACGAGTCCTTTCCCGAGCGCGGTTCTTTCGTTTAGTGTTACTGTATAAGTTGCCATAATCTTATATTTTAAGTCTATTACTATCGGCTGCAAAGATACATATTATTTCGAAAATGTGTAAGAACATGCGTGACTTTTTAATATTTTCTGAAGATGTCGGAGTGTGTGCCGGTGTCAATCATAAGCATGACGAGTTCGTCATCATGTTTCTCCCAGACAAGGAGCCAGTTGGGTTTCAGGTGGCATTCCAGGCAGCCTTTGTATTCACCGGTGAGTTTGTGCGTCTTGTATCTTGCGGGAAGTTCGCCTTTTTCTTCGAGAATCTCCATTGCCTCTTTGATGACTTTCATGTCATAGCCTCTTTTGGCGCACATGTCGAAAGACTTGTCGAATTTCCTGGTGTACGAGATTTTATACATTTACTCCGTGTTTCTTGAAATACTCGTCAACACTGTCGCATTCGGTGATGCGTCCGGCTTTCGCATCTTCAAGTGCCTCATCAAGGCCGCATTTGCAGGGCTTCCTGAAGACCACACTTGAAGCCTGTTTCATCGCTGCGAGTATTCCGCGGCCTTCGTTTGTTCTTTCGTCTATTGTCACAGTGTACGTTGCCATAATTCTGAAATTTCACGCGGCAAAGATACATATTATTTCCGAAACGTGTGATAATGACATCGCAAATTGTGTGTTTTTTCTGAGAGTAAATCTGAATAATGAAAGGTTTCAAACATTCCTCAATGCATCGAGAATCTGTTTGTCAGTGATTGATTCGTGCTCGCTTTTGTCGTATATTGACAGCGCGATGATAGTATCGTTGTCGGCTTTTTTTGCAAACATATTGAAATATATTACTCGCGCACCGCCGCTCTTGCCCTTGTTTTTTGAGGTTATTGACATTCTGACCTTGTAAACATCATCAAACAGCAGCGTGCCGATTTTCGGGTTGTTCTGTATTTCTACAAAAAGTTTTGCCACATCGCTTTTCAGTGACGGGTATTTCTTGTACAAGGCCTTGAATTGCCTGTCGAACATAGGTGTGCTTCTAATCTGATATGTCATAATTCGCCAAGCAGATTTTCGATAGGTTGTGTCTTGATTTTCCCGTTTTTCACTCCGGCGTATGTGCGGGCTATTTCTTTCACGAGCGGATCTGTTTCTTTTTCCTCGACGGTCACAAAGTCAAGTGTGCGGGCGTAGTCGGCGAAGCTTCGCGCCCTTGCGCTTCTGAGGTTTACTCTCAGTGTTACTGTTGATGCCATGACTGTATTTTTTTTGAATTCCGCGGCAAAGATACACATTATTCCGGAAACGTGCGACAATGGTATGACTTTTTTGAGATTTGTAATCCTGTTGCAGGCGGAATTTTAGATAAAAAAATCAGGACGGTCACGATGACCGTCCTGATTTGTTATATCCGCGAAAAAACCGCGAGTTTACTTGATGTTAGGCTCTTCGAGTCCGAGGTGTTTCTTCTTGTCGAGAGCTTTCAGATAGATTGCAATGAAGAGAGCTGCAACACCAAAGCATGCGAAGATAATCAATGGCGTGGTGTAATTGTAAGGGATGAATGTGTCTTTAGCTCCGGCTTCAATTGCGGCTTTTGCTGCGATTACGGCTTCGTTGTTTGCGTTGCTGCTAACTAAAACATTACCGATGAGTTTTGGTACGAATGCAAGTCCGATGTTTTGAACCCAGAAAATCAGGCAGTAAGCTGAACCAAGAATCTTTTCATCGATAATCTTTGGAACTGATGGCCATAGTGCAGCTGGAACCAATGAGAATGAAATTCCCAAAATGACGATTGTGGAGTAAGCAATGAGTTCACTGTGTGTCGCTGGCAGGACGAAAGCAAACACTAAATGACAGACAATCAGCAAGATTGCACCCCAAATGAGCATTGTGGCACCTTTGCCTTTGTGGTCTAAGAATGAGCCGAGGAAAGGAGTGATTGCTGCTGCACCAATCGGGAACCAACGGAAAATGTTTGATGCGGCAGAGGCGGAAATGCCGTTCAGGTTGCATTGCAGCATGTTGGCTCCGTAACGCTGGAACGGGAATATTGCCGAATAGTAAAGAACGCAAAGAAGGGCCACGACCCAGAAACTCAGGCTTGAGAAAATCTTGCCGAGGTCACTGACTTTGAACTCTTCTTCCGAATTTTTTTCTTCTGTGGCGAGACCTGCTTCAACCAATTGCTTGTCGAATTTCTTGTCCATAAACGTGAATACGATGAAGCAAATCAAGCCGATAAGCAGTAACACAGTGCAGAACCCAACTGGTCTCACAATGGTGGGGTTGATTTTTCCGGCAATCAGTGGAGAAATCGAGAAGATGGCGAACACACCAACGCGGGCAATAGCCATTTCAATACCCATGGCAAGAGCCATTTCCTTGCCTTTGAACCATTTCGCAATGGCTTTTGACACGGTCGTTCCTGCCATTTCGCAGCCACAACCGAAAATCATAAAGCCAAGGCAAGACAATTTGGCACTGCCTGGAAGAGTCACCCACCATGTGTTCAGCCAATTGCATAAAGCAGTGGTCTGAAACCAGTCACTAACACCAATGAATTTGATGGAAGCACCAATAAACATCATCGAGGCTGACAAAACGCCAGTGAAACGCACTCCCATCTTGTCGAGGATGATACCGGCAATGATAAGGAAACCGCAAACGTTAAGAATGTATTCGGACAAAGCGTATGTTCCGAATACATCTGGAGTCCAGCCGCGTTCGACCTCAACGAGGCTTTGTAGTGGCGACATGACATCTACGAACATGTAGCCGAAGAACATCATCAATGCGATGAGAATCAGTGCAGTCCAGCGGGCTGCTTTGCTGTCATTTAATAGCTGTTGAATTTTTTCTGTCATATTTGTTAGTTTATTAGTTGTTTACTTAATTAGTTGTTTGAGGTGTGAGGTGTCCGGGAGTTTGAGGTGTTTTTAATCCTAATCACCTCAAACTCCTAAATACCTATTTACCTATGTTTATCTTTCCGGGAGCTGTACGATTTCCTTCTTCCAGCCTTTGATAACTTCCTTGGTGAAGTCGGCGATGGTCTGCGGGTTGATGCTCTTCACGATGTCGTCGTGTTCGGCTTCGATGTTGATGCCGTCCTCATTGTATCTCTTCAACGCGTTCATCCAGAAGATGTTCTCTTCGAGCTGCTCGGCGCGTTTCTTGTGGAAGTTCTCGATGACCTTGTTGAGGTCTTCCGCCGCAGGGCCGTTCTCGGCGACGTCGTTCAGGCCGTCATAGACCTTGCCCATGAGCTTCTTGTAGATCTCATCGTTGGTGTCGAAGGCGATGAGGAACAGGTAAGCGTCCTTCGGTTTGTCCATGACCTGCCCCATGACGCCGACGCCGTATGTACCACCTTCCTCCTCACGGATGGTGCGTGTGTAGTAGATGTCCATCAGGTCGCCGAGGGCGTCCATGTAAAGCTCGTTGCGGTAGTTGTAATCCATCTTGCCATTGATAATCATATAGATTGTGGTCTTTGGATTCTGCATCTTGTTGGTGAAGTGGCAGATGTTGTCTTTCTCCGGGATGCCGAGGTTGATGTCTTTCCAGTTTTCTTTGCGTTTGTTCTTCTTCAATGATGCGAGATATTGCTCGACCAGCGGCTTGAACTGGTTCTCATCGATGTTGCCGACGAAGTAGAACGTGAAGTTGTTAGGGTCGGCGAAGCGGTCTTTGTAGTATTCCATCGCCTGGGCGTAGTCCTTGTCGTAGTCGATGTTGTCGAGGTCCGAGGCTTTCGTCCTGATGCGGAGCGGGTGGTTGCCGTACATCACGCTCACCAATGAGTCGGAGAACCTGATCATCGGGTCGAGTTCGATGTTCTTGAGTGCGCTGCGGCTGCGTTCGATGAACGAGCGGAACGCCTCCTCGTCGGCACGCGGGCTTGTGAAATACAGGTATATGAGCTGCATCATCGTCTCGAGGTCTTTGGGTGTGCTTACGCCGCTCATGCCTTCTGAATATGTCGAGATTGACGGCTTCACCGAGACCTTCTTGCCGGCAAGCACCTTCGGCAGGTCGATGGCGCTGAAGTCACCCACGCCGCCGAGAGTGATGATGTCATCAAGGTTCTGCAAGGTGACAGGGGCGTCCTGCGGGAGTGCCGAGAGACCGCCGTAGCTCACCGCGCTGAAACGGATCTCGTCTTCCTTGAAGTTGGTCTTCTTGTAAATGACCTTCATGCCGTTGCTGAGTGTCAGCACTGTGGCGTCGAGTTCGGCGATGGCTTCTTCTTTCTTTATCTTGCCGGGCTTTGGCATGTTGGCGACGATAGGGCCGTCGAACACCTCTTCTTTATATGCCTCGACTTCGGCGGCGTTGGCTTTCTCGTAGGCTGCGAGGATCTCTTCCTTGGTCGGAAGCACTTCGCCTTCTTTCTGAGGGGCCGTGACGGTGATGACGAGGTTGTTCTCAGGGATGAGCTGCTGCGCCACCATGTTGATGACTTCGAGCGGGAGGTTCGGCACAATCTGGCCGTAATATGTGTATTCCGTCTCGATGCCCATCATCGGCTCGTTGCTGAGGAAGTGGTTGAGGCATTCGTTGACGTATCTGCCGTTCTTGGTGTTGTTCCTTTCTTTATATTGATTCTCAATCTGTTTCATGAAGTCGGCCTTGGCTCTCTCGTATTCCGAAGCGGTGAAGCCGAACTGCTGCATACGCTTGTTCTCGGTGACGAGGGCAGTGAGTGCCTCGTCGAGGCCGGCGGCATCTTTAGCCATCGCGATGCTTGTCCATGCGTCCTTGGTCGGGGAGATGTAATAGCTTGAATAATAGCTGTAACCATAGACGAAAGGCGGGTTGGCCTTCTGCGTGAGTTCGCTCAGACGGTTGATCTGCATCGTCGAGATGATGTTGAGCATGTAGTTTGCCATCCAGTATTGCATGTCATTCTTCAATGAATCCGGGGTTGCGTCGCATTTGTAATAAAGGCTGACCTCGTAGTTGGTCTGTTCCGGATCCGAGCAGATGGCGACGATAGGCTCTTCGTTGTCGTCGATCATAAACTGTGGTCTCGGTGCCGGGTTGACCGGTGCCTTGATGTCGGCGAACATCTCTTTGATGCGTGCTTCGATGGCATCGACATCTATGTCACCGACGATGATAAGACCTTGTAGGTCAGGGCGATACCATTTGTGATAGTAGTCGCGGAGTGTCTGGTACTCGAAGTTGGCGACGACTTCCGGCAGTCCGCCTGGGAGACGGTTCGCGTAGGGGCTGTTCGGGTACATGACGGGGAGGATCTGTTTCATGATACGCTCGCTTGCGTCTTCGCGTGTGCGGAGCTCTTCGAGGATGACACCGCGTTCGTTGTCGATCTCGCTTTCTTCGAGTGCGATGAAGCTTGACCAGTCGTGGAGGATGAGGAGGCAGGTGTCAACGAGGCCGGGGAGGTCTGTCGGGACTTCTGTCACCATATACACTGTCTGGTCGATGCCTGTGCCGGCGTTGAGGTTCTCGCCGAACTTGATGCCGCGGCTCTGGAGATATTCGCGGAGCATCATGCCCGGAAGGTTGGTGGTGCCGTTGAATGCCATGTGTTCGAGGAAGTGGGCGAGGCCGCGCTGACTCTCTTCTTCAAGCACCGAGCCGACCTTCTGCGCGATGTAGAAGTCGGCGCGCTTGGCCGGTTTCTCGTTGTGACGGATGTAGTACGTCATGCCGTTGTCCAACTTGTCGTAACGCACGTTCGGGTCCATCGGACATGGCATCGCCTGCTGGGCGAAACCGCTCACTGCGAATGTCGCGATGAGCAGCAATGATAAAAATAACTTTTTCATTTTTTGTTTGTTTAAATTATTTGGTTTATTTTTTCTTAACACAAGTTTCGCGAGTTTTTAACACAAGTTTTTCCTTTTTCCTTTCTTTTAACTTTACTCTTTTAACTTTTAACTAATAAAGCTGAATCACGTATTTCTCCTCAAAATACTGTTCCTCAAACCATCTGCTGATAGCCGCCGTCTTGCGTTTCCAGTTTCTCGGGACGTTGCGCAGCTCTTCCTCGATGTCACCGCCTTTCAGATAAAGGATGCCGCCGGCCTCGATGTCATTGGTGATTCTTAATTTCCCGTTGCACCATTTCACGAAGTCGGGGAGCTGTGTGACGGCGCGGCTCACGATGACGTCGAACTTTTCCTTGATGTTCTCGGCGCGGTCGTTGACAGCCGTAACGTTCTCCAAACCAAGCTTTTCCTTCACGTCCTGCACGACTTTTATCTTCTTGCCGATGCTGTCAACAAGCAGAAATTTCGTCTGCGGATACATTATCGCCAACGGGATTCCGGGGAAACCGCCGCCAGTGCCGATGTCCATCACCTTCATGCCGGGAAGCAGGTCGAAATATTTTGCAATGGCAAGAGAATGAAGCACATGGTGCTCGTAGAAATTCTCCATGTCCTTGCGCGAAATCAGGTTTATCTTGCTGTTCCAATCTTCATAAAGCGGCGCAAGCTGTTTATATTGTGACAGTTGCGTCTCATTTAAATCTGAAAAATATTTTTTAATTAGAAGATGATCCATCTTTTTTAATTTAACTCGCAAAAATACAAAAAAAGTTATAAGGTTGTAAATTTTTTGAAGTTAAAAGTTTTACATCCGTGGCAATGGCATTTATTGTTGAATTAATTGATGTCGGCTTTGATAATTTTTAGTAATTTTGCGCGTTTTTAGGTCTGTTATGACGAGAAGGATTTGTATAATAACGCTGATAATCATGTCTTTAATGAGTGTGAATTGCTTTGCGCAAAAGCAGCAGAGTAAGGAGACACTCGATTACATTAGCAGATACAAGGACATCGCCATGACGGAGATGGTGAAAAACAAGATTCCAGCGTCGATAACGCTTGCACAGGGGATTCTCGAGTCGGGCAGCGGCAATAGCATTCTCGCCACGAAGGGCAACAACCACTTCGGGATTAAGTGTCATTCCGACTGGAAAGGCAGGACGATGCGGATGGACGACGACGCTCCGAAGGAGTGCTTCCGCGTCTATGACAACGCCGAGGCGTCGTTCCGCGACCACTCCAATTTTCTGAAAGGCGACCGTTATAAAGCGCTTTTTGACTTGAAAATCACTGACTATCAAGGCTGGGCGAAAGGACTGAAGAAAGCCGGCTACGCCACACTGCCGACATACGCCTCGGTGCTCATCAAACTCATTGAGAATTACGAGCTTTACAAATATGACGGGATGGTGATGAGCGGGAAGTTTAAGGTCAAAAATGAAAAGCCAAAGGTTAAAAGTGAGATTGCAGATGGTGAAAGTAAGCAACAGAAGCCCGTTGAGACGAAAAAACAGAAACGTCTGAAGAAACGCGCAGAGAGACAGCAGTCTGCCGTCCCGACAATGCAAAACTGTGTCGTGGTCGGCGTGACAGCCGACAAACATTATATCCGCGAGAACTTCGGGGTGAAGTTCATCTTCACGAAGGAGAACGACTCTCTTGATGCTCTTGCCAAAGAGCTTGGAATGAGAAAATATCAGTTGGTGAAATACAATGACTTGGGTGCCAGGACGGTCTTCAGGGAAGGCGAGGTGCTTTATGTCGAGCCGAAACGCCTGCGTGCTGTCGATGACTATAAATATCACGTCATACAGAAAGGTGAGACGCTTTCTCACGTCTCGCGCCTTTATGCAGTCCGACTGAAAAGACTGTTCAAAATGAACGGCTTGGACGAGAATTCGATTCTTCAGGTAGGACAGGTGATAAGGCTGAGGTAGTTGGGAGTGGAAAGGTGAAAGGTGGAAAGGTGAAAGGTGGAAAGGTGAAAAGGTGGAAAGGTGAAAAGGTGGAAAGGTGAAAAGGTG
>JAKSNA010000052.1 GCA_024400295.1 Bacteroidales bacterium | reverse complement strand
AAAGGTGGAAAGGTGAAAAGGTGGAAAGGTGAAAAGGTGGAAAGGTGAAAAGGTGAAAAGGTGAAAAGGTGAAAAGGTGGAAAGGTGGAAAGGTGAAAGGTGCCGATCATCTTGCGTCAGCCTCTCTAACCTCTAACCTCTAACCCCTAACCTCTAACCTCTAACCTCAAATACCTCGCGGTATATCCCACGTTTTTCTCGACGATTTCTTCCGGCGTGCCTTCTGCTAAGATCATGCCGCCGCGCTCGCCGCCCTCCGGCCCCATGTCGATGATGTGGTCGGCCATCTTTATCACGTCCATGTTGTGCTCGATGATGAGGACGGTGTTGCCTTTGTCAACGAGCTTGTTCAGCACGTCCATCAGCACCTTGATGTCTTCGAAGTGAAGTCCCGTCGTCGGCTCGTCAAGGATGTAGAGTGTCTTGCCGGTGTCGCGTTTTGCCAGTTCGGTGGCGAGTTTCACGCGTTGCGCCTCGCCGCCCGACAGTGTGGTCGATGGCTGTCCTAACGTGATATAACCGAGTCCTACATCTTGTAATGTCTTGATTTTCTGCAATATGACAGGGAAGTTCTCGAAGAAGGTGACAGCCTCGTCGATGGTGAGGTTCAGCACGTCGTTGATGGATTTGCCTTTGAAACGCACCTCAAGTGTCTCGCGGTTATAGCGCATCCCGTGGCATGTCTCGCATTTCACCTGAACGTCGGGCAGGAAGTTCATCTCGATGACGCGCACTCCGGCACCCTGGCATGTCTCGCAGCGTCCGCCTTTTACGTTGAACGAGAAACGCCCTGATTTATAGCCTCTTATCTTCGACTCAGGCAGTTCGCCGTAGAGTTTCCTTATCTCGTCGAAGACCTTGGTGTATGTCGCGGGGTTGGAACGCGGTGTCTTGCCTATCGGTGCCTGGTCGATCTCAATGACCTTGTCGATAAACTGGAGGCCTTCAATCTTGCTGTACGGCAGCGGGTTTTTCTCCGAGCGGTAGAAATGCTTTGACAGGATAGGGTAGAGGGTCTCGTTGATGAGCGTCGATTTCCCTGAGCCTGAGACGCCTGTCACGCATATCATCACGCCGAGCGGAAGGTCGAGTGTGACATCCTTGAGGTTATGGCCTGTGGCGCCATATAATATAAGGTGTTGTCCGTCGAATGGCTTTCTTCGTGTCACCGGCATCTCGATGCGCCGTTTGCCGTTGAGGTAGTCGCATGTCAGCCCCTTGCCTTTCTTCAGTGCGCCCGGCTTGCCTTGGAAGATGACCTCGCCGCCGTTGACACCAGCGCCAGGGCCGATGTCGATGATATGGTCGGACGCTAACATGGTGTCTTTGTCGTGTTCAACGACGATGATGCTGTTGCCGATGTCGCGCAGCTCTTTCAGCGATTCTATAAGCCGGTGATTGTCACGCTGGTGCAGCCCGATGCTCGGCTCGTCCAAGATGTACAGGATGCCTGTCAGCTGCGAGCCGATCTGTGTGGCGAGTCGGATGCGTTGAGCCTCACCGCCCGACAGACTCTTCGCCGGCCGGTTCATGCACAGATAGTCGATGCCAACGTTAAGAAGGAAGTTGATGCGTTTCTTTATCTCTATGATTATGTCGTGGGCTATCTCCTTTTGGCTTTGTGTCAGATGGTCAGGCAGTTCGTCGAGCCATTGCGACAGTGTCGTGACATCCATTTCCGCGAGTTCGGAGATGTTTTTCCCGTTGAGACGGAAATACAGTGCTTCTTTCTTCAAACGTTTGCCGTGGCATTCGGGGCATTCCGCCTCGTTCATGAAGCTGTTGGCCCATTTCAATATCGAAGCGGGAGCGTTCTCCTCGTTCTGTTTGCGTATGACGTTGACAATTCCCTCAAAAGGCATTGAGTACGTTGACCTTGTGCCGAGATATTCCTTCACGACGGTGAACGACTCGTTACTGCCGTAGAGGATGATGCTCATGGCGTTTTCGGGTATCTCGCTTATCGGGGTGTCGAGGTCGAAGCCGTAGCGTGCGCCGATGGCCTCGAGCTGGCAGAACACCCAGTTGTTCTTGTATTCGCCGAGAGGCGCGAGACCGCCCTGCCGCAGTGTCTTCGAGTCGTCGGGGATTATTTTCTTCATGTCAACGGTGATGATGGTGCCGAGGCCGTTGCATTTCGGGCAGGCACCATACGGACTGTTGAAACTGAATGTGTTAGGCTCCGGATCCTGGTAGGCGATGCCGGTGGTCGGGCACATCAGCAGCTTGCTGTAATATTTCACATCCGTTGCGCCATCCTCAAGCACATAAAGCATGCCTTTGCCGCGGCGGAACGCTGTCTCCACCGACTTTGTGATGCGTTCCTTGCTGTCACCGTGAACCTCCACACGGTCAACGACGATCTCGATGTCGTGCGTCTTGTAACGGTCGAGCTGCATCCCGAAGACCAGCTCGCGGATGACACCATCGACGCGCACCTTTAGGTAACCCTGCTGGCGTATCTGCTCGAACAAGTCGCGGTAATGGCCTTTCCTGCCTCGCACGACAGGAGCTAAGATGTTGATTCTCTTGTTTTTGTATCGCTCCAAAATCATGGCGGTGATCTGTTCTTCGGAATAGCGCACCATCTTCTCGCCGGTGTTATACGAGAAAGGCTCGGCGGCTCTCGCGAAAAGCAGACGCATGAAGTCGTAAATCTCGGTTATGGTGCCCACCGTCGAACGCGGGTTGCGGTTTACCGATTTCTGTTCGATGGAGATGACGGGGCTGAGGCCGTTGATCTCATCGACGTCGGGACGCTCCATGTTGCCGATGAACTGACGGGCGTAGGCGGAGAACGACTCCATGTAACGCCGCTGTCCTTCAGCATAGATGGTCTCGAAGGCGAGCGACGACTTCCCGCTGCCGCTCAAGCCCGTGATGACCACGAACTTATCGCGCGGGATGCGCAAGTCGATGTTCTTCAGGTTGTTCTCACGCGCACCGTAAATCTCCAAAAATTCGTCCTCTGCAATGTCATTCTTCATTTTTCAATTTTTTTAGTCAACCCCCACACTTCTCTGAACCTTAACTTTCTACTTTTTAACTTTCTACTTTCTAACTTTCTACTTTCTAACTTTCTAACTTTCTACTTTCAACCTTTTACCTGATAACGGTGTCGTTCTCAAACTCGGCGAAGTCGTGTTCACCCAACGCCTCCCTGCTGTACGACGACGTTATGTTGAACGGCTTTGTCGGAATCTTTATCTCGTAAGTCTCTCCCTTCTTGACTTTCAATCTGTTGGAGCGCAGCCACGGGTTGAAGATCTTCAGCAGTTTGTATGTGATGCCGTGTTCCTGCGCGAACTCCGCCCAGTCATCGACAGTCTCCGTTATCGCCACGGTCTTGTATTTGAAAGGTTTGTATTCAAGGTCCTTGCTGATGTATATGCCGTGCTGTTCAGGGTTTTCGAAAATCGTTTTTATTGCAAGAACGCGGAAGACATAACGCTCTGTCTCGTCGGCCATCAGCAGGTCGTAATACGACTTCACCTTTTGTTCCTTCATGAATTTCTGGACGCGTCGCGTGCCGGCGTTGAACGAGGCGGCGACGAGGGTCCAGTTGTTGAACGTCTTGTAGGCCTTCTGGAAATACTTGCATGCTGCCTCCGTCTCAAGCTCGACGTTGTATCTCATGTCAACGTCTTTGTTAATCTCCAAGCCGAAGTCCTTGCCCGTCGATTCCATAAACTGCCAGAACCCGACGGCTCCCGCTGGCGACACCGCGTTTGTCAGGGTGCTCTCCACAACGCAGAGATACTTGAAGTCGTCGGGAATCTGGTATTTCTCGAGGATAGGCTCGATGACCGGAAACCAGCGTTTCGAGCGTTTCAGGAGAAGCATCGTGTTGCTGTGAAAATAACAGTTCGACAGCAGCTCGCGCTCGTACCGTTCCCTGATGTTGAACATCTCAAGCGGCACGCGCTCGCCCGCGAACGTTATGTCGTCCTGGAACTCGATGTCGTGGCTCTGTATGCAGATCTGCTCCAGCGTCGGACGGCGGTTCGCAGTGTTTATCGCCATGATACTCAGGATGACTGCCAATATCGTCAGCACGCACACTGACGCCGTCAGGATTATCAGAAGCGTTTTTGTCTTTTTCTCCATAATCTAAATTTTAAAATGAAGGAAAACAATTATGAGATTGCTCGACTCAGAGATTGCTCGACTCAGAGATTGCTCCACTCCGCTGTGCTGCGGTCGCAATGACGCGCGGCATTGGGGGGGATGTGGCGCGGCTTCGCCGCGCCCGTTTTCCCCGAAAAGGCTGTCGTCATTGCGAGCGAGGTCGAGCAATCTACAGGTGAACGACCTCTCCGTATGCCGCTGCTGCGGCCTCCATCATGGCCTCCGACATTGTCGGGTGAGGGAAGATGTTCTCGATGATGTCGCGGCCTGTCGCGCCGAGTTCGCGGCCGAGTACGGCCGTCGCCACCATCTCCGTCACGTTCTCGCCAACCATGTGGCAGCCGAGCCAGTTGCCGGTCTTTGCGTCGAACACTACCTTGATGAATCCGTCCTTGTTGCCCGCCGCCGCCGCCTTGCCCGACGCGGTGAACGGGAACTTGCCGACTTTCACCTCATAACCCGCTGCAATAGCTTTCGCCTCGCTCAAACCGACTGAAGCGACTTCAGGCGTGATGTATGTGCAACCAGGGATATTGTTGTAATTCAATGGTTTCGGATCCATTCCGCAGAACTTCTCAACGCAGATGATGGCTTCGTGCGATGCCTTGTGCGCCAACGCCGGCCCGTGGACGATGTCGCCGATTGCATAGACACCTTCAACGTTGGTCCTGTAATATTCATCAACATTGATCTTGCCGCGCTCGCTGGCGATGCCGAGGTTCTCAAGACCGAGACCTTCGAGGTTGGTCTGGACGCCGACAGCCGAGAGCACGATGTCGGCTTCAACGACCTTCACGCCCTTCTTCGTCTCGATGGTGCAGACGCATTTCTCGCCCGTGGTATCGACATTCGTCACAGACGCCTCCGTCATGACGGTCATCTTCAGCTTCTTGAAGCAACGCTCGATCTGCTTCGAGACCTCTTCGTCTTCGACAGGAAGCACGTTCGGCATGAACTCCACGAGGGTGACCTTCACGCCCATCGAGGTGAAGAAGAAAGCGAACTCCGAGCCGATGGCACCGGAACCGACAACGACCATGGTCTCAGGTAACTTATTCAGCACCAACGCCTCACGGTAGCTGATGATTTTCTTCCTGTCGATAGGCAGTGCCGGCAGCTGACGCACGTGCGAGCCTGTGGCAAGGATGATGTGGTCGGCTTCGTATATCGTCTCAACACCTTCGGCGTCAACAACCTTCACCGTCTTCTCCGCTGTGAGCGAGCCGAAACCGCTGATGAGTTCGACGTTGTTTTTCTTAAAAAGGTATTGAACGCCTTTGCTCATGCCATCGGCGACACCGCGGCTGCGGGCTACGACAGCATCCATGTCGGGCTTTACCTCGCCATCGAGCTTAATGCCGTAATTCTCAGCGTGTTGCATGTATGTGTAAACAGCCGCGCTCTTCAGCAAGGCCTTCGTCGGGATGCAACCCCAGTTGAGACATGTGCCGCCAATCTCAGATTTTTCAACGACAGCGACTTTCTTTCCGAGCTGCGAGGCTCTGATTGCAGCGACATATCCGCCAGGACCGCTGCCAATGACAATAACATCGTATTTCATGATAATCAATATTTTATGTTAAATTTTTGTTCGATTTCCATTGAAAAATTCCAAGTCGCGAAGATACGAATTTTTCCCACGGGATTTTAATTCAGCGTAAAATATTAATGTGTCCAGAAAAATTCAAGTCAGCTTCAATTTGTTAAATCACCTGTCGTCAAAAAATAATCATCAAAAGTTTGCGAATGTCAGATGTTGCCCATGATTATGCTGATGAGCAGAAATACGAAAAAATGTTAGTGAATTTGAATGTAATATATTGGATGTCAATATTTAATAAAATATGTATGTATTGTAAAAAATATTGTGTGATTCAAAATAAAGCCGTACATTTGCGCCCGAATTACAGTCATGGTTTTGACGACTTTCACATTGCACGAATCAGATAACAGGTTCTGCTGATTTGAGCGATGAAATAGGGCAAAAAAGAGCCTGTTTTAACACCTGTTTTATGAACAAATTAAAGTTATTTGCATTTGCTATAGCCGTGTCGGCGCTGACATTTACGTCATGCAAGAAAGACGACAACAACGAGTCGGGTAACAAGCCGAGTGATGACCACGCATACGTTGACCTTGGTCTTCCGAGCGGTCTGTTGTGGGCGACGTGCAACATCGGTGCGGACAAGCCCGAGGACTATGGCGACTACTTCGCATGGGGCGAGACTGCCACAAAGGATTCTTACAGTTGGTACACCTACAAATGGTGTAACGGCAGTTACAATAATCTCACGAAGTACAACTCGGATCCTGACTACGGCACTGTTGACGACAAAACCATGCTTGAACCGGCAGACGATGCGGCTCACGTGAACTGGGGCGGTGACTGGCGAATGCCGACACTTGACGAGATGGAAGAACTGGAAGACAACTGCACATGGGAATGGACGGCACAGGGCGGAAAGGACGGCTACTGCGTCACAGGTTCCAATGGCAACAGCATCTTCTTGCCAGCCGCCGGCTGCTACTACGGTGACAGCATCAGCTACGCCGGCTCCGACGGCTATTACTGGTCGAGTTTGCATGGCGACGGCTATCCGTTCGGGTCGTATGACTTGGGCTTCGATTCTGTTTACCTCGGCACGAACAACTACGACCGTTACTATGGACACTCGGTCCGGCCAGTCCGCAATTCACAGAATTGAGCCCTGTCTATCGCAGACAGATGGGGATGCGTAGAGGTGGCAGAAACGCAGCCCGCAGGCGGCGAAAAATTTTAATAAAATTGGAAGACATATATTGCAGAGCGCCTTGTTCCCGCTGCCGGGTGTCAGGTAAAATGGTCTTAAATGATGTTAAATTCCGTTGATTCTCAAATAATATGTTGCCTTCCCGCGTCCGTGGCGTTCAATGCTTCCGTTCTCAACCATCGATTTCAAGGCGTTCTCGACAGACGCTTTGCTTATGGTCGGGATGCCGTCCATTACATCGCTCTTGGTGAATCTGCCGATGCTTGAATCAACAAATTGCTTCACCTTGTCGTATGATGTATTCTTGCTTTCTATGATTTCCAAACGTTCTTCAAAGTCTCTGTAGGCTGACAATATGATTCGAAGCATATATTTCAAAAACGGCGTGTTGTCGTTGCAAGCTTCATGCCACCCATCGGAACTTTCTTGTAAGACCTGATAATAAATGTCTTTCGTGTTCTCGATTTTTTTTTCAAGACTGATGTATTTGCCTATGAAATATCCTGAACGGTAAAGAAGAAGTGTTGTCAGCAACCGCGACATTCTGCCGTTGCCGTCATTGAACGGATGAATGCAGAGGAAATCTTTTATAAAATTGATAATCAACAATAAAGAGTCCGCTTTCCCTTGGCTGATTGCGAAATTGAAAGTCGCGCATAATTCTTCTAATGCTATGGGTGTCTCTATCGGCGAAAGTGGAATAAACAATATTTCTGACGTTCCGTCAGGATAACTTGCGCTGATGTAGTTTTGTACGTTCTTTAAAATGCCTCCGAAACTTGTTTCAGAATATTTCATGAGCATTTTGTGCAGCTGGAGTATGTACGAGGTGGATATCGGAATGTACTCGAAACTTTCGTGTATTACATTTAACACATCTCGGTATCCCATTATCTCTTTCTCGTCACGGTTCTTGGGTGTTGTCTTGTCGGACATGAGCTGTTTTATGCGCGTGTTTGTGGTGACAATGCCCTCTATTTTATTGGAATATTCGGTGCTTTGTATTTTCGCAAGGTCAACGAGCCTTTCAAGTCTGTCGCTGTTTTTTGAAAGCACTTCATGCCGGCCTTTGAATTCATGTATCTTCGCCACAAGTTCCAGAATTTCGCTGTCCCATGTGTGGCTTTCAAGTTTTGAATAATTGAAATTTCTCATAATTCGCCTGATATTTTATTCAAATCGCCTAAAATTCACCTGAATTAGGCGATTTAAGTTGCAAAAATACAAATTAAAAGAATATGAAATTAATTTTTTATAAAAAATCAAGGACGAACCCCAAAGGCCGTCCTTGACAATATCTGCGAAATCCGCGAAACGCAAATCCCTGTAAATCAGCTTCCGAAGTCGTCGAACATGATGTTGTCCTTCGGCACGCCGAGGTTGTCGAGCATTTTCAGCACCGCCTGCGTCATCATCGGCGGACCGCAGAGGTAGTACTCGATGTCTTCCGGCGCCTCGTGGCTCTTGAGGTAGTTCTCGAACAAAACCTCATGGATGTTCCCGACGTAGCCCGTCCAGTTGTCCTCCGGCAACGGTGCCGACAGCGCGATGTTGAACTTGAAGTTCGGATTCTCAGCTTCAATCTTCTTGAAGTCGTCGATGTAGAACAGCTCGCGCAGCGAACGTCCGCCGTACCAGAACGACGCCTTGCGCTTGGTGTGTTTGGTGAGGAACTGGTCGAGGATGTGCGAGCGCATCGGTGCCATGCCCGCGCCGCCGCCGATGAAAATCATCTCGTTGTCAGTGTCTTTGACATGGAACTCGCCGTATGGCCCGCTGATCATGACCTTGTCGCCAGGCTTCAACGAATAGATATACGATGAGCATACGCCTGGGTTGACCTTCATGAAACCGCCGTTGACGCGGTCGAACGGTGGCGTGGCGATACGTACGTTCAACATGATGATGTCGTCCTCCGCCGGATGGTTCGCCATCGAATACGCACGGAACTGCGGCTCGGGGTTGTGCATCACGAGGTCGAACATGTGGAACTTCTCCCAGTCTTTCTGATATTCCTCGTTGACATCGATGTCTTTGTATTTCACGTCAATCTTCGGGACGTCAATCTGTATGTAGCCGCCCGACTTGAAGTTAAGATGCTCTCCTTCAGGAAGTTTGACCTTAAATTCTTTGATGAAGGTGGCGACATTTCTGTTACTGACGACCTCGCATTCCCATTTCTTGATGCCGAAAATCTGCGGGTTGATGTGAATCTTCATATCTTCGCGTACCTTGACTTGACAGCCGAGACGCCAATGGTCCTGCTGTTCCTTTCTGCTGAAGAAGCCTGTCTCGGTAGGAAGTATCGTGCCGCCGCCTTCGAGGACCTGACATCTGCACATCCCGCAGTTGCCGCCGCCACCGCATGCCGACGGCAGGAAAATCTGTTCGTTGGCGAGCGTGGCCAAAAGTGAGCTGCCCGGCTCGACCTCAAGGTTCTTCTCGCCGTTGATGTTGATGTTCACTTTTCCTTGCGGGGTGAGCCGCTTGCGGACAATCACGAGGACCGTGACGGGAATCAGAACCGCAATAAGGAAGACTATTACGCTGGTGATGATGATTGATGTTGTACTCATGATATGCCTCCTTTAAAATGTGATACCGAGGAACGACATGAATGCGATCCCCATCAAACCAGTGATAATGAATGCGATGCCGGTGCCTTGCAGCGACTTCGGCACGTGCGAGTATCTTATCTTTTCTCTTATCGCCGCCATGCCGGTGATGGCGAGCATCCAGCCGATGCCGGAACCGAGTCCGTAGGAGACGGCCTGCCCGATGTTCGGGAAGTGTTTCTCCTGCATGAAGAGACACGCGCCGAGGATGGCGCAGTTCACGGCTATCAGCGGAAGGAAGATGCCGAGTGACGAATAAAGCGACGGACTGAATTTCTCAATCACCATCTCGAGAATCTGCACGATGGCGGCGATGATCGCGATGAAGAGTATGAAACTCAGGAAGTCGAGGCTCACGTTTTCAAAAGCAGGGCTTAACCATGATAATGCGCCTGCCGACAGCACGTATTTGTCGAGCAGGTAGTTGACCGGCACTGTGATGAGAAGCACGAATGTCACGGCGATGCCGAGGCCGAATGATGTCTTCACGTTCTTCGAAACGGCTAAGAATGAGCACATTCCAAGGAAATATGCGAAGATCATGTTGTCGATGAAAATCGAACGGATGAAAATGCTTAATGATTCCATATTATTTCTTCTCCTCCGCAGGTTTTTGGCACCAGATGATGATTCCTATGATAATCAAAGCCATAGGAGGCAAAATCATGAGGCCGTTGTTCATATAGCCGAAATTGTAAAGTCCTTCGGGGATGACTCTGAACCCGAAGAGCGTGCCGCTGCCGAACAGCTCGCGGAAGAAAGCGACGATGACCAAAATCATGCCGTAGCCGAGCCCGTTGCCGATGCCATCCAAGAACGAAGGCCACGGCTTCTGCGCCATCGCGAAAGCCTCAAGACGCCCCATCACGATGCAGTTGGTGATGATGAGACCCACGAAGACCGACAGCGACTTGCTCACGTCATAGACGAAAGCCTTGAGGAACTGATCAACGAGGATGACGAGCGTGGCGACGACTATGAGTTGCACGATGATGCGTATCTTTGAAGGTATTCCCTTGCGCATCAATGAGATGACGAGGTTTGAAAGTGCCGTCACGACGGTGACGGAGAGAGCCATGACGATGGCCGGCTTCAGCTTCGCGGTGACCGCCAGCGACGAGCAGATGCCGAGAATCAGCACCGTGATGGGGTTGGCCTGTCGCAACGGCTTTGTTATAAGTTCTGAATTCTTGCTCATTGCTTACTTGTTGATATAAGGTAAATATGACTCTAATACATTTTTAATCATATCGTTGACACCATGCGACGTGATGGTGCCGCCGCTGATGGCATCGACGGAGTGCCTCTGAACGTCTTCAGGAAGTACCGCGATGCCGCCTTTCTGCACGTTGATTGAGACAAATTGCCCGTTCTGGAAAATAACCTTGCCGGAAAATTGTTTTTGGAATTTCTCGGTCGTTATCTCTGCGCCAAGGCCGGGTGTCTCCGACTTGTGGTCAAAGACAGCACCGATGACAGTCCGAAAATCAGATGAAAGTCCGAGGTAGCCCCAAATCGGTCCCCAAAGACCTGCGCCCTGCAACGGCACGACGTTGACTTTCTCGTTGCCATTGTCGATTATGAAAATTGGTAGCTGAAATTCTTTGCCATTGGCTTTGTTGTAAAGCTCGTCTTTTAAATTGATTTTGAACGCCTTGCATCTTGTGTAATCGCTCATGGTTTCATCGGTGATGTTACCTTGCGGGTCGATTACAATCATTTTTTCACAATAATTATCAAAGTATTCTGAATTGACATCCTGAACGCCGGCAGCTTTTAAAATCATCATTTTTTTCTCGTTGTTGATGTTGTCCTGCTGATATGGCTGAAGCAGCAACGCCGCGCCTGAGAGCAGCACCGAGACGATTATCACAAGGATGATGATATATCTGAAGATGTAACTGTCTTTCATTTTGCGCTCCTTTCTGCCGCTGCCCAGCGGTTCTTGCGTTTTCTGACATTTGCCGCGACGACGCACCAGTCGATGAGCGGCGCAAACACGTTGAGAAGTAGGATGGCGAGCATCATGCCTTCAGGGTAGCCCGGGTTCGCGACGCGGATGAGGATGGCGATGGCTCCGATGAGGAAACCGTAGATCCATTTGCCGGTGTTGGTCTGCGCCGCCGTAACAGGGTCGGTGGCCATAAAGAACGTCCCGAACATGAAACCGCCCATGAAAAGGTGGTAGTAGAACGGGACTTCCATCGCGGCGTTGGCTCCGATGCCGTTGAAAATCAAACCGATGACTATCGCACCGGCGAATGATGAGACGATGATTCTCAAATCTGAGATGCCTGTGATTATCAGGAACAAGGCACCGATAAGTATGGCGATTTTTGAGGTCTCGCCGACGCTGCCGGGTATTGTGCCGACGAACATCTCCATGATGCTTGGAAGCTGTTCTGTCGTGCCGCCGTTGAGTATTGTGCCGAGTGGCGTTGCGCCGCTGAAGGCGTCGGCTTTCTCCGCAATCCACACGTTGTCGCCCGTCATCTTCGATGGATAGGAGAAGAACAGGAAGGCGCGTGCGAGAAGGGCGGGGTTCACCACGTTCATGCCGCTGCCGCCGAACACCTCCTTGCCGATGATGACCGCGAACGCCACCGCGACGGCAAGCATCCACAGCGGAACATCGGCCGGCATAATCAACGGGATGAGGAATCCTGTCACGAAATAGCCTTCGTTGACTTCCTCATGACGGATCTCCGCGAAAACGAACTCTATCACGAGACCGACAATATAACTCACAAGATAGAGCGGGATGATTCTTAAAAGACCGTAACCGACTATCTGCCAGAATGTTGCATCTTGCCCCCATGACAAAAAATGCTGATAGCCGATGTTCCATGTCCCGAAAAGGAAGCAGGGGATGAGGGCTATCACGACGTAAAACATGTTGCGTTTCATATCGACGGCGTCCCTGATGTGCGCGCCGGTGTTCACCACCTTGTTCGGCGTGTAGAGGAACGTCTCGAAAGCCTCGAATGTCGAATGGAACTTGGCATATCTGCCGCCTTCCTCGAAATCAGGCTTTATCTTGTCTATATAATTGCGTAATCCCATAACTCTTTGACTTTTAATTCATTTCCTTGCGGACAAGTTCAAGTCCGTCACGGATAATCTGTTGGATGGCAGTCTTCGACGGGTCGATGACCTCGCAGAGCGCAAAGTCTTCAGCGTCAACCTCATAGATGCCGAGCTCCTCCATCTGTTCGATGTCTTTGATGATGCAGGCTTTCAGAAGCTGCATCGGATAAATGTCAAACGGAAACACCTTCTCGAACTTGCCTGTCATGATGAGCGGGCGGACATCACCGTTCCTGTTGGTGTCTATCACGAAAGTCTTCTTCTTGAAAAGTGAGGAAATCATGGTGTTTGTCGAGGTGAACCTCTTGAAGTTAGGCGCGAGCCAACCGAAGAGCCGGTACTCGTTGCCTTCCGGAATCACTGTGATTTGTGTGTCGTAGAAACCGAGGAAGTAGTTGCCGGTGATGTCTTTGCCGGTCAGGACATCGCCGCTGATGGCGCGGAAGTTCACGCCGCCTGCGGCCAACGCCTCGATGTCGGCGCCGATGTTGACTTTGTAATAATGCGGGTCGTTGGCCTCCGAGCCTGTCAGTGCGATGATGCGGCTGCTGTCGTATCTTCCTGTAAGAAACAACTTTCCGATGGTTATGACCTCTTGCGGACCGCAGTACCACACGACTTCACCTTTGTTTATCGGGCTGAGCGCATTAATCTGCGTGCCGACGTTGCCGACCGGATGCGGACCCTCAAAGTCGGTTACGACCACATTCTCTGGCTTTGTAATCTTGGCGATTACATCGTGGCATCTCTTGCAGCTGGCTTTGAGGTTCAGATAAAGTTTCCCGTCGGTCAGTTTCGACAATATTTCGACACCGGCGTTAAACGCTTCGACTTGATTCTCAATGATGTAGCCTGTGCTTGGAGCGAGTGGGGCGCTGCTGAACATCGACACGACGATGCACTTCGGCTTGTCGTTCGGGTTCGCGATGATGGAATAAGGCCGCTGACGGAGCATCGTCCATACACCACTATGTAACATCTTGTCAATCACTTCATCACGCTTGATTGTCGAAATATCGGCCTTTCCGAAGTCAATGGCTTCGTCCCTGCCGTCAGCCTCGACGATGACCTGCATGACGGCGCGTTTCTCGCCTCGGACCACGGCTTTCACCGTGCCGGAGATGGGGGAGGTGAAAAGTATGTTTTCGCGGCTCTTGTCGTGAAACAGCACTGAGCCGGCCTGCACTGCATCGCCCTCGGCGACATGAAGTTTCGGGATGACCCCGATGAAGTCGCTCGGCTTGATGGCACAACGTCTGACCTCGAAAACCTCGGTCTCCTTCTTCGCCTCACCGGCAAGATGAATGTCAAGGCCTTTCTTGATTTTAATAACTGTACTCATTATTTTTTTTTTAAAATTTAATTGATATTCAATCATATAGGTTGCCCGAAAACAAACGGCAAATTTACTCACTAATAACATATTTTGCAAGTTTTAAATGAAATAATTTTGAATTGAAAATCAACGAGATAAACTCGTTTGTGAATGATGAAAAAGGTCTCATGTGTATTATGAGACCTTTTTTGATGAAAAATATTTTGATTTCGCTTATTTCTTAAGCCATTTTTTGGTGCTTTTACCGGCTTTTATCAGGTAAATGCCGCTTCCCCACGTTGTTGTGTCAATGGTTGTGATACCATCGGCGTTTTCTTTTTCAAAAATCATCCTTCCTTGAAAATCAAATACTTGTACTAAAGTTGCCTTTTTAGTCAGTATATTAAGTTCTGTGTCGCCGGGATTAGGATAAATTGCCATGTTTTCGTTCACATCATCAATGAAATCTTCTTCGACGGAAGTTATTTCAACACGCATTGGCGGGAGTTTTATGAGGTCAAGCGAGGCATTGCCTTCTTCGGCACTGCTTTTTCTTGAGAAAGTCCATTTCATGACGTGTTTCCCTGCCGCAATCGGCGTTTCGAAGAGCTGCCATTCATCGCCTGAGAGTTCAAATTGTGTGTCGTTGATCGTGAAGGTGAACGAGTCGTCATCGTTGCCGGAATCTTTGTAATAGAACGAAATGACATCGGGAATTTCGGTTTCGACGCCGAGCATCAATTTAGAAACTCTACCAGGGGCGTTGGATGTCGATGTGTAGCAGTGGTTTCCCTCGTATGGGTCTTCGCTGCTTTTCACCCAAGGCGTTGAACCTGAATTGCTCCATTGAAAATCAGGGTTTAAGATGTCGCTCTCAAAATTCTCGATGCAGTTGCCGAGCGGCATGTCCGACTGATAGATTTCAGTGTAACCATCAGATTCTGTCGTCAGTGAATATTCTAATATCGCGCCGAACGGAGCATCGTCGTTGATTGTCAGCACAAACGTAACGTCAAGACTGTCAGAAACCTGTATTCCATCGTTTTCGATTTCTTGTTGCTCGTATGTCACAATCGGCGCGGCAAAATGGATGGTGTGCAACGCCTCGTTGCTGTCGCTGTGCCCGCTGTTTTTCACGGTGAATGTGAGCCTCGACGTCTCGCCTTTGTATAGCCTGTCGGTCGGGTTGCCCTCGGCGTCAGTGATGCCTATATTTGTCACTCTGAAGACTGGCGCATTGGCGATGATTACGAAAGCGTCTGTATATGAATGTGTTCCGTCGGTCATCGTGAGGTTGAAGACAACCTTCGTCTGGTCAGGAACGTCATCGCTGACTCTGATTCTGAAAGCGTTTTCTTTCATCTTTATCTCATTGGCTGAAATTGACTCGTAAGTCGTTGAAGATGAAAGTATTTCGGTGTAATGGACAAATTTTAGGCTGTTTTTGAGACGTTGCTCTCAAGTGGACA